>JAKLKA010000196.1 GCA_023150915.1 Polyangiaceae bacterium
CGCGCGCGCCCTGGAGGCGGGTATCTATCGATTCGCCTGGCACTGGAACGAACACCTCGCCCGGCCGTTCGAGTGGACCTACACCGGCCGGGTCCTCGCAGCCTGAGATGGATTGCGACTTCTGGGACGCAGCACTAGTTGACCCACAAGAGGTAGCGCAGCTTGCGCTCGAGCGACTCGTCGCCGCGCTCGACCTCGCCCTTCATGCGCTCGAGCCGGCGCGGCAAGGGCGACGGCTTCATCTGTCGCACGTAGTGCGCGCCGAGCACGCTCTTCAGCAAGAGCTCGGCGTTCTGCCGGGTCTCGGCTCGATCGAATCGCTCGATGGCCCCGAGGTCGATCACGATGTCGCGTGGTCGGCTGAACATGCTTCCCACGTCGACGAAGCCCTCGGGCGGGTCCTTCCACCTGTGGTCGCCCAGCTGCGCCAGCTCGCGCACGCTCAGGCCTTGCTCGCCGCGCACCAGACGCTCCAGGTCGGCCACCACACCCTGCCAGGTCGCGTACAAATTGGCGTCGACCGGCAGCGGCAACGGGTGGCTCTTTTGCCGCGGATTCGGCATCCACTCGCGGTCGTCGTCCTGTTCGGCCAGATAGGCGCGCCGGCTCGCGTCGGAGTGTGAGAGCCCCGCGAGCACGTGCGCGCGCGCTCTCTTCATGCGCTCGGGGCGGACCAGCCTGAGCCGGATCTGACGCGGGCGTTCGGCGCGCTCTGCCATCAGGCGTTCTACTTCGCTGAAGTCATGGGCCGAGAGCACGTCGATGGCTGCTCGCTGGAACGCGACGAAGGCGCGTGCCCAGTACACGTCCCCGTGGTCGAATCGGAAGGTGGGCTTGCGCCGCGGGTCACCCTCGGGAATGGGATTGCCCGCGGCGTCCTGCTCGATCTGAAACAAGAGCTCGTCACTCGAGTCGACGCGACCGTTGCCGTTCCAGTCCTTGCGCCAGCAGGCCAGGCACAGCTCGAGGGACAGATCCGGGTCGCGGCTGGCCGTCGCCAGGTCGGCTTCCACTGCTGCCAGACCCTGGTCTGCCTGTTCCAGCGCCAGGTCGAGATAGCGCTGGTTGAACCCGCCGGTCATCGCGCCGCCGATGGCCACGGTGCGCAGGTCTCGTGAGAGCTGCTTCATCGCGTTCTCGTAGCGGGTGAGCGCCCGCACCAGCGCCGCGCGCGGGTTCTGGTGGTCGTGGGCGAGCGCGCTGTCGGCGGCGCGGCGTGCACGCGCGAAGTCGCCCGAGCCGAGCGCGCCTTCGGCGGGGCGTGCCCGGGCGGCGTGGTCCGCGGGCCGGGGGGGCGAACAGGCGGTCAGGCACAGGGCAAGGCCCAGCGAGCGCAGAAGGGTCATGCTGCCGCGCTAGCAAGGGCGGGACCACCCGCTTTTCCCGGGAATTTGCGGGTGAACGCGACCGGGCCTTCGCGCCCCGGCGCGTAGCCCGCGCACCCGGACCTGTGAGTTTCTGTTGAGGTGGAAAGCAAACCTTGCGTGAGGTAAACCATGCTTAGCATGTCATCGAACCGGGTCCGCCCGCACCGAGAGGCCCGTGGGCTGTCGCAGGTCGCCCTGGCCGAGCGCGTGGGGCTCTCGCGCCAGAGCGTCAGCGCCATCGAAGCGGGGCGCGCGACCCCCGCGGTGGACGTCGCGCTTCGCCTGGCGCGTGCGCTCGACTGCCGGGTCGAGGAGCTCTTCGGCGAGCCCCCGGCTGCTCCCACGCTGAGCGCCGAAAGCGGCGCCCGCGGCCCAGCGGGCCGGGCCGCCGTGGCCTGCATCGCGGGCCGCTGGGTGTCCCACCCGCTGGGCCAAGACGGGCTCCGCACTGCGGCGGACGCGATCGTCGTTGCCGAGAAGCGTGGCCGGGTCGAGGTCGAGCCGCTGCGGCCCGTGGCCGAGCTTCGGGACAACGTGATCTTGATGGGCTGCGCCAGCGGTCTGGGGCTGCTCGCCGATCGGCTCAACTCGCGTCCGGGTGCCGGCCGCTTCTCGTGGCTTCCGCGCTCCAGCACCTCGGCTCTCGAGGCGCTGGCTCGGCAGCACACCCATGTTGCCGGCGTTCACTTGATGGATCCGCGCACTGGTGAGCCGAACGTCGCGGACGTGCGGCGGCTGGGCCACGCCGAGCCCATCGTGCTCATCACGCTCGCGCGCTGGGAGGCGGGGCTGGTGGTGCGGGGCGGGGCTCGGCGCCTGGTGAAGGGGCCGGGCGATCTCATGCGGCCAGAGCTTCGACTGGTGGGGCGCGAGGCGGGGTCGGGCGCGCAGCGCCTGCTCGAGCGGACGCTGCGCGAGCAGGGGGCCACGCTCGAGCGGGCCCGTCACCCCGCGCTCGCGGTCTCGGGGCACCTCGACGTGGCTCGCGCCGTGGCCATGGGTGCGGCCGACGCGGGGGTGGCCACCCGAGACGCAGCCATGGCCTTCGGGCTGGGCTTCGTGCCCCTGGCGGAAGAGCGCTACGATCTGGCCGTTCCGCGCTCGGGGCTGACCGATCCGAAGCTCGAGCGCTTGTTCGGCGTGCTCGCGTCCAGCGCCTTCCGCCGCGAGCTGTCGGTGTTGGGCTACGACGTGCGCCCCGCCGGCGAGCGCGTCGCCGAGGTGCAGGCGGCGTGAACGCCTGCTGCCGCCTGTGGGCCCTGGTCGCCCTGCTGATCGCGGTCGGGTGCAGCCGCGACAAGGCCGACGGTCGCCTGGTGATCTTCGCGGCATCATCGCTGCGCGAGGCGTTCACCGCGCTCGGCACCGACTTCGAGCGCGCGCACCCCGGCGTCCGGCTGGTCTTCAACTTCGCCGGCACCGGCGAGCTGCACACCCAGCTCACGCACGGCGCCACCGCCGACGTGTTCGCGTCAGCCGATCAGCGCCACATGGACGAGCTGGTGCGAGCCGGCCGGGTGGGGGCGCCCGTGGTGTTCGCCCGGAACGAGCCGGTGCTGGTGGTCAGCCAGGACGCCGCCGGGACGATCCGGGGGCTGGGCGACCTGCCCCACGCGTCGCGCATCGTGGTCGGCGCGCCGGAGGTCCCCATCGGGCGCTACACGCTGCAGATCCTGGACCGCGCGGCGTCGCACCACGGCGGCGATTTTCGCGCCCGGGTCGAGGCAAAGATCGTGTCGCGCGAGCTCAACGTGCGGCAGGTGCTCACCAAGGTGCGCCTGGGCGAAGCCCAAGCCGGTGTCGTGTACCGCTCCGACACGCTGGGCGCGTCGGATCTGCGCGTGCTCGAAATTCCGGCGGCGATCAACGTGGTCGCCGAGTACCCGCTGGCCACCGTGACCGGGACACCGCACCCGGGGCTGGCGCACGACTGGACCCTGCTGGTGCTCTCCGAGGCGGGCCAACGGGGCCTGGCGCGGGCCGGCTTCTCGGTGGTGCAGCGATGACCGCGCAGCGGGTGGCGCTGGCGCTGATCGGGGCGCTGCTGGTGCTCTTCCTGGCTCTGCCGATCGTGTCGCTGTTCGCGTCCGCCACCGCGACCGACGTCGCCTCGGGGCTGCGGCACCCGCTGGTCTGGCCCGCACTTCGTTTGAGCCTGACCACCACACTGATCACGCTGGCGATCGTGGTCACGCTCGGCACCCCGCTCTCGTGGACCCTCTCGCGGCGGCAGGGGCGGTTCTGGCAGGCGCTCGAGAGCGCCATCCAGCTCCCGGTGGTGATCCCTCCCGCCGTGGCCGGTGTCGCCTTGCTGCTGGCGTTCGGTAAGAGGGGGCTGCTCGGCGCGGTCCTCGGTGGTGCGGGCTGGTCGGTCACCTTCACCACCACGGCCGTGGTCATGGCCGAGGTGTTCGTGTCGGCGCCGTTCTTCGTCCAGGCGGCCACCAGCGCGTTCCGGCGCATCGACCCGCAACTGGTGCTGGTGTCGCGCACGTTCGGCGCTTCGCCGCTGCGGGTGTTCTTCCGCGTCGCGGTTCCGCTGGCGGCGCCGGGGCTGGGGGCCGCTGCGGCCATGGCGTGGGCGCGCGCCCTGGGTGAGTTCGGGGCGACCCTGATGTTCGCCGGGAATCTGCCGGGCACCACCCAGACCCTGCCGCTCGCCATCTACACCGCGCTCGAGGCCGATCTGCGGGCGGCCCAGGCCATCTCCATGGCGCTGGTGGTCGTGGCCTTCAGCCTGCTGTGGTTCGTACGCGTCACGCTGAAGAGCTCACTGGAGGTCTCGTGAGCCTGGTGGCGCGTCTCGGCGCCCGCGTCGGCGAGCTCGCCATCGACGTCGATCTGAACACCGCCGGCGGAACGTTGGTGCTGGTCGGCCCGAACGGCGCCGGGAAGACCTCGCTGCTCTCGCTCTTGCTCGGCGCGCTCCCGGCAGAGCGTGGCCGGCTGAGCATCGGCGACACGTTGCTGTTCGACAGCGAGCAGGGGGTCGACCTTCCGGTCGAGCGACGCCGCATCGGCTACGTGCCGCAGGACCATGCGTTGTTTCCCCAGCTCACCGTCCGGGACAACCTGGCCTTCGCCGTGCAGAGCGCCTCGGCCCCGATGCATCGGGTCGACGGCGCGCTGCGTGACTTCGGTCTCGAGGCCCTGGCGCACCGCAGGCCGCGGTCGCTGTCGGGGGGCGAGAAGCAGCGGGTCGCCCTGGCGCGCGCTCTCTCGGTCGAGCCGCGTGCGCTGCTGCTCGACGAGCCGCTGGCGGCGCTCGACGTTTCCGCCCGGGCCGAGGTGCGTGCCTTCCTCGCCCAGACGCTCCGCGATCGCGGGCTGCCGAGCATCGTCGTGACGCATGACCCGACGGATGCGCTGGCTCTGGGGCAGCGCGTGATCGTGCTCGAGGCCGGTCGGGTGTCGCAGCAAGGGACCTGGGACGAGCTCGCGGCGGCCCCCGCGACCCGGTTCGTCGAGCAGTTCGTCGCGGCCGCCTCGGGCCGGGTGTAGAGCTCGCGGAGGATGCTCTTCCAGACCCCCTACGCCTGGGCCATCGGGCGAGCCGCGCAGCAGCTCGGCGCCGGCGCGTCCGAGAACCGCTTCGGCCTCGTGCGGCGGCGCCACTCGCTGTCCGCCGAGTTCCGCCCGGCCCGTCGCCACAGCCCGGCTGCGTTCGTGGTTCGCGCCGAGCTCGATGCAGCGCTCGATCTCGGCCTGTCGATCACCAGCGGGGCGACGGATGTGTGGGGGCGCTTCGCGCCCAGCTTCGTCGTGTATGGCGACGAGCCGACGCGGGTCGGTGCCCTGGTCAGCGGGACCGTGCAGGCGGCGCTGATGGCGGCGCTCGAACATACCGTGGACGTCGAGGGGCGACCCCGCGTGCAGCTCCTGGACACGGGCCTGAGGATCGAGACCTCACCTTCCGGCGGCGAGGGGCTGCCGTTCGGCGAGGACGCCTATCTGGTGCACCTGACCGAGGCCGCGAGCAGCGTCGCCGCTGCCGTGCTCGAGGCCGCCCGCCACGTGCCGGCGGCGGCATCGCTGGCCGGGCTGGCCGGCCAGCTCGAGCGGATCGCCCGCGAGACTGGGATGAAATACCGCCCCACGCCGCTGACCCTGAAGGGCCGCCGCCACGGCGTCGAGTGTCGCGTGCTGGCCAGTCGGGTGGCGGCCCTCGGGTACCAGTTGATCCTCGAAGCGCGGTTCGTCGAGCCGCTGGGCCTCGGCCTGAGCCTGGGCGACCGGGCGGACGCCCCCGGGTTCTTCGAGGACCTGTTCCACGAGGCGCCGCGCCTCACGACCGGCGACGCGGACTTCGACGCGCGCTTCGAGGTGCGGGTGAGCGATCAGCACCGGGCTCGCGCCGTGTTCGGCGAGGTCGCGCGCCGGCAGCTGAATCAGCTGCGCCGCTCGGGCCCGTTCGCGGGTGACGACCGGGGGCTCACCCTCCGGCTGCCGGCGCTGCACGCCACGGGCGACGGCGTGATCGCGGCGCTGGGGGCGCTCTGCGACGCCACGGCGGTGCTCTCGGGGCTCTCCCTCGAGCGGCGGGCGGGGCCCTACCGCTAGGCTTGACTATTCAAGCAAACGATTGAATAGTGGAGCGCATGTCGACCCCGCGGCGCTTCAAGGACGCCATCTACGAGCAGATCGCGCGGATCGGGAAGGCCGTCTCCGCACCCAAGCGGCTGGAGCTGCTCGACCTCTTGTGTCAGGGCCCGCGCACCGTCGAGGCTCTGGCAGGAGAGGCCGCCCTCTCGGTGGCCAACGCCTCGCAGCACCTGCAGGTGTTGCGCGCCGCGCGGCTGGTCGACGCCGAGAAAAAGGGGCTCTACGTCGAGTACCGGCTGGCCGACGAAGAGGTGTGTCACTTCTTCGGGGCGCTGCGCGGGCTGGCCGAGTCGCGCCTGGCCGAAGTCGAGCGGGTGACGCGAGAGTTCCTCGAGGCGCGCGGCGCCATGGAGCGCGTGGCTGGTGAAGAGCTCTTGCGGCGGGTCAAGAGCGGCGAGGTCACGGTGATCGACGTCCGCCCGCCCGACGAGTACCGCGCCGCCCACTTGCCGGGCGCGCTGTCCATTCCGCTCGAAGAGCTGCAAAGCCGGCTCAGCGAGCTGAAGAAGCGCCGGCAGATCGTCGCCTATTGTCGCGGGCCCTACTGCGTGCTGGCCGTCGAGGCGGTGGCCCTGCTGCGCAAGAAGGGCTTCGACGCCCATCGCCTGGAGCAGGGCGTGGTCGAGTGGCGCGCGCGAGGCTGGCGCGTCGAGAAGGGAGCATGAGCCATGGCCAAGACCTTGTTCATCCTGAATGACCCTCCGTATGGCACCGAGCGCAGCTTCAACGCGCTGCGCCTGGCGGGCGCCCTGGCCAAGCGCGAGGGCCAGGCCGTTCGCGTCTTCTTGATGGGGGACGCCGCGGCCTGCGCCAAGGCGAACCAGAAGGTGCCGCCGGGCTACTACAACGTCGAGCTCATGCTGCGCGGGCCTGCGCACCGGGGCGTGCTCATCGGCGTGTGCGGCACGTGCCTGGACGCGCGCGGCATCACCGAGGGCGAGCTGACCGAAGGCTGCAAACGGAGCACCTTGGAAGAGCTGACCGACTGGCAAGAGTGGGCCGAGAGGACGTTGGTGTTTTGATGAAGACCGTGATCGTGCTGGGCGGCGGGGTGGGCGGGCTGATCGTCGCCACCGAGCTTCGCAAGCAGCTGACCAAAGAGCACCGCATCGTGGTCATCGACCGCGAGCGGAGCCACCTGTTCACTCCCTCGTTGCTCTGGCTGATGGTCGGGCAGCGAGAAGCCAGCGCGATCCAGCGCCCGCTCGACCGCCTCGAGCGGAAGGGCATCGAGGTCCGCTACGGAGAAGTAGAAAAGATCGATCCCGAGCGGCGCGCGGTCGTGGTGGCCGGCGAAGAGATCGCCGGCGACTATCTGGTGGTGGCCCTGGGCGCCGAGCTGGCCGACGGGACCATCCCTGGTCTGGCCGAGGCCGGTCACGACTTCTACACGCTCGCCGGGGCCGAATCGCTTCGAGCCGCCCTCGGCTCGATCGAGCGCGGCAAGGTCGTGGTCCTGACCGCTGCGCCGGCCTACAAGTGCCCCGCGGCACCCTACGAAGCAGCGCTGCTGATCGCCGCTCACCTTGCCTCGCGGGGGCTGGGCGACGCGGTGAGCGTCGAGGTGTGGGCCGCGGAGCCAGGTCCGATGGGGGTGGCCGGCCCCGAGATGTCGGCGGCAGTGCGGCAGCTGCTCGCCGCCGAGAACATCCCCTACTACCCGGCGCATCAAGTCGCCGCCGTCGACCCCCAGGCCAAGAAGTTGAGCTTTGCCGGCGGCGCCGAGGCAAGCTTCGATCTTCTGGCCTATGTGCCGCCGCACCGCGCACCCGAGGTGGTGCGCCAGAGCCCGCTGCTCGGGGACGCCGGCTGGATCAGCGTCGACCGGCACACGCTGGCCACGCGCTTTCCCGGGGTCTTCGCCCTGGGCGACGTGACCACCATTCCGCTGGCCATGGGCAAGCCGCTGCCGAAGGCCGGGGTGTTCGCCCACGGGCAGGCCGAAGTCGTGGCCAAGAACATCGCCGCCGAGATCGCCGGGCAGCCCGCCGGCGAACGCTTCGACGGTCACGGCGAGTGCTTCATCGAGGTGGGCCATGGCAAGGCCGGCTTCGGCGAGGGGAACTTCTACGCCGAGCCGCTGCCCCAGGTGACGCTGCACCCGCCGGCCTGGCGGTGGCACGCTGGCAAGGTCTTGTTCGAGAAGACCTGGCTCCACATGAAGATCTAGTCATGCCCGAGACCGACCCGATCTACCTCGACAACAACGCGACCACGCCGATTCTCCCCGAGGTCGTCGAGGCCATGCTGCCATACCTTCGCGATCACTTCGGCAACCCGTCGAGCAGCCACGTGTACGGCGCGCGGGCCAAGGCCGCCGTGAGTCGCGCCCGCGACCAGGTGGCCGGGCTCATCGGCTGCGACGCCGACGAGGTGATCTTCACCTCGGGCGGCACCGAGGCGAACAACCTGGCGATCCGCGGCGTGACCGAGGCGCTGGGCGGCCGTCGCCCCGTGGTCACCAGCGTGATCGAGCACCCTGCCACGGCGCGGCCGTGCGACTGGCTCGAACGTCACGGGTACACCGTCCACCGGCTGGGGGTGGATGGCGCGGGGCGATTCGCGCAGGGCGATGCGGCCAGTGCGTTCGCTCCGGGCACGGCTCTGCTCACGGTGATGCACTCGAACAACGAGACCGGCGTCCTGCAGCCGGTGGCCGAGCTGGCGCGGCTGGCGCACGCCGTGGGCGCCTGGGTCCACACCGACGCCGCCCAGTCTTTGGGCAAGGTGCCGGTGAGCGTGCGCGCGCTCGACGTGGATCTGCTGTCGGTGGCGGGGCACAAGCTGTACGCACCCAAGGGGGTGGGCGCGCTGTACGTGAAGCGCGGCACGCCGCTCTCGCCTTTCGTTCTGGGCGCGGGGCACGAGCGTGGGCTGCGACCCGGCACCGAGAACGTGGCGTTCATCGTCGGGCTCGGTGCCGCCTGCGAGCTTCTGGGGCGCGATCTGCAGGCCGCGGCCGCCCGCATGGGTGCGCTCCGTGACTTGCTGTGGCAGCGGCTCGCGGCCGGTGTTCACGGGCTTGCCCTGAACGGGCGCGCCGCCGAGCGCCTGCCGAACACGCTCAGCCTGCGCTTTCCGCGTGCCTCGGGCGACGCGGTGCTGGCGGGAGCCCCCGAGGTGGCTGCGTCGACTGGATCGGCCTGCCACGAGGGGCATCAGGCCGCTTCGGCGGTGATCTTGGCGATGGGCGTGCCCCCGCAAGAAGCCATTGGCACGGTGCGGCTCACGCTGGGTCGGAAGACGACCGACGACGAGATCGAGCGCGCCGCCGCGGCGCTGATCCGGTCGTGGGGTGCGCTGGTCGGGCGCTGACGCTCACGCCTGCGGCAGGGTGATGGTGAACGTGCTGCCGAGGCCCGGGGTGCTCTCGGCCAAGATCGAGCCTCCGGACTTCTGGATCAAGTTGCGTGCGACGGTGAGCCCGAGTCCCAGGCCCTGGCCGATCTCGCGCGTGGTGAAGAACGGGTCGAAGACGTGCGGCAAGTGCTCGGCCGCGATCCCTGCGCCGGTGTCCGTCACCGCCAGGTGAACCACACTGGCCTCGGCCCAAGTTCTGACCGTGACCTGACCGGAGGGCGCCGCGGCCTGTCCGGCATTGAGCAACAGGTGGGTCAGCACCGTGAGCACCGCTTGGGGCGTCATCTTCACGTCGGGCACCACCACCAGGTCGAGCACCAGTCGCACCTCCGGCGGCAGCTGGCTCTTCAACAGGTCGGCAGCGGACCCGGCCACGGTGTGCAGCTCGCACCGTTCGCCCTGCTCGGCGTCGCCCACGTATGACGAGAGCGCCTGCACGATGCGCACGATCTTCGACAGCCCGGCCTGAGTGTCCGCGACGAGCTGCGGCAGCTCGCTGGCAAACTCGTGCCGCTCGGTGGCCGCGGCGGGGTTCGCGGCCAGCTCCGCCAGGCTCTCTTCCAGGTGGTGCATGTTCCCCAGCACCACCGCCAGCGGCGAGTTCATCTCGTGGGCCAGGCCGGCGGCCAAGGTGCGCAGGGCGGCATGACCGTGGGCTTCCACCACCTGCGCGCGAGCTTGCGAGAGCGCTGCGACCAGCGCGTCTTGCTTCGCGCGATCTTCCTCGAGCCGGGCGTTGGCCTGCTCGAGCTCCGCGGTTCGGGTCGCGACGGATTCCTCCAGCAAGCTCCGCGCGTCCCGCAGCACTTCCATCCCCAGCCGCTGCTGGGTGATGTCCACGCCGCAGCCCAAGAGGCCGACGAAGCGGGTGTGGTCTTCGTAGCGCGGCAGAAGCGTCTCGAGCAGGTAGCGATAGCTTCCGCCGCGCTCGCGCAAGCGGTACTCGCGCCGGACCAGCTCTGGGCTGGCCAGCGTCGCCTCCAGCTCACGCGCGGCGCGCGACCGGTCGTCGGGGTGGATGGCGGAGAGCCAGGTCGGGTCGTCGAGCTCGCGTTCGCGACCCAAGAACTCGATTGCCGGAACTCGATTGCCGTGCGGTTGAACCAGGTCCGTCGACCGTGCTCGTCGCACGACCAGAGCAACAGCGGGATGCCGTCGGCCAGATGCTGGAAGCGGCCGGTGGCCTCGGCCAGCGCGGCCCGCAGCGCGGCCTCGGGAGTGCCGTCAGCGCTGCCCGGTCCGGGCTTGGCCCCAGACCGGACGAAGGCCAGGTCGTGCCGGTCGCGGCGAAGGATGTGGTCGGACAGCCACGAGACCAAGAAGCTCATCAGCTCGTCGCTGGCCGCGAAGGTGCGCGCACGTTGCAGCGAAGCCAAGCGCTGCACGCGGTGCACGAACTGATCGTGCTGCGCGGTGTGGGCGCGGAGCGCATCTTCGGGCAGGCCGTGCTCGACCAGGGCGCGCTCTTCGGCGGCGAAGTGATAACGAATGTAGTCGCCGAGCTGGTCGAAGACCCCGGCCGCTGACTCTGCGCTCGGGCCACTGCTGCGGGTCTCGTCTAGCTGGTTGATCAGCCGCACCAGGGCGCGGTGCTGGTCATCCACCTCGCGGACACCCGTCTCGAAGTCGCGGGTCCACTCGAACAACGCCATCTGGCCCGGATAACACGGCTCTTGTGCGCTGCGGAGTGCTCTCACGCGCCGGCCGTGGGCTGCGCCAAGCGCCGGCCCACGAACAGCAAGAGCGGCACCGCCGCGAGCTGGGTCACGACCGAGAACACCACCAGGGCCGACAGCGATCGGTCATACAGGTAGCCCATGACCGAGCTGCCGACCCACCACGCCCCGCCGAAGAACGCGAAAAAAATGCCGTATGCCCGCCCGCGTTCGGCCTTGGGCACCATGCGGGCCACGGCGGCCTTGAAGACCGAGTCGTGGGCGCCCATGCCGATGGCCCAGAGCAGCCCGCCGAGCGCCAAGAGCCAACCCGACGACACCAGGAACACCAGCGGCGCGAACAGCGCCGAGACGGCAGTGCTGAAGGCCAGCACGCTGATCCCGCGACGGTCGAACCACGAGCCGAAGAGCAGGGCGGCGATGGCGTCGGCGGCCATGGCCCCGGCGTAGAGCAGGGGCAAGACCGCTGCGGTCATCAGCTGGGCCCGGGTCGCATGGAACGCGATCAGCGCCCAGTCGGCGAAGCCCAGGCCGATGAGCATGACCGCGGCGACGTACCAGCGGAACAGCTTGCCGAGCTCGGGGTGCGCCGGGCGCTCGCCCTGCTCGAAGGCCTCGGGCCGCGGGAACCGCCTTCGGGCGGTCAAGAGGAAGGCCAGGTTCAAGAACACCGGCAGCATCAGCACCAGGAACGCGGCGCGATAGCGATCGGTGAGGGGCTCGTCGCGGACCACCCAGATGACCAGCGCGGTGAGCAACGGGCCGCTGACCGCGCCGATCTGATCCAGCGCCTCGTCGATGCCGAAGCTCTTGCCGGCTCCGGCCTCGCTGGCCGCGAACGAGACCAAGGTGCTGCGCGCCGGGCTGCGGATGGCCTTGCCGATGCGCTCGAGCAAGAGCAAGGCGACGGCCGCCTGCCAGCTGCCGACCAGCGCGAGCCCGGGCACCGCGATGAAGTTGAGCGCGTAGCCGAAGATGACCAGCGGCCAGTACGCGCGGGTCTTGTCGCCCACCCAACCGGTGACCAGCCGAAGCCCGTAGCCCAGGAACTCGCCGAAACCCGCGGCGAAGCCCACCGCCGTGGCGCTGGCACCGAGGAGCGCCAGGTATGGGCCGACCAGGCCACGGGCGCCCTCGTAGGTCATGTCGCCGAACAAGGCGACGATGCCCATCAGCACCACGAAGGTCTTGGCGTGCCGCCGGGTGTCGCTCATGGTCTGCCCCGCTCGGCTTTGGACATACGCCAAGCGCGATCCGGAGTCACGCGGCCGTGAGGGCGCGCGGGGCTCACCCGCCGCGCAGCGCCACCAGGTGCGCTGCGGCTTCGGCGAAGCCCCGCCCGCGCGCCGCGCTGGTCACGAAGCGCGGCCCCACGGTGGGGCGACCCGAGAGGTTCTTCACCCCGATGGTGGTGCGGAAGGCTGCGAAGCAGGCGGCGTCGTTCTCGCTGTCGCCGATGAACGCGTAGCGAAAGCGCAGCAGGGTGGGATCGGTGCCCCACAAGAGGCGCACCGTGCGCACCACGCCCGAGGCCTTGTCGTCGCCGTCGAAGGTCAGGTGCAGGTGCACGCTGGAAGCGTGGGTGCGCGCCCCGTGCTCGCGGGCGAGCGCGCACACCGCGTGGACCACCTCGGGCGCGACCCGCTGGTGCTCGCCGATGTCGAAGGCAAAGTCGCTGTGGCGAGCGCCCACGTCGTCGGCGGCGCGAAGCTCGGGATGCGCCTCGCGGAGCGCCGCGACCAGCGCTGCCAGGCGGATGCGCCGTCGTCGGCGCTCGTCTTCGGACACGGAGTCGTGACGGCGCACCAGCCCGTCGCTGGCGTACAGGGTCACGGCGCCGTTCTCGGTGATCGCCGCGTCGACGGGCCACTGCCGGGCGATCACCTCGCCCCAGCCCGCCGGTCGACCCGTCACCGCGAGCAATCGCAGCCCGCTCTCTCGCAATCGGAACAGCGACGCATAGGCCGCTTCGGACAGCTTGCCGTGATCGAGCAACGTGTCGTCCAGATCGAACAACAAACCGTCGAGGCCCGCCGCCTCGGGCTGGGTCAGCTGAGAAATGGGGCGCATGCGCGGGATCTCAGCACTCATCGCGGTGCGTGCCCACCCCCGAATCTGCGCTACGATCCCCGCTCGTGCTCCGCCCCGCCTGGCTCCTGTCGCTCTCACTCTTGCTCGTCTCGGGCGCGGCGCTCGCGGGCGGCCCGGGCAGCCCGGCGCCGTCGGTTGCCGACGAGTCGGCCGACGACATTCCGGGTGAGCTGGCGGTCGACTTCGCCGACGACCTCCCACCGGGCCGAATCAGCGAGCTGCTGGCGCGGTTGGCGGTTACGTTCGCGCCGTCGGCGCTCGAGGCCGACACGCGCGTGCAGGTGGTGCGCGTGGTGCAAGAGCGGCTGGACGAGGTGCGGGGCGCGCTGGAGAAAGATTCCCGCGTCGAGGTGGTCGAGCCCCACGCCCGGGTGCGCGCGCTCTTCGTGCCCAACGACCCGCTCTTGAAGGATCAGTGGCACCTGACCCGCGTGGGTGCCGAGCGGGCCTGGGATTTTTCCACGGGTCGGGGCGCCACCGTGGCGGTGATCGACACCGGCATCGCGTGCGAGCGATTCGAGCACTTCGACAAGGCCAGCGATCTGGCCAAGACGCGCTGCGTGGCGGGTTACAACTTCGTCACCAAGTCCGAGCACGCAAACGACGACCACGGGCACGGCACGCACGTGGCGGGGACCATCGCCCAGAGCACCAACAACGGCATCGGTGCGGCGGGCATGGCCTTCGACGCGCGGCTGATGCCGGTGAAGGTGCTGAGCCAGGACGGCGTGGGCACCACCACCGACGTGGCTGACGGCATCCGCTGGGCGGCGGATCACGGCGCCCAGGTGATCAATCTGAGCCTGGGGAGCTCGCGCAACTCGCGCATCATGCAGCGCGCCATCGACCATGCGCGGGGTCGCGGCGTCACGCTGGTCGCGGCGGCCGGCAACAGCGGCGGCCCGGTGGGGTACCCCGGCGGGTCGGCGGGCGTGATCGGCGTGAGCGCGCTGACCCCGAACGACCAGCTGGCGCGCTTCTCGTCGCGGGGCCCAGGCGTCGATCTGGCGGCCCCCGGGGTGGACGTGGTGCAGCAGACCATCTGCAACGGCGGTCGCGACCGCTGCGAGCGCTTCCCCAGCTACAACGGCACCAGCATGGCTTCGCCGCACGTGGCCGGGGCGGCCGCGCTGCTGGTCTCGCTCGGGGTGTCGGAGCCGGCCCAGGTCGAGCAAGCGCTGACCCGTGGCGCCCGCAAGCTGAGCGGTTCGGCAGAGGGGCGCTTTCAGTTCGGCGCCGGCGCGCTGGACGCCGCGACCACCCTCGGGCGCGTCGCGCTCGAGCGCACGGTGGCCCGGCTGCTCGCCCTGGCGCTGGTGATCTTCGTCGTGTTCCGCAGCCTGCGCCGCAGAGAGCCGGTCGCATCGCCGTGGACTCCCCACTTCCTTCTGCCTGCGCTCTTCGCCGGGCCCGGCCTGCTGTTCTTCGCGCCCTTCGTCATCGGGCGACACAACGATCTGGTGGACCTCTTGGCCCGACCGCTGCCGGACTGGGACATCTTGCTCGGCGCGTCGCTGCACGGGTTCTTGCCGCTCGGCACCGTGCTCTTGCCTTTCGGGCTCACGCTGCTCTTGTTCGGCGTGCCGCGCGCGCGGCCGGTGCTGGGGGGCCTTGCCGTGGGCATCGCGGCGTATCTGCTCGCCGCGGCGGTTCAGGGCGGCATCCATTCGCCGATGGGGCGCCTGGGGCTGGCGCTGTTCGCGGTGGCGAACGCGGTGGCCTGCGTGCTCTTGGCGCGCCTGGTGCTGGCAGAGAAGTCGCTCGCCTCGGGCTGACGCCCGGTGGGGGCGCGCCAGCAGCGTCTCTACGGAAAAGAGCCCTGGGGTCGCGCAGAGGGAGCTTTCCACAATGTCGGCGGACAACTGCTCCATGCTCTGCGCCGCTCACAACGCCCACCAGGCGCGACGGGTCGCCTCGACGGCGAGGACCCACGCGCCACCGTGGCCGTAATGGTCCTGCGTCGCATCGCGTACACGCTGCTCTCGCTGTGGCGCAGCGCGGAGCGCGCGGGACTACGCCGACACCGGTTGCCCCCGGCTCCGGAGCGCGCCCGACTCAGCGGCGAGTTCTCGCTCGTCGCGACCGCCCACAACCTTCGCAAGCTCTACCGGCGGCGCTCCGAGCCTCTCACCCCCTCCTGAGCCGGCGGAGCCGGCGATTTGGAGGGGGCGACCACCCGCAGGGGCGAAGCCCCGAGGCTGCTACTGCGAGCACAAGACCCCTAGCGCTTGCGGATGCTCGAGCGGCCTCCTAGAGAATCCTTGGCTGCCGCCGCGCGGGGCTCTATCGTGAGGCGATGCGAGCTCACGCACTCACGCTCACGGTCCTGGCCAGCTGGCTCACCTTCACCGCCTGCGGCGGAGAATCCGACGACGGCAGCGGTGGCACCACCTCCGGCGGCAAGGGCGGCAGCGGCGGCACCACGGGCGGCAGCGGCGGCACCACGGGCGGCAGCGGCGGCACCACGGGCGGCAGCGGCGGTACCACGGGCGGCAGCGGTGGCACCACGGGCGGCAGCGGTGGCACCACGGGCGGCACCGGCGGCGGAGCGACCGACGGCGGTGCAGACGCCAGCGACGCCAAGAGCGACGCCAGCGATTCTGGAAGCGACGCGAGCGACGGCGGGCTCAGCATCGGGGCGCTGCGCTTCGACGGGACCAACGACGTGGTGAACTTGTCGACCGCTGCCGGCGCGGCCAGCGAGACCGCCTTCTCGTCCGAGCTCTGGTTCCGCAGCGTCAAGCAGACCGGGATGCTGCTCGAGGTCCATGGCGGCGGCGCGGACCGATCGCTCTACCTCGACGCGGGCAAGGTCTGCTTCTACGTCTACACCCCGTCCTACTCCACGATCTGCACGACCGCGGCCACCTACGCCGACGGCGTTTGGCATCACGCTGCGGGCACCCTGGGAGCGGCCGGCCAGTACCTCTACGTGGACGGCGCTTCGGCGGCCTCCGCGCCGGCGGTGAAAACCTCGGCCTTCAGCGGTGACACCGGGTTCCGTGCCGGCTACGGCTACATCGGGCCCAACGGCGTGCTCACCTACTTCGCCGGCGACCTCGACGAGATCCGCGTCTGGAGCGTGCAGCGCACTGCGAGTGAGATCAACGCCAGCAAGAGTGTCACGATCAGCCCGACGACCACCGGCCTGCAGGGCTACTGGAAGCTCGACGAGACCGGCGGCGCGACCGTTGCTGCGGACGCGACCACGCCCGCCCACAACGGGACGCTCGTGGGCTTCACGGCGAGCCCGTCGCCGTGGATCAGCCCCGGCGCGTTCTGACCGGCACTGCGCAGGCATCCGCCATCACGCGGCGCCCTCGACGTCTCCGGCGGGCGCTCGTAGGCTTCGGAGAATGCGAAGCGTTCGGCTCTTGGCTCAGACTCGGCTTTCGCCCTTTCGGGCGAAAGCCGAGGCTACAGACTTCAGGCTGCAGGCTTCAGGAGGTCCAGTCGCGCGGGCGGCTTCGGTGGAGGCAGAAGATGGCGACCTGGCGGGCGTAAAGGTTGTTGCAA
>JAKLKA010000012.1 GCA_023150915.1 Polyangiaceae bacterium
ATCGCGCGACGCCGCCGCGCTGCTCCAAAAACCAGCGCGGCGATCAGCCACGGTAACGCGGCCCCGCGGGATCGGCCGCTGGTGCTGCAGCCGCCATCGTCACCGCTGTCGCCCTGGGTCTTGGTCTTCTGACCGCCGCCGCCTCCGCTGGCAGCGCCGCCCGCGCCACCGGACGCGCCGCTGCCCGCGCTGCCCGCCGCACCCGCCATGCCTCCGCCACCGGCCGCACCGGCCGCACCGGCCGCACCGGCCGCACCGCCGGCGCCTCCGGTTCCGCAGTTGCTCTGGGTGTCGCAGGCGTCGCCTTTACCGTCCTGATCGCAGTCGGCCTGGCCCGGGTTCTTGGAGCTCGGGCAGTTGTCCTTCGCGTCCGCCACGCCGTCGCCGTCATCGTCGTCGTCGCAGGCGTCACCCTGGCCGTCTTGGTCCTGGTCTTCTTGACCCGCGTTCTTCGCGTTCGGGCAGTTGTCCTTCGCGTCCGCCACACCGTCGCCATCGGCGTCGGCCGGCTCGGCACAGGTCGAGCCCTTGGCAAAACCCTCGGTGGGGCTCTTGCCCAGGCGCGCGTCGGTGGCTGGCCCGAAATCGCCGTCCTCCGTGATCTTGTCTTCGGGGTGGTTCAGGTTCCACAGGCGCTGAAACGCGAGCACGTCTTTGCCCTTGAGGTCGACCGTGCCGCCACCCACGTAGGTGTAGTGGTAGACGTCGCTCGAGCCGTACCACTGGAAGCCCTTGGCGGTGAGCGCGCTCTTCCACGCGGTGTAGTCGTTGGTGTCGAAGGCCGTGCCGCCTTCGTGATTCGAGTTGCCCGGGGTGGCGGCCAGCGGGATGCCGCATTTGCCCGCCTTGTACCAGTGATAGAGCAGCCACTGCTGGGGCAGCGTGCGCAGCATGCTGCTGATGTTCAGCTTCATGCCAGGGTTGGCGTCCACGGCTTTCACCAGTGCGTCCACCGCAGCCGGCTGCATGTACATGAAAACGTGGCTGTAGGCCTTCACCAGGTTCGGACGAGAGGGCACGGCCTTCATCGCCTTGGGATTGATGCAGTTCATCTCGGCGATGATCTGCTTGCTGAGCCCCTCGACCACCGAAGTGGAGCAGCCGCCGGAAAGCGCCTGCGACACGCTGAGACCGCTCTGGACGGTCGCGACCTCTTCGTGCGGCTCGGGACCGTCGGGCTCGCCGTCCGGCAACTCCGCGGCGCAGCCCGCGAGCGCGATCACACCCAGGACCGAGACCGCCCGACGCACCATCACTGCATTCTCCGCCGGCGGGCCGCGAACGCAAGCAGAGCGAGTGCGCCGACCAGCCCGACCGGGGCTCCAGCAGGCCGACCGCTGGTGCTGCACCCACCCTCGTCACCGCCGTCGTCCACCAGCTTGGTCTGCTGCCCCGCACTGCCGCCGGTGCTCTTCCCGCCCGAGCCGCCCGAGCCCGATCCACTGGAACCGCCCGAGCCCGCGCTGCCGCCGGTGCCGCTCGACCCGCCGCTGCCGCTGGTGCCGCCGGTGCCGCTCGAGCTGTCGCAGGCGTCTCCGATGCCGTCGTCATCGCCATCGGCCTGATCCGCGTTCGACTTCTCGGGGCAGTTGTCCTTGTCGTCCGCAACGCCGTCGCCGTCGTCGTCGGTCTCGCAGGCGTCTCCCTTGCCGTCCTGGTCAAGGTCCTTCTGATCGGCGTTCTTGGCGCTGGGGCAGTTGTCCTTGTCGTCCGCAACGCCGTCGCCGTCGTCGTCGGTCTCGCAGGCGTCGCCCTTGCCGTCCTTGTCCGTGTCGGTCTGGGCCTTGTTGGCCACCAGCGGGCAGTTGTCCGTGCCGTCTGCCACGCCGTCGCCGTCGTCGTCGGTGTCGCAGGCGTCGCCCTTGCCGTCCTGGTCCGAGTCCTTCTGATCGGCGTTCTTGGCGCTGGGGCAGTTGTCCTTGTCGTCGGTCACCCCGTCGCCGTCACCGTCGGCCGGGCCCACACACGAGCCGGTGGCGGTGAGCAGCTTGATGTCCGCGCCGTAATAGAACTGCAAGATTTGCTTGTAGTCGTAGCTCTTGTTCGCCTCGAGGCAGCGCGCACCCCACTGGCTCATGCAGCCGCGGTTCTGGCCGTAGCCGGGCGGGCCGATGTAGCCGAGCGAGGTCTGCTTCACGCTGGTCCCGCTGAGCCCCTGGTTGTAAGTGACGTACTTCTCCATCGGGTGGCTCGAGCTGCCCTTGCAACTCGGCGCCGAAGTGTTGTTGTCGCCGCTCACGTAGAAGCCGTAGGTGAGCATCCCGCCGAACGAGAGGTAGATCCCCGCGGTCTCTTTCACCGCCTGATAGGCCTTGGCGGACGGCTTCGCTCCGCACGAGTAGACCTGGCAGCCTTGCCCGTCGCAGATCGAGCCTTTGGTGGCCATCGCGTAGTAGGCGACGGACCGCGCGGCGATGGCCTGCGCCTTCAGCGCCTGGAGGTTCGCGCCGCCGTTCTCGCAGGTGATCACGTGGGGGAGGTAGTCGTCCTCCATGCTCTTGGTGCCGGCGCCGGTGACCGGGATGGTGCAATAGGCCTTGGCGAGCGGTGCGCTGACGTCTTGTTGCACCTCGAGGATCGGCTCTTCGTTTCCGATTGGACCCGCCTGGCAGGCGAGCGCGAAGAGAGCGACCAGCAAGCACCCGAAGCGAGCCCAATGCGCCATGCGGGATGTATGTGCAAGGGCGAGTCCATGACCCGACGGCGTGATTTCGTGCGGTTAGGCCGCGCGCGCGGAGGCAGTGCCGACTCCGCCTGCCAACCGGCGGTTGGCGGGGGTGCGGAGTGGGGCTCGCCATCGGCTGTCCCGCAAAAGTGTCCGCGCGAGTCCATTTTTTGCTAAAAACGGGAGTCGTGTATGCCCGAATGATCCAGCCGCCGCACCAACAGAGCTTCTTCTTGTTCGGCCCGCGTGGAACGGGCAAGTCGAGCTGGGTCCGCGCGCATTACCCCGACGCAGCGTACGTCGATCTCCTCGATGACGAGACCTATCGGCGGCTCCTCGCGCGCCCCTCGACGCTGACCGAGCTCCTCGAGCCACCCCGCCGAGGCGTGCCCCGCGGGTCCAGGCGTGGTCAGAGAGGCCAGGTGGTCGTGATCGACGAGGTCCAGAAGGTGCCAGCGCTTCTGGACGAGGTACACCGGCAGATCGAGGCGCGCGGCACTCAGTTCGTGCTCACGGGGTCGAGCGCGCGCAAGCTTCGCAAGCAGGGGACGAATCTCCTTGCCGGCCGCGCCTTCACGTACTCCCTGTTTCCGCTGACGGCCCGCGAGTTGGGCGACGACTTCGACCTTGCCCGTGCGCTTCGGTTCGGCACCTTGCCCATGGCTGTCACCTCCCGAGCGCCCGCCCGTTACCTCTCGTCCTACGCCAGGACTTACCTCAGGGAGGAAGTCGAGCAGGAGGGCCTGACGCGACAGATCGGCAGCTTCGCGCGATTCCTGGAGACTGCGAGCTTCTCGCAGGCGGCATGCCTGTCGGTGGCCCAAGTCGCCACTGACGCCCAGGTTCATCGCAAGGTGGTCGAGGACTACTTCGGTATCCTGCGCGACCTGCTTCTATCCCACGAGCTGCCGGTGTTCTCGCGTCGCGCAAAGCGCGAGCTCATGACCAAGCGGAAGTTCTACTTCTTCGACGTGGGGCTCTACCGGACGCTTCGGCCTCGAGGCCCACTGGACAGCGAAGCGGAGCTGAATGGTCCCGCATTCGAGACGCTCTGTCTCCAAGAGCTGATGGCGTTGAACCATTACCTGGAAGCGGGGTTCGACTTCTTTCACTGGCGCACGCGAAAGCACGAGGAGGTCGATCTGGTCCTCTACGGCGAGAAGGGGCTCTTGGCGTTCGAGCTCAAGGCCGGCAGCCGGCTGCGCGAAGCGGACTTCAGGGCGCTGGAGCTCTTCGGTGGGGACTACCCGGAAGCACGCCTCATCCTGGTCTACACGGGGACTCGAGCGGAGCGGCGCAAAGGTATCGAGCTCATCCCCGCCGATCGCTTCTTCGCCACGGCGGGCGACATTCTGCTCGGAGACGTCTGAGCGACGACCTTCGCGTGCCAAGCGCGCCAGGGAAGAAGTGCGGCATCACGGTGGTCGCGACCTGAACGCGAGCGCGCGGCGCGACCGGTCACTTCCCGCCGCACGCACGCGCCGGCATCAATCCCGTGTCACTGACGCCCCCTGCTTGGACGACGAGCGTCGTCTCGCGCACGCACAGTCGCGGAGCGTGCCGATGGGCTCGCACAACGTACTTTCCGGGTGGCACGTCGAAGAATCCGCCCTTCCCGGAGTGAGTCGTCACGTTTCCGGAGACCGCCTCGAAGACGCTGTAGAGACGCTGCACGCGGCGGCATCCGGGATCTGGCAGCGCGCCTGGTGACACACGGCCGGCTCGGAGCAGGGTCCGCCGAACGGGTAGAGTCGCTTGTCCGTCACCGACGAGCTGAAGTCGAAGCACACCGAGCGATCCGGAACGGCAGGCACGCACAGCCCCTTCCCTGGATCCTCCGCGGCGCGGCAGCGAAGGCCAAACCCGCACAGCGCAACGCGGCCACCCACCTCGCCACACGCCGAACCCTCGCCTTGGACCAGGAAGCGTTCACAGACCTTAGGCCCTGGACTGCAGACCAACTCGACAGGCCAGAGCTGGCACTCGTCGCCACCGGGCACGCACGGCTGGCCCTCCGCGCGGCGCTCCGCGCACGCGCCCTCGCGACACGCGAGGTGCGGTAGGCACGGTCGATCGGGACCCGAAAGCGATGATCTGACCGTCGCGCGCAGCAGCCCCCAGCATCGCGCGTGGTGTGACGAGCGACTCTACACGTCTCCAGTGATTGGTGCGCGGGTCGTACACCTCGACGTCGCCGATCTCCTGCAGCGCGGTCGCACCGTACGCCCCGCCAATGCAGTAGATCCGCCCATCGTGGCCTTTGACCAAAGCATGACCCTGCCGCGGTTGGTTGAGACTGCCCGGGCTCGTGCAGGCGCTGGCGAAACAGCCCACGCCGGTGGGGCAGACGCGCCCACACTGCCCGCAGTTTCCGATGTCGGTCGTCGTGTCGACGCACTCGCCGCCGCAGCGCGTCCCTCCGCTGGGGCACGGTTGGTCCTCCGCGGGAGCAGAGTTGCTGCACGCCCACGGGAGGCAGGTCACCGCGAACACCCCCCACTTCGTCATCTCAGAAACTCCCCCGAACCCCCGCACCCCTCGGCCCCAGCGACAGCCCCACGCTTGGGCGCTCAGGCGCGCTGAGAACCAGATACGTGCCGAGCCCCAGCGTAGCGATCCCGAAACCGAAGCTCGCGGTGGACCAGTCGGCGAACGTCGTCGCCTCCCGCGAGAGCTCCGACCCGCGCACGGTGCAGCCGTGCTTGCAGAGCGCCTCGCTCTCGTCCTTCTTCGAGAGCGCGCGCACGCCGAGGTAGGTGCCGGCGCCGACTCCGATCACGCCGACACCGCCGACGATGAAGCCCCAGGTGCGCTGAGCATCGCTGTGCGGGCGGTTGCGCGGCGGACGGTCTGGCACCGGTGCGACCACCGGAGCAACTATCACGCTGCGGGGCGGCTCTGCGCGCGGTTCGGCCTCGAGCCGCGGCACGACCAACGTTTGCTTGTCAGACTCCGGCTTGACCTCCACGGTCGCGCGCCAGGTGCGATAGCCAGGCGCCGCAACCACCACCTCGTGCGGCCCGCCATCGACGGGCATCGCGGAGCCCCAAGCCGCGCGCGCGACCTCGGAGCCGTCGCGCGTCACGCTCATCCCCGCGAGCGCCAGCCCTGGCGGCACCTCGATGATCAGGCGCGAGAGCCGCGGCTCCACGGAGGCGAGGTGCTCGGTGGCAATGGTGATGCGATCGTCGCGATCGTCGCGACGCGCCATCGCGAGCGCGTCGTTGAAGGCGCTGTAGGCGCTGGCGAGCTTGCCGATGGCTTCGTAGCACAGGCCCAGGTTGAGGACCGTGCCGCCGCCGGGATCGAGGCGGTGGCTCTCGGCGAGCTTCGGGCAGGCTTCGTGGGCCTTGCCGGCCGCCATCAGCTCCCTGCCCTGGTTGAAGAGCTCGGTGGCGAGGGCGCTGTCTTCGGGAGTGGGAGCCGCTGCAGCCGAAACGGTTGCGCCGAGGATGCCGGACAGGAGCAGCACTGCGCGCATCGCGTTGGGGTTCACGATCCACCTCCGCCCGGGGCACCGTCCGAGCACAATCCGAGCGTGCCCACGGCAGGCTGGAACGCCAGGCACGCCGCGCCTCCGCAGTCGGAGTCAGTGCAGCAGAATTTCCGGCAGAGCCCGAGGTCGAAGTTTGGCGCGGTGTCGCAGGTGAGCCCGCCCGCGCAGTAAGTGTTCTTCGCGGGAAGGCACAATAGACCGGCGGTTTGGGTATTCCCGTCGGCAAAGCACGCGAACCCAGCACCGTCGAAGTCGCAGCTCTCCGTGGAGCCACATCCCAGATTCGTCACCGGGTTGCACATCGCGAGGTAAGTTGGGTCGGCGATGCACCCGGCGGGGAGCGGTGCGGTGGTGCACTCCGCTGCGAAGTCCGCGCAGCAGTCGCCGTACGTGGCGCAGGCCCCATCGCACCAGCATTCACCGGGAAAGGTGGGCGGTCCGAGGCACCGGTTGGCGCAGCTCCCAGGCAGGCTTCGCGGCTTCTCGTCCAGCGGCAGGCAGCCCCCAGCGGACAGGGTCACCTGGGTCTCGGTTCCAGCTCGCACGACGATCTCGCGTCGGGCCACGCACTCGCCGGTTTCCCTGCGCGTGGCCACGAGCGTGTGCTTGCCGGGTGAGACGTTGAGGAAACCGCCGTTCGCCGGAAAGCCGGTCGCGGTCGCATCGAGCTCGCCGATCAGGCCGTAGTACCCGGCCGCCCCCCCGTCATGCGGGTCCAGCTCGACGCTCACGCCGGGCATGAAGAAACCGCGGCAGTCCAGGACTTCGTAGAAGACATGCCCCTTCTGTTCCAAGACCGGCACCTTGTGCGCCATGACAGCTCTGAAGTCGGCCACGGAGTAGCCCGCCGCCCCCAAGTAGGTTGTTCGCTCTCGCTTGCTGGGGCCCCCCGCGGCGGGTCGTGGCCGTAGGTAGTGAATCGTCGGTGCCTCTCCTTCGAGCCACAAGTAGCCCTTGCTGCCGTGCTGAACCCCCAATCGCACGATGCCTAGCTCGTCAGTCGTGCCTTCCGCCATCGGCTGGAGACAGGCGACGTCGCCGGGTTCGCAGAGCCGCACAATGGCCCCCGGGTGCGGGCGCGTTCCGCCGGTCAGCACGATCACTCGCGCCTCGACCTCGACGCCCAAGCCGTGAATCGGAGCCGGCCACACCGAGTGATGTGAACAGCTCAGGTCCGGCGGCAGGTACCCGCATTCGCCAGGGCACTTCTGGAGCAGGCACTCGGTGAAGCGGAGGGCCGACATGACACCGCTCGAATGAGCACGCTCGCAGTCGAGGTGGCATGCGGTGTCGATCGAACTGCAGTTCTGCTTGCAATACAGCAGTGCGAGGCACCCGGCGCTCTCGCCGCAGGCCGTGGCAGCGGTGCAGCACTCGCTGTTGCCACACTTCGCGCACTCGGCCCTCCAATAAGTGAACCCCCCGCACTCGACGCCGCACTCGCTGGCACAGGAACGAGCGCGGCAGCTCGACAGCGCAGCGTACTCGCCGCGGAAAGCGCCCTCGTGCTCCTGCCGGCAGTCCGAGAACCCGGCCTCGGTACTGCTCTGAACGCAGGCGTCGATGGCAGCGCACTCCGAGTGGCCCCGACAGGCGATCGCCGCGTCGCAGCAAGCGCCACGCAAGCAGGCCGCGCACCCGGGAGCTGCAGTCAGATCCTCGCAGTGTCCTCGCTCTTCGACCCCGCCGAGCTGCCGACAGCTCCAGAGCGGTGTGCTGGCGACGCCGAGCAAGATCACGGTAACGATCCGACGCCGAGCGCGGCTGGGGATGCGGCTACGCTGTCTCATTGGAACGGCGCTACCTCGCACATGGCGACGTCGAGAACCCCGCAACGGCCGGTGGTCGCGCACAAGGCCGGCGCGAGGCAGGGCCCGCCGAACGGGAAACGCTTGGGCAGAGCCTGCGGCTCTTGAACGCACCCGTAGCGGTCGGGCTTGGCGGCGACGCACACACCCCGGCGCGGTGTGTCGACCACTTCGCAGACCAAGCCGGGGGCACACAGCGTGACCGGACCTTGGTCGACCTCACCGCAGGCCTCGCCGGCGCCGGCCGAAGCGTAGCGCTCGCACCGGCCCGTGCCCGGGTTGCACACGAGCTGTTCGGGCCAGAGCTCGCAGCCGTCCGCCTGATCGCACGGCCCTCCCTCTTTCGCCCGCGGCACGCACTCGTGCGCGACGCACGCGAGCCACGGGAGGCAGGGTTTGTCCGCATCACACGCGCCCGTGGAGATGTAGGCGACGCACTTCCCCCCTGCGCTGCAGGCACGACCCGACGCGCAGTCGCCGTCTTCGAAGCAAAGGTCGCCCAACTCGGCGGGCGTCCGGCACGCACCGCACGGACGGACGTGCGGGCTGCAGTGGCCTGTCTCGCACTGGCTCCCGAGCAGGCAGAGCGAACCTTGCTGGAGATGCCCCTTCTTGGTGCATGCCGCGGGTGCGTCGCGCATCCGCTCCCAGCGCAGCCATCGGGTACAGCGTGCGTCCAGATCCCCTTCCGAGAGCACCTGCCCGCAAGCACGGACATCGTCCGGAGTGAGCGTGCTGCCGGGGCCGAACCGCGAGCTCTCGCACTGGAGCGTCTGGCGCTCGACGCAGGTGTCCACGGCCTGGTACTCGCTGGCGAACTCCGCGGAGAGACAAGACCGCTTCGACTCGCACCAGGACAGGGCAAAGGCCGCGCAGCTCGCGCGTACCGGGTCCACGGCCTCTGGCGCGGCGGAGGTGGAGCACGCGAGCACGAAGGCCACCGCGCAGACGGCGGAGCCCCTCACAGCGCCCACCGGTCCGTCGCGGGGTCGTAGACCAGCGTCGAGTCCACTGCGAAGGGGAACACGTATCCTCCCACCAGGTGGATGCGGCCGTCCGGCGCGA
The DNA here is from genome assembly GCA_023150915.1 of Polyangiaceae bacterium. GTDB lineage: Bacteria > Myxococcota_A > Polyangia > Polyangiales > Polyangiaceae > JADJKB01. Next base: position 9,035 of record JAKLKA010000012.1, read on the forward strand.
CGGCAGCGGCGAAGTCCCTGCGCGGCTCGGGCATCACGGCGACGTCCTTCCAGAGCTTCTGCTTCGAGTCGTAAGCCTCGACGACCGCGCTCTCCATGCCGCTGACGTCAGTTCCGCCGAAGTAGAAGATGCGGCCGTCGGAAGCGAGCACCGCAGCTCCGCCGCAGTGGGGGTGGTTCATGTCGGGCGGGTCGCTCCACGCCTTCGTCTCGGGGTCGTACGCGTTCACGGTGCTCACCGCGTCGAACTCCAGGTTGTTGCAACCGCCGAGGAGATAGATGCGTGCGTCCGCTCCGCGCACGGCGACGGCACCCCAGCGGGGCTGCACGTGCGTCGGTGGCGCCGCGGGCTCGGTCGTCCACCGATCGCCGTCGAACACCTCCACTGTTGGCACGACGGCTGGAGCCGGGTTTCCCTTGCTGTACCCCCAGAACGCGTAGATTCTCTCGTCGGCTCCGACCGCTACGGCCGCCCGAGCGCGCTTCGTCTCGAGCTTGGCGGAGGGAGACCAGGTGCCCGCGCTCGGCTCCAAGATCTCGACGGTGTCCAGGGCTGGCCCTTCGATGCTCCACGCTTCGCCACCGATGGCGAGCAGTGCTCCCCGCACGTTGACCGCAGTGAACCAGGTCCGCGACGGGTCGAGGAGCGATGGCAAGAGCAGCCAGCGGTTGCTCTCGGGCGCGAAGCACTCCACGGACCCCGTCGCGGGCACAGCCTGATCGCCACCGACAGCGCAAACTCGCCCGTCCGGCCCGACCACCACGCCATGACCAGCCCGTGGCGCCCGCATCGGCCGCGGCGCACGGCACGCCCCACCGAAGCACCCGGCGCCAACGCCGCAAACGCGGCCGCACGCGCCGCAGTGACCCCAGTCGACTCGCAGATCGACGCACGCTTCCCCGCATCTGTCCTGCCCCGCCAGGCACTGCCCCGCGGTCTCGGCGCAGCCCAGAGAGACGAGCACCACGACCCCGCAAACAGCGCCGACCCTCCTCACAGGGCCCAGGATACCCGCGTGCCTCGGGGGGCCAATAGGCATCATCGGCTCTGCCGAGGTTGGAAACCGGTCGAGCCAGATGTGACGTCCTTCACATTCCCCTGCTGCGGCTTCTGCCCGGGTGAGCGGTCAGCGTGACCGGCCGCCAGGAGCCCAGGAATGACCAAGAACATCTCGAATCTCTTGCTCGCGGCCGCACCGGCACTCCTCTTCTGCCTTGGGTGCACTGGCGCCGTCGAGCGCGACGACCGCGGGCCCGGGACCGTGAGCGGGCCTCCGGCCGCCACCGCCGAGCCGAGCGCCACGCCCGCGCCGTCGCATCGCGGCAGGGGCACCGGGCCACAGCTCGGGCGTGGGTCGCTCGTACCCACCGGCGGCGAGGACGATCCCGCCACGCGCGAGTCGATCTGCGTGAGCGTCGGCGCCGACGGCAACATCGATCGGATCGACGAGGTGTCCTGCACCTTGGCGACGGAAATGCACGAGTGCGCGCCCAACGACTGCCCGTGGATCCGCTGCGGGGATTGCCTGATCCATGTCGACCGCCCGAGCGACTACCTCGACGACCCGACCGGGCGCAGCGGGCCGCCGTGGCTCCTGAACGCGACCTGGGGCGCCGGGACGTGCACCGCGTTCGCGGGAACCTATGAAGTGTACGCGGACGCGACCTGCCGGGTGCGCTCGGCGATGTAACGTCAAGCTCACTTCTGCTCGCTCAACGGATCGCGCTTGGGCCTCGCGCTCGCGCTCGGCTTCGGCGCTGGCGCGCGAGTGATCCTCGCTGGCTTGGGTAGCGGCGCGGAGGCCATCGCGGGCGCGGAGGCCGTCGGCGAGGCGGCCGGCGCGGCGACGGGCGTGGAGGGAGCTGGTTCGGGCGCAACGGTTGGCATCGGGACCGCGCTTACAGCCGCAGGTGCCGACGGGCGGGTGAGCTGCCACGCGATCAGTGCAACCCCAAGCACCGCGCCTGCACCCAACGCGATCGGCAATCGGCTGCGGTCGGACGAGTCGTGCACCGCGGCAAGCGCTGCGATGAGCTCCTCGGCGGTCGCGAACCGCTGCGCGGGGTCCTTGGCGAGGCAGCGCAGCACGGTCCGCTCGAGCGCGCGCGGGACGCCCTCGAGCCGCGGAGGCGCGTCGCGATCCACCGCGATGAGGATGTCCATTGCGCTGTCCCCGGTGAAAGGACGCCGCCCGGAGAGCATCTCGTACAGGACCACGCCGAGGGAGAACAGGTCGCTCCGCGCGTCGACCTGTTTCCCCTTCGCCTGCTCCGGTGACATGTAGCTGGGCGTGCCGAGGATGCGCCCCTCGACGGTGGACAGCACCGTGACGGACTCGAGCGCCGGCCCGCGCGTTCCAACGGGCTTAGCGAGCCCGAAGTCCAGAACCTTCACGCCGCCGTCGACGTCGACCATGACATTGTCGGGCTTGAGGTCCCGGTGAACGATCCCAGCGGCGTGCGCCTTCGTGAGGGCGCTAGCCACCTCGCGCACGATGCGCACCGACTCGACCCGAGGCAGCAGAGCTCGCTCCATCAACTGCCGCACGGTCCGCCCCGCGACGTGCTCCATGGCGATGTAGACCGCACCTTCTGTTTCCCCCGCTTCGTACACGGCGGCGATGCTGGGGTGGGTGACGGCTGACGCCGCCTGCGCCTCACGCAGCAAGCGCTTCCGTCGTTCGGGATCGGCGGCAACGCTCGCCGGCAGGACCTTGAGCGCGACGCGGCGCCCGAGCCGCGTGTCCATGGCCGCGTAAACGATGCCCATGCCCCCGCGCCCGAGCTCCTTCTCGATCTCGAACTGCCCGAGCCTTTGGCCTTCGCGATCGGGTTCCTCCGTCGGCGGGCGCACTTCGTCGACGTGCGCGGCTGCACGCAGGAAGGCCTCGTCGCTGTCCGTCTCGACCTGCCCCGAGCTCAGCTCGAGATCGGAGTCGTCGCTCTCGACGAGGGCGCGCTTGCTCACGGCTCGGCGTCCCTCGCCCGGACCAGCCCCTCCCGCCGCGCTAGCTCGAGCAGCTTCTCCTTCGCGAGCTGGAAGCGCTTGCGCAACCGGGCCGCCTCTCGGCGCAGTGAAGCGTCGTCTAGCGGCTCCTCTCCCTCGTGGAGCACTTGCGCAAGCTCGTTCCAGGCGAGGCCCTTATCGATGCGCAGGATGAGCAACTCTTGGTCCTCGCGCGGGAGCGTCTCGCGCAGCGCCGCCGCCCTGGTCTTGTTCTCCGTCTTCAGGTGCTCGAGGGTGGCGCTGCGGATCTGAGCCGCAACGACCGAGAGCTCCGAGCCTTGCGGCAACTGCGGCTGCCGGCGCACGCGCCGCCGCGTGTCGCGCTGGTACACCAGCGCTGCCCGGCGAGTCACCGCATACGCCCATGTGCGGAACGACGACTGCCAGGCAAACCTCGGAAGGCCACGCCAGATGCGCTCACTGGCCTCGGAGAACACCTCGGACGCCATGGTCTCGTCGCGGTGGAACGCCATCAGAAACCCGAACAGCTCCGGCCCGTACCCGCGCAGGGCGATGGTCGCCGCTCCGGCCAGGTCCCCCACGTCGAAGCGCTGGCGGATCTCCCGCTCCAGCTCGCTTGGCTCCGACCCGCCCATCTGCCCTCGCCGATCCGACGGCCGATTCTAGCATCGACGCGGTGCGCCACTTCCTGGATTGTTCGCGCGGGCCTTCACATCGCCGACGCGCGGTTTCTTCCCCCACCGAGGAGCCGAAGAATGCCCGAAGTCAGCACCGTTCCCTACCAGGCCGTCGCGACCGCCCTGGCGCTCGCGGTCATCGCGTGCGGGGAGTCCACTCCGACTGACAACCCCGCCCCCGACGCTTCCGACGCTTCGACGGGCGTGGCAGGGCCGGACTCCGGCGCCGAAGCGGGCAGTGACGCGGGCCCGGACGCAGTGTCGGACGCGGCGGACGCTGGCCCAGACGCAATGTCGGACGCGGCGGACGCCGGAACCACCGAGAGTGGGGCCTGCGCCGACGCTTCGCCCAACTGCTACCAGAGCTGCTCGGAGATCCTCGACGACGTGCACAGCGGCGCGTGCACGAACGCCGGAAACGTCTGCCCAACGATCGGGCTGGGGAAGGATCTGCTGTACGATTTGCAAGCCTGTTGCTCGAAGAAGTGCGCCGGTGCCTGTCAGGGATGCCCGTTCTCGTCGCACCAGTTCTCGACGGCGTGCACGCAGTGCATCGGCTCCAGCTGTGTGCAAGAGACCGCGAACTGCACGGCCAACCAGTACGTGGAGTGCAACCCCGTGAGTGGCTCGCCTTGCGCGCTGCTGGCCGGCGCTACGTGCGACGTCGAATGGAAGGCGGGGGAGTTCGTTTGCTGGGGTGGGTCGAACCCCCAAGCTGAGTGCGCGGCCTGCGACTACGGCTGGCCAAAGGGCGGCACGTTCTGCGCAGGTGGGCTCACTTGCGTGGATGCGACCGGTCAGCCCACGCAGGGAGCGGGGACCTGCCGCCGCTACTGCTGCACCGACGCCGACTGCGGCGGCGCAGCGTGCCAGAAGGGCAAGTTCCCGTGGAAGCCCGAGGTCGGCCTGTGCACCGCGAGCTGCACCGGGCCGAAGCCGGCGCCGTCAGGCGGGAGTTGTGCCGCACCGTAGGCGTGAGGAGCCGCGCAAGGTGCTACATTCACCGGCAGGTGGAGCGTCCTCTCGACCCAGCGGCGCGCGAGCGCATCTGCCAGGCCCTGGCTCAGGTCCCCGGCATTGCGGCCGTGTGGGTGTTCGGATCGTTCGCGCGGGGCACGCCTCGGTCCGATAGCGACGTCGACTTCGGCGTCGTGCTGTCGAAGCGGGGCGCAGAGAAGCACGTCGAGCCTCGCTGGCTTGGCGACCTGGCCAGCCGGCTCGAGGATGCCGTTGGCCGAGAGGTCGACGTCGTGCTGCTCGACGCGCAGGGGCCGATGCTCCGGCACCAGGTGCTTCGCGAGGGTGTGCTGGTCTACGACGCGGACCCGGAGCGGCGCGTGGACTTCGAGTCCGAGACGCTCTCGCTCTACCTCGACTTCCGCCCCACCTTCGACCTGGCCGCCCGCTACGCGAAGCAGGGTTTCGCCGACTGGCTGGAGAAGCGCAAGTGACCGAGGCCGAGATCGGCGGCAAGCTGGCGGTGCTGCGCGACAGCATGGACAAGCTCGCGCAGATCCCGCAAGGGTCCTACGAGGAGTTTGCCGCCGACTTCCGCAACGTCGACAGCGCGCTGCGACGCCTCCAGACCAGCATCCAAGCGCTCATCGACCTGGCGAGCCTCACGAGCGCGCGACTCGGGCTGGGGACGTCTTCGACGAGCCGAGAGCTGCTCGAGCGGCTGGAAAGCGCGGGCGCGCTCCCCGCGGGGAGCGCCAACAGGTTCGGCCCGATCTTCGGGTTCAGCAACCGCATCGTTCACCTCTACGACCGAGTGGACGAACGCATCGTGTTCCGGGTGTTGACCGAAGAGCGCGCGGACCTCGACGCGCTGGCGCGATTGCTGGTGACGGCACTCCAGCGTTGACTCTGGCGCGCTACCTCGCGCGCCGCCGCGCGAGACCGATGAGCGCCAACACCGACAGAAGCCCCGCGAGCGGCTGACCACGGCTCGGACCAGGCAGCGTGCACGCGCAGCCGGCGTCGACCTCGTCTGCCTGCCCGCCCGCCCCGGGCTCCTCGAAGCCCAGATCGCCGCGATCGCCGCCGGAGCAGGCCTCACCCTTGTCGCCGATGCCGGCCTTCTGATCGGGGTTGACCACGGTCGGGCAGTTGTCGACGGCATTGAAGACGCCGTCCCCGTCCAGATCGTCGTCGCAGGCGTCGCCCACGCCGTCCTCGTCCGCGTCGTCCTGGTTCTGCTCGGAAAGCTCCGGGCAGTTGTCGCTCGCGTTGGCGATGCCGTCGCCGTCTCGGTCGTCGTCGCACGCGTCGCCCTGACCGTCGCCGTCGGTGTCCGCCTGGGTGGGGTCGGGGTCTTCGGGGCACACGTCGGTGGCGTCCAGCACGCCGTCGCCGTCGTCGTCGTCGTCGCACGCGTCGCCCGTGCCGTCCTTGTCGGCGTCGGCTTGGTCGGCGTTGCCGTCGAGCTTGCAGTTGTCGTCGGCATCGGGGATGCCGTCCCCGTCGTCGTCGGTCTCGCAGGCGTCACCCTTGCCGTCTTTGTCGGTGTCGGTCTGGGTCGTGTTCTTCACCAGCGAGCAATTGTCCTGGGCGTCTGCCACGGTGTCGGCGTCGTCGTCGGTGTCGCACGCATCGCCCTTGCCGTCCTTGTCGGTGTCCAGCTGGCTCTTGTTGGCGGAAAGATCGCAGTTGTCCTTGGTGTCGGCGACCCCGTCCCCGTCGTCGTCGGTGTCGCAGGCGTCGCCCTTCTTGTCTTTGTCGGTGTCGGTCTGAGTCGCGTTCTTGGTGGTCGGGCAGTTGTCCTTGTCGTCCGCCACGCCGTCGCCGTCGTCGTCGGTGTCGCACGCATCGCCTTTGCCGTCCTTGTCGGCGTCGGCCTGGCTGGCGTTCTTGGTGCTCGGGCAGTTGTCCTTGCCGTCCGCCACGCCGTCGCCGTCCTTGTCGGCGAAGTCCTGGATGTTGTCGCGGCGGATCGCCTTGTAGCTCGAGCTCACCGAGCGACTGCCGCGAACGCAGCCGTAGCTGCACCCCTTGCACTCGATGGCGGTCACCCAGCCCCAAGGGTCCCCGCTCTCGTACAGGAAGATGTGCCCCGCGCCGTTCGAGTTGTACACGAAGGCGTCGGCCTTCTTGGCGCTGCCGCGCGAGATGGCGTTCCAGTGGTAGCTGTAGTTCTCGAAGTGGAAGGTCGAGTAGGGGTGCGAGTCCGTGGTCACGCTGATCGCGCTCGGCACCTGCCACGCCTTCGCCACGAAGCCCGAGCAGTCCGCGCCGTAAGACCCCGAGTGCGAGCAGCTGGGGCAGCTTCCCGAGCACGAGCCGTGCGACGTCGAGGTGGTGCTCCAGCGGCCGTGCCCCCACCAGTACGAGAACTTCACCACGCCCTTGCCACGCGCGATGATCTCGTCACGGGTCATGGCGGGCGGCGCGGCCAGCGCCGGCAACGCGACGGCGAGCGTGGCGCCCACCAGCGCCAGCTGAACGATGCGGCTCATAGCGACAGCCTCCTCATGGTTGCCCCGCGTTCATCCCAGGCCAGGTGATAGACGGTGCCGTCGGCGCCGACGCGGATGCGGCGAAAGCCCTCTTCGGCGCCCGTGCTGGCGGGCAGATCGAGCCGCCCCAGCTCGCTGCCGCGGGCGTCGAGCACCACCACGACCTCGCGGGCGTCCAGCACGTCGAACGGCGCCTGCGCGCGCTCGTCGAGCAAGCTGGCGCCGAGGAAGACTCGCCCCTTCGCGTCCGTCTCGAGCTCGAGCAGTTGCCAGACCGGGAGCGGGAAGTCGATCTTGGCCAGGGGCGCCACCCCACGCTCGGTCTTTTGCGCGACGAACGCCGAGCTGGTTCCAGACTTCGACGCCCTGAGCACGCTGCCGTCGGCACCGAAACGCCCCTGCGCGATGGTGCGCTCTTCGAGCGGCGCTCCGTCGGCGTCCGCGATCTTGACCAGGTTGGCGTGCTTCACCTCGACCCAGGTGCCGTCGGCTCGCTGAAACAGGCCGGTCACGTCGCCCGCCTCGGCAATGCCCTGGCCGACCAGCGCAACCTCGTGACTGACCTTGCCGCGGGCGTCGGCGAACGCCACGCTCTCTTTGCTCAGTCGGTCGAGCAGCACCAGGCCGTCGTCGTGGGTCAGCGCGACGTCTTGGTAGGTATCGGAGGGCACCGGAAGGCTGCGCGGAGCCCTTCCAGATTCGAACACCTGCACGCGCCCGTTCACCTGATCGAGTACGAAGGCTCGCCCGTGGGCGTCCACCGCGAAGCTGGCGGGGCCCTCGGGCGACGACTCGTTCCCGGCGCGACGGCCCAGCTCGCCCGGCGCAGAGCCCCAGCGCGCGTGGAACACCTGCTCGCTCTTCGCGGGCAGAGCGGGAGCCGGCGCGGCAGGGGTCGGCGCTGCGGGGCGCACGGGCGCAGGCGTCGCGGGGCGCCGAAGCTGCGGAATGGCCACGGACAGCGCCGCCTTGTTCAGCCTCGAGGGCGGGTGGTGATCGGCCCCCGCAGTGGCCACGAACATGGCCGCGACGACGGCGCCCCCGGCGATGAAGCGAGCGATGGGCTTTCGCATGCAGGGTCCGGAGGTGCAAGTCCGAGGCCGAGCCCGGCGGGCCGCGATTTCGCGGGCTTTGGCGCGAGCGGCGCCAACCGGGCCTTGCCTGCGGAAACCGCGGGTTGGCGCTCAGGCGTGGCGATCGACGACCGACCAGTCGCGGCCGACCAGCGGGGGCAGCCCGAGGGCCTCCCAGGGGAACGCTTCGCGAAATCGCCGTGGAAGCTCGTCGAGCTCGTAGCCCGAGACCTCGAACACCAGCTCGCCCTCCGACAGCTCGAAGCAAGCGCCCGACGCGCGAACCTTCGCGTGCTGCATCCGCGCGACCGCGTCGAGGCTCGCGCTGCCGCGCTGAAGCTCGTCGTCGGCGACGCCCTGCCGCGTGATCCAGTTGCCCGTGATGGCATAGCGACCGGGGACGACGTCTTCCGATCGTGCAACTTCGACGCTGACCGGCATGCGCAGCGCGAGATCGCCGAGCCACGCGCGCGCCGACTCGGGTGTCACGCGCACCGCGCAGACGTGGCGCTTCCACGGCAAGAGCTCGTAGCTGAACGCGAGCCCGTCTTCGGCTTGCAGCTGGCACTTGGCGGCGAACAGATCCTCGAGACGGTCGGCTCGAACGATGGCTGCGCTCTTGCGATAGGGCGCCATCGTCATCAATTGGGGCAGGCGGGGTCTTCGTAGTGAACCGTCAGCGAGATGGCGTCCACGCGGGCCGTGGCCGCAGCGCTGGCCGCCACCGTCAGCAGCACGCCGAAATCTGCCGCCTGCACCTCTGCCAGAGTGATGGCCGTGGCACCCCAGAGCTCGGTGGCCGAACCATACTTCGCCGTGGCGTCGGTGGTGGGCCACGCGGTGCTCTTCGCGCCGTTGGTCGCGAGCGGCGCGCCCTTGACCAGCACGCGCACGTCTTTGTCGGTGAGCGCGCTGGCCGAGCCCTGGGCCGAGCGCTCGAGGCTCACCTCGACCCCCTTCACGACGGCGTTTGCCGGCAGCGCAAAGCCGAACGCCGACGCCTTGAGCTGGTTGCTGGTCTTGCCCGCGTCCAGGGCGGCGGTCGCCCACTTGTCGTCCGAGAGCGCTGCCTCGCCCACGCTGGCCCACGCCACGCTGCCCGTGACCTTCGCCTCGAACACCGCGTCGGCCGAACGGGTCCGCGATTGCTTCTTGCTGCAGCCGCACTCTCCGGGCTTGGCGCCACCGCCGCAGGTGAACGGCCCCTGGCAGCCGCAGGTCAGCTGGTTGCCGCAGCCATCGTCCAGGTCGCCGCACTTCGGGGCAAGGGTGTCGCAGGTGGTGGGAAAGCAGCTGCCGTCACCGCCGCCGTCTTTGCCGCCGATGCCGCCGCTGCCGCCCGAGGCGGAAAGGGACTTGCGACAGCGGCCGTCCACGGCGCATCGCAGGCCGTCGGGGCACTCGCCGTCACCGCCGCTGGGGTCGCACAGGAACTGTGCGTCGTCGAAGCTCTCGTCGACGACGCAGCTCGCGGCCGAGGCGGCCACGGCGAAGAACGAGAATACGTAAGCGCGCACGGGAGCCACGGGATGGTAGCAGAGCCAGCGGCGGAGGCGCGGGCGGCGTGATCTGCTGCAAGAACTGACGCCGCCCGAGCCGCGCGCGCACGCTACTCCTCTTTCGGGCACGGGGCCGCGGAGAGCGTCAGCGCGACCTTGACAGCGTCTTCTTCGATCGTCGCCGTCACCTCGCCCCAGAGCTCGCCGGCACTGCAAGCCCCGTTGCCGTCGCTGTCACCGATGGCACGCACCAGTACCTTCTCACCCGCCAGATCCACCTTCTCCGCGAAGGTGCCGTCCGAGCCGGCCTTGGCGGTGTGGACGCTGGTCTTCTCCGCGCCGTCGATGTCGAAGAACTCGAGCACCACGTCGCCCTGGGCGGACGCTCCGCTGACGCTGCCCGTGACCTCGACCTCGCGCGACGCACTGCACCCCAGCGCCAGCGCACCCGCGCACAGACCCGTGACGATCGTGACCCATTTCTCGAGCATGTGGACCTCCTGACGAGCGACTTCCGCTCAGGGCAGTCCCATCGCAAGGCCCGTGCCGTCGCGATCTGGCGGTGATTGCGCGCTACGGGACAGTTTCGTTGCGCCCGAGCAACAGCTCGCCCTCACACCTGGGCGACGCGAGCGACAGTAACTTCTTTCAGGTGGGGGCGGGCAGGCCTCGGTCAGTCACGGATACGGCGGACCCATGATCTGGTCGAGCTTGCCGCCGGTGGCGTCGAAGGGCGTCGCCTTGCGCGCGTCGCTCTTCGAGGCGTGACTGATGATGTCGGGCTTGATCGAGATGTCGAACTCTTTGCCGGTGGTGGGCCCGTGGCAGCCGCCGCAGAAGTTGTTGAACACCTCGCGCCGGAACGACAGCGTGAGCCACTCGCCGGGGTAATATTGCAGCTCTTCGCGCTGGTGGTGCAGCGTGGGCTTGCTCTCGCCCTTCAGCTGTTGCTCCACGGCCAGCACCACGGGCAGGCCGGCGGGCGCCTGGAACTTCACCGAGCCGTCGTCCTCGAGCGGCACCTCGCCGACCTTGACGCGCCGTGAGTAGACCTTTCCGAACTCGTCCTCGACGATGTACGGGCTGGGGTCGTTCAGGCTGGTCTCTTTGTCGGGCGGAAGGCTGGCCCAGGCCTCGAACGAGCGCATGTCTTCGTTGATGCGCCGGCCCGAGCGGGTGCTCTGGAAGAGCAGCGCGGCGAGCATGGGGAAGTCGACGATGGTGAGCTGGAAGCGGTCGACGCGCTTCTGGTCGTCGTCTTTGTCGTAGACCACACCGTGGAACACCGAGTCACCGCCGGGCGTGGTGCGGAACACCCCGCGGTCGACGCGACCGAAGACGGCCACCGGCCAGATCTCGTCGGAGGCCGGATCCGAGAGGCCGGCCAGCGGCGTGCGCTGCCCGGTGCTCGGGTCCACCGCGACCACGTCGAAGTTGCCGCTGAACTTCTCGAGGTTGACCACGTTGGCGGCGTAGCTGACCAGAATGTCGCCGTTCGGTAGCGGCGACGGGTTGCGGTAAGCGCCCTTGATGGTCTTGGCCACGCGGCCCGAGGCCGCCGGATCCACGAACGTGAGCGAGCGCTGGTAGAACGGGGTCTTGGCGTAATCCAGAGCGTCCGGATCCTCGGCGTAGTCTTCCGGGTTGTCGCTCACGTTGTCTTGGCCAATGCTGCGGTTGATCACCACCAGCGCGCCCGCCAGGTTGGCCGCGCCGCGATCACTGGCAATGCCCACGAAGTTCTGATCGAGCAGCTGCGAAGTCTCGGTGAGCTGCAGGTGCCCGAAGTGGGCGCGCTGGCCGAAGAGCGGGTGATAGTCGCCGCCGTCCAGGTTGATGCGCCGCGCGGCGAGCTGATAGAACCCGGGCTGCCGCTTCTCGGCGGTCATCAAGAGCTGCCCGTTGATCTTGAACGCCGGGTACATCTCCTGGTTCGAGAGGAAGGTCAGCTGGCGGATCTTGCCCTTCTCGAGCACGTACAGGTTCGCGTTGAGCTTGGCCGGGTCGGCTGCCGAGCGCTGCGGGCCAGGGAACATGTGACCCTGGGGGATGTTGCCGCGACTCGAGGTGAAAACCAGGCTGCCATCGGCCGCGAAGGCGGGGTCGAAGTTGTGGATCAGTGCCCCGTTGCTCGGCAACGGCGCGCCGCCACTGTCGGTCGGCGGCGCGTTGATCGTGGGCTCGGGGGCGCAGCCCGACCCGTCGGCGTTCATCACGTACACGCGGTAGGGCTCCGTGGCCGAGCTCCGCGCGCCGAACGCGATCTTCTTACCGTCCCACGAAGCCATGGGCCGGCGGACGTCGGCGCTGCTCGCGGTCAGCCCGCAGCCGCCGAGCAAGCTGGTGTCGCCGCCGGTGGTCGTGATGGCACCGGCCTGGTCGAGTGATGCGCCGATGAACCGCAGGTCGGCGCCGGGCCGATACGTCTCCCAGTCTTGCATCGTCTCGGGCTGGGCAAGCGGCGCACGCTTGACGTAGACGATGCCCTGGAGCGGGAGCAGGTTCTTCATCCGCTCGGTGCGCTCTTTCTCGATCCACGCCACGACCACGCAGTAGGGCGACTGGTCGTCGAGCGGCCCGGTCTCGGCGGCCTTGAGGTCGCACGCGCTCGGATCCCCACCCAGGGCGAAGAGCGAGCCGCCGCGGTGCTTCATGCCCGGGCCCGCGGGCCCTTGCGGCAGGTTCTTGCGGATCAGGCGGCTGGCGTTGGGGTCGGGCGACTCGAGGGCGACTTGCTCGAGCACCTCGAGATAGTTGTGACGGCTGGTGGCGACACCGAAGTGACCGCCGCTGGGCGGGCGCGGGCGGAAGTCGTTGAACACCGGTGACGAGTGGCAACCGAGCAGCACGCAGCCGCGCTTGACCAGCATGGGTTGCACGCGCTTCGCGAACATCTCGAAGCCCGGGTCTTTCGGGATGTTCGTCGGGCCGCCGTGGGCGGTGGCCCACTCGAGCACCGCCTTGTAGCTGTCGTCGTCGGTCGACTCGATGAACCAACCGCCCGGGTGGTAGACGCCACCGTACGCGGGATTCAACGGTCGGGTCAGGATCTCGCTGAACTGCGGGTTGACCGCCACATAGTCGCTGGCCGAGAAGTAGTTCCAGCGCTTCTGCTCTTCGCTCTGCCCGCACGAGAGCGGGAACGCCGCTTCGTCCGTGCCGTGGCAGTTGCCACCGGCGCAGTTCGACACCAGCCACGGGTTCACCTTGTCCACGAACACCGCATAGTCGGGGTTCGGCGGATCCTTGCTCGGGTCGAAGAGCGCGTCTTTGCCGATGGCCTCGACGCAGGGGTCCCGTGCGATCTCGGGCTTCTTCGGTTGCGCGTTGTTCTCGGTCGCGCCGCGCTCGAGCCAGGTCAGAACGGTGCGGAACGCGGCCGAGCCACTGTCGAGCACGGTGCCGCCGGCGTGCGGGATGTCGGTCTGGATGTTGGTCTCGGTCCCGTCGTAGTGGTTCAGCTTCAGCGTCTGCTGCGAGCTGGCCTTGGCCAAGAGCGCCGGCATTCCGTACGGACCGAAGTTCGCGAGCAGGTCCTGCCGCTTCGCGATCATGTCGTAGCTGGTGACGTCCAGGTTACCCAGGGCGTTGCCGCGCTCGTCGGCGGTGACGTGACACGACGACCCGGTCGGGCTGGCCACGCACGAGGCCTGAAGGATGGGCCCGATCTTGCGGTCGAAGTAACTGCCTTCCGCTTCGACCTCGCGCTGGCTACAACTGGCGCTGGCCCAGAGGGTGAGGCCGAGGACCAAGGGCACCGCAATTGTACGATTTACCGACATCGCGCCATCCTCCGGACTTGGATCTTGGGTGGAACGGGAACAGTTCGCAATCCTCTGAACGCTCGTTTGGGGACCGATGCAACTGATTTTCTGCAGCAATATCAGGACATTGTCCGGTCATTCGGGGGATGCCCTGGCGGTCGACGCTGGGCGGATCCGGGCCATCGGATCGCGGGCAGAGCTTGCCGCGCGCCATCCCGACGCGCCTTCAGTGGACCTCGGGGTCCGGACATTGGTCCCGGGCTTCATCGACCCGCACCACCACCTGTCCATGCGCTGCGCGCTCGAGACCGGCGTGGACTGTCGCCCGCGGGTCGCGCCGACCCTCGACGCGCTGCTCACCCGACTGCAGGACGCTTCCCACACGCTCGAGCCGGGGGCCTGGGTGGTTGGGTTCGGCTACGACGAGCTCGCGCTTGGCGAGCGACGCCATCCAACCCGCGACGATCTGGACGCGGCCTGCCCGAAGCACCCGGTCTTGCTGTTCCACTACAGCTGCCACGAGATCGTCGCCAGCTCCCTGGCGCTTTCGCTGGCGGGCATCGGCGAGACAACCCCGGAGCCGGCGGGCGGAAGTCACGCGCGGGATCGACGCGGGCGGCTGACGGGTCGCCTGGTCGAAGCGGCGCTGTGTCCCGTGGAGCGGCTGGGGGTGCCCGATCGCCTCGCGCGATCGGCCGAGGCGGTGCTGGCGCGTCTGGACGTGGTGCAAGACGAGCTGCTCGCGGTCGGCATCACTCACCTCGCCGATCCGACGGTGCCGAGTGAGATGCACGAGCTCTACTGCCGCGCGCTGGCAGCGTCGGGCCTGCGCGTCGGGGTGACGGCGATGCCGGTGTCCGAGCTGGGCTACTTGCGACCGGGGTGGGACGCGGTGGAGCGCGGGCCGCGCACCGGTGAGGGCAGCGAGCTGTACCGCGCTGGGCCGCTCAAGCTGATCTTCGACGGCGCGAGCCGTTGCGCCATGTGCGCGTCGAGCGCCGAGATCGTGCGCATCTCATTGGCCGGCCTCGGCGGTGCGCTGCGCGCCCGTCGGCTGGACGGACTCCGGACGCTGACCGACACGCAGCCGCGGCGGGTCGACGGGCGGTGGAAGACGGGGATCTCGTTCCTGGAAGGGCGCGCCGCCCGCGAGCTGGTCGCCCGCGCCACGGATGCGGGCTTTTCCCTGGCAATGCACGCCATTGGCAATGCCGCGACCGACGAGGTGCTGGCGGCGGTGGTGGCCGCGCGCTCCAAGATCCGCGACGTTCCCCCGCCGCGCATCGAGCACGCCACGTTCTTGCGACCCGATCAGCCGCGGCGCATCGCCGACGCGGGCATCGCGGTGGTGACCCAGCCGGGCTTCTTGCGCCTGCCGGCGTTCGACCTGGTACGCATGCCGGGCCCCTTCGCGACCTTGCCGCTGCGCACGCTGATCGACGCGGGGGTGTGCGTGTCGGGCAGCTCGGATGCGCCGGTGATCGACTTCGACCCGCTGGCGGCCATGCGAAGCGCGGTCGACCGGCGCACGGCCAGCGGTGCGGTGCTCGACGCGTCGCAGGCCATCACCCCGCTCGAAGCCCTGCGGCTCTACACCGAGCACGCGGCCCGGGTGTGCGGTGAGCTCGAGCTTCGTGGGACGCTGGCGCCGGGCAAGCGCGCCGACTTCGTGGTGCTGTCGGCCGACCCGGTCACGCAGCTGGCCGACGCCCGCGTGGAGCAGACCTGGGTGGGCGGCGTGCGCGCGTTCAGCGCCGCCTGAGCAGGCGCTTCACCTTGCGGGCCAGCACGTCGGCCGTGACGGGCGCGGCCATCACATCGGCGGCTCCAGCCTCGATCAGCTGGCGCATGGCGGCGGCATCGACGTGGTCGAGCACCGCGATCACGCGCGCCGCGGGGTTGGACCCGAGGGCCTGAACTGCGGCGGCGACCGAGCTGCCGGCGTCATAGACCACGACGTCTGCACCAACGTCGACCTGCCGGCTGTGCGACGCCGCGAGCCCGTGCGCCGCGAGCCCGGCCAAGAGCGCCGGATCGGCCAAGAGCGAGCCAGCCCGCGGGACAATGGCCACGCTGCCGTGCACTGCGGGCGCATCTTCGGGGACCGCGCCGCTGTTCCAGCCCGGAACGCGATGCGCGCGGTCGCCGCCCGGCAGCTCGCCCTTCCGCGGCGGCAGGCGCGCCGCGCTGGCTTCGCGATCGACGGCCTCGAGCAGGCGCGCCTTGGCGCTCTTGGCATCGGGCGGGCGCTGGTGCGGGTGCTTGGCGAGAAGCTCGAGCCGCAGCGCTTCCAGCAGCGGCGGCACCGGCTCGCTGCCCTCGGGGCGTGCCAGAGGCGGCGGCGGCATGAACAGGTGCTGCGAAATCGTCTCGATGGCGTTCGGCGCCTCGAACGGAGGCTGCTTCTGCAAGAGGTCGGTGAGCAGGCAGCCGAAGGCGTAAAGATCCGTGCTTGGCCCGACCTGGAGCGAGCGGCTCTGCTCCGGGCTCATGTAGGCCGGGGTGCCCGCGATCATGTCCTTCTTGGTCAGGGTCGGCGCGTGCGTGTCCGGATCGTCGACGTGGGCCAGGCCAAAGTCGACCACCTTGGCCACGCGCCGCCCCTGGGAGTCTCGCGAGAGGATCACGTTCTCGGGCTTGAGATCACGGTGCACGATGCCGTGGCGATGGGCCGCGTCCAGCGCGTCGAGCACGTCCACCGAGATCGCCACGACGTCGGCCAGGGCGGGCATGCCCGGACATTCCGCCAGCCACTCGTCGAGGGCTTTGCCCTCGATCATCTCCATGACCAAGAAGAAGGTCGCCTCGTGCTGCCCGAAGTCGATGACCCGCACCACGTTCGGGTGGCTGAGCATCAGCGCCGCGCGGGCCTCGCGCCGGAACCGCTCGACGTATTGAGGCTGCGCCGCCACCCACGCGTGCATGACCTTCACGGCCACCGGCACACCCAGCTGCACCTGCTCGCCGACCCACACGCTGCCCATGCCGCCCTGCCCCAGAAAGCGCGTCAGCCGGTATTTCCCGGCCAGAACACTGCCCACCCCCAGCGTGGAGGGCGGGATGCTGTCACCGGTCTGCGAGAGCTGCGTCTCGGCTTCTTGTGCGGCCTTCCGGGCAGCCGCCACGGGCCGAAAGCCGCCCTGGGGGTCGTCGTCGCCACTCATGGGCGAGCCCTGAGACCGAGCGCGAGCTGACCCATCACATGACCCCCGGCGTCGCTCCACGGTGAGAGGCGAAGCGCCACGCCGGCGAACATCTGCTCGCCGAACTCGGCGCCAACTGCGAGCCCGCCACGCCCGGCCAGGTCGTCGTCGGCGGTGCTGAACGCGTGGGCGTCGCAGAGCGCGGTCATGCGCCAGAGGGCGTCTGCGTCCCAGCCCACGCCACCCAGCAAGAAGCCTTGCGCCTCGGGCGCCGGCCGGCGATCGACCGAGTATTCGAGGGGCGCGCGACCGCCCAGGTTCACCAGCCAGTGCAACCGATCGGCGAAGCCGCCTGCGGCGAAGCCGAGCCCGACGCGCGACCCCGGGCTGGTGCTGGTCATCGGCAGGCCAAGCTGAACCGCGGGGCCGAGCTCGACCTTCCCGGTGGTGATGGGACGCCAGCGCAGCGAAAGCCAGGCGCTGCCGTCGGCCGGTGCGCCGCCGAGCTCGCGGGTGGTGACCAGGCCGTCGAAGCCGAAGCTGCCGATGGCGCCGGCGGCGCGGGTCGCGAGCAGGCTACCCAGCTTCCCCCCCTCGGAATATCCCGTGGCGCTGACGGCAGCGCTGCTCTCGGCGGTGGGCGACCACCACGCCACGTTGGTCAGCGGCGAGGGCTGCACCAGGGCCGCGCTGGCGCCCAGCGTGCGGACGCGCGCGCGTTCGGACGGCCGCGCTGCGACGGGTGGAGAGGTGGGCGAGGTCTCGGCGAGCACGCGCCCGCGGGCGTCGACCACCTGCACGCGGGCCGGAGCGGCCGTGACGCCGTCGAAGCGCGCCACCCAGCGGGCACCGTCGGCCTTCAGCGGTTCGCGGTGCCACTTCCCCTGGTGCTCGAAGCGCGCGAAGGGCGCCATCCGACCGGCGACGTCCACGCCCTCGATCGACGACAGCTCGACCTGCACGGCGAGCACGCCCGGGAGCCAGCTGGCGTGGGCGACCGCCGTGGGCTCGCGATAGCGCAGCTGGTAGTGCGTGACCTGGGCGTCGCCCCGCGTGCGCAGCGCGAGGGACTTCGGGGCGGCGTGCAGCAGATCGATGCGCGGCGGCAGCTTGCCGAACGCCGAAGCGTCGAGGGACACCTCGAGCCCTTCCAGGGTGGAGACGACCAGCTCGGCGTAGGGGCTCACGTCGATCACGCCGGGCGCGATCGAACCCGAGCTGCCCTCCACCCGCGCGTCGACCAGCGCCACGCTTCGCGCGCCCGCGGCAAGGCCCAAGAAGTCGTCCTGATCGATGGCGCGCACCCGCAGGAAGTACGCGCCCGGCGGCAGGCGCTCGGCGCGGAACGCGCGCACGTCGGCCGGAACCTCTTCGCGCGCCACGAGCTCGGTGAACGCGGCGTCTTTCGCCAGCTCCACGCGGTAAAGCCGTGCTTTGTCGACCGCCTCCCACCCCGCCGTGAGCACGTTGGCCCCGGCGGCGCCGAGCTGCACACCCGCCGCGGTGGTGGCCAGCCACTTGGGCGCCGGCGGAAGTGGGCGCGGCGGCTCGGGCGGCTTGTTCTCGCTGAAGGCGGTGCCGTGCTGCGCGGGCACCTCGACCTTCTTGCCCGCCGACGCCACGCTGGCGTTGCCGTCGAACACGCTGACGGTGGCCCGCTTCTTCTGGGCGCGCACCGCGGTGTCGCGCGACTTGGCCGTGACCCGCCCGCCCTGCGTTGCCACGTCTATCGGTTTGCCCCGCAGGGCCGCGAGCCCGGCCTGCAGCTCGCCGCTGTCGAGCTCCACCGTGGGGGGGGTCTTGGTGACCGCGGTCTTCTTCGCCGTTCCGTAGATGATCACCAGGGTGTGCTCGGCCAAGAGCACACGCGTTCGATCGACGAACAGGATGTCGGCTCGGGCTTTGTCGAGCGTGTTCACGCTGTGGTTCTTGTAGAGCGGCATGCCGGGCGCGGCCGCTTGCCAGCTGCCGCCGGGGGGTCGCGCCTTGACGTCGGGGTTCAAGCTGCGCAGGCGCGCGCTGGGCAGATCGGTGACCTGGGCGGGCACCACCAGAGTGAGCCCCTCGGGCAGCGGCTTGTCGGTGGCGCAGCTCAGCGAGTTGTAGCGCTCGAGCAGGGGCTTGTGCTTCGCCGCGCCATACAGCGCGCTGGCGATGTCGGCGCAGGTCTCTTTGTTCTTGGTGGTCCAGTGCAGCACGCGCTCCGGATAGCCCGGGGTGGCGTCTTCGGCCCGGGCGCTGCCAGCAGCCAGCACCAGAGCGAGCAGCAGGCGACGCTCACGCATCGGACACGTCCATTCCCAGCTCGAAGACCTCGGCCCTTGCCGCACGACCGGTGAGCTGGTGCGGACCGAGCGAGCGCAGCTCGAAGCCTTGCCCCGCGAGCTGGGCGGTGCGCTGGCCCACCAAGATCTGGTTCGGCTTGGCCACCGCTTCGAGGCGCGCGGCCACGTTCACCACGTCACCGACCACGGTGTACTCCATGCGCTTGTCGGAGCCGATGTTGCCCACGATGGCCTCGCCCGAGTTCACCCCGATGGCCAATCGCAGCTCGACGCCGTATTGCTCTTTCCAGCCCTGATTCGCGGTCTCTAGGAAGCGCAGCATGTCTTCGGCGGCCGCCAGCGCGCGCCGCGCGTGGTCCGGCGTGGCCACGGGCGCGCCCCACACCGCCATGATGCAGTCGCCCACGAACTTGTCGACGGTGCCGTGATGGCGGAAGACGACCTCGCTGAGCAGCGAGAACAGCTCGTTGAGCAGTGTGACCACTTCTTCGGCGGGGCGGCTCTCGGCCAGCGGGGTGAAGGCCACCACGTCGGCAAACACCACGGAGATCTCGGTGCGAGCCCCGCCCAGCGCCAGCGAGTGCTCGCCGCGCACGATGGCGTCGACCAGCTCTTTGCTCATGAAGCGGCTCAGGTCGCCGCGCAGCTTGGCCTGCTTCTCGATCTCGGCTTCGCCGGCCTCGAGGTCCCGCGCCATGGTGCCCATGCTGCGCGTCAGGTCGCCGATCTCGTCCTTGCGCGTCGACGTTGCCCCGACCTCGCGCCAGCGCCGCTCGCCGATCAGCGCCGCCTGCTTCGCCAGGAACAGCACCGGGCGGGTGACGCGATCGCCCGCCGCGAACCCCACCACCAGCGCGCCCAAGAGCGCAATGGCCAGCACCCAGGTGCTCTGGCGTTGCATGTCGAAGACCGTGGCGTACGCCACACGCTCGGGCCGCCACAGCGCCACGGCCCAGCCCAGCCCCTCGACGCTCTCGATGCCGCCCACGTACGCCACCGAGCCAGCACTGAACCCGCTGACCACGGCCACGCGCTCGGCCCAGCTGGCGCCCCGCGGGATCACGTTCCAGATCGGCAGCGTGCCGGCGTCACCCCCCGAGGCGAGGGTGTCGTCGCCGTGCGCCACGACCACCCGCCGCGCGCCGTCGACCACCAAGAACGTGACGCCGCCGCCGGTGAAGCGAGTCTCGGCCAGATCGCGCAGCTGATCGGCGACCGCACCCAGATCCGCGCGCACGGTGACGTAGCCGCTGGGCGCCTTGGGATCGGACTTTGCGATCGGCACCACCACCGTGCCCGTGCGGGGCCCGCTCATCGCGAACGAGACGCCGCGCTGATCGGCGACCTGCCGCGACTCGGCCGTGGAGCGCGGGGCCTCGCCCGATTCGGCGCCCTGCTTCTTCACCACCAGGTCGACCCGGGCGCTGGGCACCTCGAAGCGGATGGCGTCGATGGTGGTGCGCGTGGCCACCACCGAGCGCACGGCGTCTTCGGCGCTGACGCCGGCGTCGGGTCGCGCCGCGGCCAGTGCCAGGGCCGTGGCCACCACCCGCGCGTCGTCTTCCACCGCGCGCACCCGCGCCACCACCGACGCCGCCACCTCGGCCAGCACCGACGCCTGCAGGTGCCGCTCGCTGGTCTCGACCGCGCCGCGGTTGATGCCGGTCAGGCGCAAGGCCACGGCCGCCGCCGGCAGCGCGGCGATCAGCACCAGCAGCGCGGCGGCCTTGATGCGGATCGAGACGCGCAGCTCACTCATCGACGGCCCCGTCTTTCCAGCCCCGGGGCCCGAGCTCGGTCTTCTTCAGGATCTGGAACTCGACGCGGCGGTTCTTGGCGCGCCCTTCGGCGGTCTTGGTGTCGGCAATGGGACGGCGCGGGCCGAAGCCGCGCGCCTCGAGCCGGCGCTCGTCGACGCCCCGCGCCACCAGCCAGCGCACCACCGCGATGGCCCGGCGGCGTGAGAGCGCCAGGTTGGCCTTCTCTTGGCCGACATTGTCGGTGTGCCCGTCGACGGCAACGCGCGCGATCTCTGGGTGCTGCTCCAGCACGGCCGCGACCTGTTCGAGCACCGCCGAGCTCTCGGGCGCGAGCACGTCGCGGCCGGTCGCGAAGTTGACCTGATCGGTGATCACGATCTGCTGGCCGACCACGCGCACCGCCACGGGGCAGCCCTGGGTCTTGGCTTCGCCCTTCTCGTCGGGGCAAGCGTCGGTGGCGTCGCTGATGCCGTCACCGTCGCGATCGGGCGGGCAGCCGTGCAGCTTTGGATCGGCGCTGGCCACCCCAGGCAGGGTCGGGCAGGCGTCCGCCGCATCGGCGACGCCGTCGGCGTCGAGATCGCGCGGACAGCCCGGCCGCGGCGCGTCGGGATCGCCTGCCCGGTCGGGACACTGATCCCGTGCGTCGCTCACGCCGTCGCGATCGCGATCGGATTCGGGTGCTGGGGAAACCGCGGGGGGCTCGGTCGAAGCGCCGGTTGCCGCGCCGCTGCCCCGAGCAGCGCCGCGCCGCTCGGCGTGCGCCAGCTCGAAGCTGGCCCCAAGCCCGACGATCACCCGAAACGCAGGCGTGCCTGCGCCGCGCCCGATGCCGGGGCCCGCGCCGACGAAGGCCGAGACCGGCGACAGCGCGAACTTCGCCGAGGCCAGCGCTTCGAGGTGCGTGGTGTTGCGCCCGAACCAGCCCGCGCCGGCGTCCATGCCCGTGGCGCCGATCAGCTCGGCGCCCAGCTGCGCCCGCCCCAGGCGGTAGCCAAGACCGAACGACCCCAGCGCTTCGCTGCCGAACACCCCCGCGTAGACAGCGTCGGCCTCGCGGTGCCGCGCGCCGACGTGCAGGCGCCAGAAGAAGCGGTCGTAGTCGCTGCCGAAGACCACCCCTGCGCCCGCGCGGGTGGTGGGCGAACCTGCGTAGCGCCCGGTGGCCGTGGGAAACCAGACGGTGGTGGTGAACGCGGCCCCGGGGATGTGGTCGCGCGGGGCGAGCAGCGCAAGGCGCGACGACAGCCGCAGATCGCCCACGTCGGACCCGCTCGGCCCGCCGAGCTCGAACGAGCCTGCGCGGCCCGTGTCGCCGCCCTGACTCAGCACGCTGGGCAGCGCTGCGTCGATGACGAACGCGTGCGAGAGCGCCAGCGAGGCCTGCAGGTGACCGACCAGCTGGTGATCCACCAGCACGGTGCGCTGCGAATCCATGGCCAGCACCAGCGGCTGGTGCGCGTACGAGAGCACCGCCGCCAGGCTGAGCCGACGCGCGCCGCGGGCGTCGACGTCGGGCGTGGACAAGAGCGCGTCGCCGGCCGGCACCGGCTCGAACCGATCGAGCGCGACCTCGGGATCGGCGTGCGCGCGCGTCGCGGTCGCCAGCGCGACCGAAGCTGCGAGGACCAGGTGCAGCGCGTGGAGCCGCAAGGCCGTGGTATACCCGCCCGGTGCCGTCGATCGCAACGTCGCCCATCTCGCTGGGGCAGTCGCGCGTGCCGGTCCGCACGCTGGCGATCGAGGTGGTCTCGGGCCCCGGGGCCGGGCTGCGGGCCGAGGCCGACAGCGAACGGATGACGCTGGGGACGGCCGCGGGCAACACCGTGGTGCTGACGGATCCCACCGTTTCACGTTTTCACCTCGAGCTGGCCCGCACCGAGGGCGGGGTCGAGGTCACCGACCTCGAGTCGACCAACGGGACGTTCGCCGGGGCGCTGCGGCTCAGCCGCGCCGTGGTGCCGCCCGAGACCCAGCTCACGCTGGGGCGCAGCGTGTTGCGGGTGTTCGACGGCGCCGGAACCACGGTCGAGGTGCACGAGGGCGATCGCGTCGGCGACCTCTTGGGCGCCAGCCCCTCGATGCGCCGGCTGATGGCCCAGGTCACGCGGGTGGCCGGTGTGCCGGTCCCGGTGCTGTTGATCGGCGAGTCGGGCACCGGCAAAGAGCTGGTGGCCCGCGCGCTGCACGAGCACAGCCCGCGCAAGGGCGGGCCGCTGGTGGTGGTGGACTCGGGCGCGCTGGCGCCCGGCGTGGTGATGAGCGAGCTGTTCGGGCACGAGCGCGGGTCGTTCACCGGCGCCGACCGCACCCACATCGGCGCGTTCGAGCGGGCCCACGGCGGCACGCTGTTCCTGGACGAGATCGGTGAGCTGCCGGCCGAGCTGCAACCGCAGCTGCTCGGCGCGCTCGAGCGCCGTCAATTCCGGCGCGTGGGCGGGCAGGCCGACATCAACGTGGACGTGCGCGTGATCGCCGCCACCAATCGTGATCTTCGGGCCGAGGTGAACTCGGGGAAGTTCCGGCTCGACCTCTACCATCGGTTGGCAGTGGTCGAGATGCGCCTTCCGCCCCTGCGCGAGCGCGTCGAAGACATCCCGCTCTTGGTGCGCCACTTCTTGACCGAGTGCGGCCACGACGGCCCGACCGAAGCGGTGATTTCTCAGACCGAGCTGGACGCCCTCTGCACCTATCGCTGGCCGGGCAACATCCGCGAGCTGCGCAACTGGGTCGAGGCAACGGTGGCCATGGGCGAGACCCCGGCGCTCTCGGACGACGGCAAGCCCAGCGCGCGCGCCGACGGCGAGACCGACGCGCACCTGGCGCTGCCCTACAAAGACGCGCGCAACACGGTGCTCGAGCGCTTCGAGCACAAGTACCTGTCGCGGCTGATTGCCCAGACGGAAGGCAACGTCAGCGAGGCCGCTCGCCGCGCGAAGATGGACCGCAGCTATCTGATCAAGCTCTTGCAACGCCATGGGCTGCGCGGCGAGGGCTGAGCCCCCGCCGCTCTCGGTGGCTCAGCGCTTCCTGCGGCGGGCCAGCGCGGCCAGTGCGAGCCCCGCCAGCGCGAGTGCCCGCGGCGCGCTCGGGCTCGAGCCAGGCACCGAGCAGCCGCAGCCGCCGCCTTCCAGCGTGCCGGCCTGCGCCGCGTTGCCGGCGCTTGCTCCGGTTCCGGAGCCGCCGCTGCCGCCACTGCCGCCGTTGCCGCCCGACGCGCCGCCCGCGCCCGCTGCGCCAGCCGCACCGGCAGCGCCGCCGGTTGCGCCACCGCTGCCGGCCTGACCCCCGCTGCCGCCCTGACCCCCGGTGCCGCCGGTGCCGGTCTGGTCATCGGCGGGGTTCAGCGGATCGCGCTCGCCACCGTCGACCTTGCCGTCCTTGTTCACGTCCTCGTCGCCGTCCTTCACGCCGCCGCCGTCGGTGTCGGCGATCAGCGGGTGGGTCTGGGTGCTGGGATCCGCGTCGGCCTTGCAGTTGCCCTTGCTGCCGTCGGTGGCCGGGTTGGCGCAGCCCAGCCCGAGCTCGGTGCCGTCGAATAGACCGTCGCCGTCGCTGTCGGCGTCGAGGGCGTTCTTCTTGCCGTCGCCGTCGGTGTCGTCCCCCAGGTTCGGCTCGCTGCCGTCGGTCACGCCGTCGTCGTCGCTGTCGGCGTCGTTCGGATCCGAACCAATGGTCTTCTCGACCGCGTCGGACAGCCCGTCCTTGTCGGTGTCGACCACTGTCCCGTCGTCGGCGCCTTTGCCCACGGTCGGGTCGGTCTCGCCCGTGTCCAGCTTGCCGTTCAGGTTCGCGTCTTCGCTACCGTCGATCACTCCGCCACCGTCGGTGTCGGCGATCACGGGCGAGGTCTTGGTGGCGGGGTCGGCGTCCGCAATGCAGTGCTTGGCCGTGGCGCTGGTGGGCGGATCGTCGCACGGCTTGCCGCTCTCGGTGCCGTCGTACAGCCCGTCGTCGTCGCTGTCCACGTCGAGCACGTTGTCGATGCCGTCGCCGTCGGTGTCGTCCGAGGGGTTCCGCTCGTCGCCGTCGAGCAGGCCGTCGTCGTCGCTGTCGGCGTCGTTCGGGTTCGAGCCCAGGGTCTTCTCCAGGGCGTCCGACAGGCCGTCCTTGTCGGCATCCACCACGCTGTCGTCGGCCTGCTTGCCCGCCGTGGGATCGGTCTCACCCGTGTCCACGGCGCCGTTCAGGTTGGCGTCCTCCGAGCCGTCGGCCACGCCGCCGCCGTCGGTGTCCTTCTTCAGGGGGTCGGTCTTGGTGGTGCCCTTGTCGGCGTCCGCGATGCAGTGTCCCTTGGTGGCGTCGGTGCCGGTGCCGGCGCAGTCCAGCCCCAGCTCGGTGCCGTCGTACAGGCCGTCGTCGTCGCTGTCGGGGTCCAGGGCGTTGATCAGCCCGTCGCCGTCCGAGTCCTTGTTCCAGTCGGGCTCGGCGCCGTCGGCCGCGCCGTCGTCGTCGCTGTCCTTGTCGTTCGGATCCGTGCCCGCAACGGCTTCTTCGAAGTCGCTGATGCCGTCGCCGTCGGTGTCGTTGGCGCCAATGGGAATGTCGGTGGTCTGCTGGCCCGGCGCCCCGTTGTTGCCGTCGGTCGGGGTGGTGCCCGGCGGCGCGCCTTTCTGACCCGAGGCGGTGATGTTCGCCTGGTTGGCGATGATCCCGGTGGCGGTCGAGTCGATCGTCACCTTGAACTTCACCGTCACCGATTCGCCGACCGCCAGCGTGCCGCCGGTGGTCGCGTTCGCTCCAGTGCCGAGCCGCACGGTGAGGGTATTCGTGCCCGCGGCGTACTCGCCGGTGTCGTCGCCGGCAGCGTCGGTCTTGGCCCCCGCGCCCACGCCGGCGCTGATCTGAATCGAGCCGGGGACGTAGGTCACACCGGCCGGCAGCTTGTCGGTGAGCACGGTGCCCACCGACGTGTCGTTGCCGCTATTGGTGACGACGATGGTGTACTCGAACACGTCCCCTGGAAGGACCGAGCCGCCGTTCAGATCCACCGCCGACTTGCCCGACGACGAGAAGTCCGGCTTGAAGGTCGAGATCGAGGTGACGAACCCGCCCAGCAAGTAGACGTCACCGCTGCTGGTGGCGCGGATGTCCGCCGAGGTCTGACCGGCCGTGACCCGATTGGTGATGTCGACCACGTCCAGATCGAAGCTGGACATGCTGGCCGAGCCGCCCGTCAGCTGGGGCAAATCGCCGGCCACCGACACCGGCGCGCCCAGCCGCGACCGGGAGCTGTTGAAGAAGTTGTCGATGGGGTTGACCGCGTCCGTGAGCCGGTCGCCGTTGTTCAGCGGAGCCTTGCCGAACAACAGCGAGTCACCGGTCGAGTCCGGATCGCCCTCGAAGGTGATCACCCCCAGCTTGGCGTCGAAGCCGGCCGCGGGCACCAAGAAGCCCGAGAGCGTGGCGTTCTGATCGGTGGCCGCCGTGACCAGATCCAGGCCGTCGAACACTGCCAGGTTGCGCGGGGCCTCGGTGGCGTCTTGATACAGCACCACCATGTACCAGCCCGCGAAGTTCACGTTCGCGTCCAGGTTGATGAACGACAGCCCGTCGACCCCCGAAACGCGATAGCCGCCCGACCCGTTGGTCTTCACCAGGTCGGTCACGTCGGCGACCGACTGGTAGTAAGTCTGGCCGCCGCCGGCATCCACGGTGTAGTTGGCCGTCGCGTTGACGGTCTGGGTGAAGCCACCCTGCCGCTCGACGGTCACGCTGGTGTCGGCGGTGGTGCCGGTGCGACGCGCGCCCCAATAGAGATAGGCGTGGGTGACCGACGCGCCGCTCTTCAAGGCCAGCACGGCGGTGCTGCGGGCCTGCGCCATGGCGACGGTGTTGTTGGCCACGGCTTGCCCCGCGGCGGGGTCGTCGGCACGCCAGTACACGTCCGGCGCCGAGTCACCGGTGTTGTTGCCGCAAGCGCCCAGCGTGCCGACCACCGGCGCCGGCACGAAGCCGCGGCAGTCGTGGCCCAGTGTGTTGCCGATCAAGATGAAGTCGCCCTTCTGGTCGACCTGCACGCGCAGCTTGGGTGCGGCCACGGCGGTGCCGGTGACCAAGAGCGCAGTCGCCAACGCGAAGGGGCTCGAGATGTTGAGTTTCTTCATGGTCGTCCTCTTCGTCACTTCGTCTTGACCGTGGTCGAACCCTCGTTCGACTGGATGTGGAACTCGACTCGGCGGTTCTTCTGCCGGCCTTCTTCGGTGTCGTTGGTGTCGAGCGGGCGCTCGAGCCCGAACCCGACCGACGACAGGCGCTTCTGATCGATGCCCTTGTCGGTCAGCCACTTGACCACGCTGGCAGCGCGCCGCTTGCTCAAGTCCTTGTTGTAGCCCTTGCCGCCGCGGTTGTCGGTGTGACCCTCGACGCTGACTTTGGTGATCTCGGGGTGGGCCTTCAAGATCTCGAGGACGGCGCCGAGCACGGCGTCGCTGGCGGGCAGGATCTTGGCGCTCTTGGTGGCGAACTGCACCTGCTCGATGATCTTGATCTGGCCCGCGTCGATCTGGGCCTTCGGGCAGCCGTGCTTCTTGGGATCGGGATCGGCGACCCCGGCCTTGTCGGGACAGGCATCTTCGGCGTCCACGATGCCGTCGCCGTCGGTGTCCTTGGACGGCGGGCAGCCGTGCTTCGCCGGGTCCACGTGGGACACGCCCTTCTCCTTCGGGCAGGCGTCCACGTCGTCGGTGATGCCGTCGCCGTCGGTGTCCTTTGGCGCCGGGCAGCCGTGCTTCTTGGGGTCGTCACTCTTCACGCCCGGCTCTTCGGGGCAGGCGTCGTCGGCGTCCACGATGCCGTCGTGGTCCCGATCGGACGGCGCAGCCGCGGGCGGGCAACCGTTGGTCTTCGGATCGTCGGTGCGCACGCCGGGCGTGTCCGGGCAGGCGTCGTCGGCGTCCACGATACCGTCCTTGTCGCGGTCCGAGGGCGCTGCGGGCTTTTCGACCGCCGGGAACCACTCGACGCTGGCCAAGACGCGCACCGCCGGCGCGCCCACGCCGCGGGTGAGCCCGGGCCCCACCGCCGCGCCCACGCGCCAGTCGGGGGTCACCGCGTATTTGCCCCCGATCACCACCTCGAGGGGCGTCGTGCGCTTCTTGAACGCGCCGTCCCCGCCGTCGCTCACCACCGTGGAGCCGAACACCTCGGGCCCCACGATCAGCTTCTTGTCCAGGGCGCGCAGGCCCACCGCGGCCGAGAAGGTCAGCTCGCTGCCGAACGCATCGCCGCCCAGGTTGTCGCCCTTGGCGCGATAGTTGAAGCCGGTCTGGGCGGCGTAGGCCAGATCGCCCAGGTCACCGGCCAGCATCAAGCGTGGCCGGATCCGTACCTTGCCGTCGCTGGCGAACGCCTTGTCGTTGCCGACGGGGATGAAGCCCTGCACGCCGAACGCCAGCGTCGCCGCGCCACCGTACTCGCCGAGCATGCGCACGTCGGCGCTGAGCCGCGGATCGCCGATGCCGGCCTTGTCGCTGCTCGAGAACGAGCTGTTCGCGACGTTCGTCCCCTCGCCCTTGCTGTACGCAAGGAGCGGCAGGTTCGCGCCGAGGCGCAGGCGATCGAACAGCACCACCGCGCCGCCCAGGTGAACGAAGAGCTGGTGCTCGACCACGGCGGCTTGCTCGTCACCGTTCGCGTCGTACCAGACCAGCGGCTTGTAGGCGTAGTCGCCGATGGCGCCGAGCGCGAAGCGACCGTTGCCCCGCAGGTCGAGGGACTCGTTGGCGAACCAGTCGCTGCCCCGCTCCGAGGGTTCGTAGCGATCGAGCGCGAAGCCGCCTTCGTCGGCGGCGAGCGCGGGGGCGGCGAACGAGAGCGTGAGCGCGGAGAGCGTCAGGGTAGAGAGAAGTCGCATGTGGATCACCCGGTGGTCGGCGCATCGGAGCAACCGGCGTGCCGATGCGTAGAGCGCGCGGAAGCATGCGTCATCTGGGCGCCGAAGTGCAGGCTCTAGACCGCAGTCCGGTCCCGATTGTCGCCTGCAGCCTGCAGCGGGCGGGCGGCCCCCCGCCCCGGGGCTCCGGCCCGAGCGCCCGGGGGAATCGTATATACAGCGAGGACAGTTGACGTATATACACTTCGCGGCGTAGCCTCGTAGGGTGCTGAGCGAAGTCGCTGCGTTGCTCGACGCATGGATCATCGACCAGAACGTGGGGCTCCGGCGCGAAGGGCTACCCACCTACCAGCCCTGCCAGATCCAGGTGCTGGGTCAAACCGCGCTGCTCGAGGCGGGGCTGGCTCTGCAACTGGTTGCCACGAAGGACGTGGACGTTCGGGCGAACTACGAGCAGGCGGTGGAGGCCGAGTTCCACCGCCTGCTGCGCGCACGGGGGCGGGAGCTCGACCCGGTTGGACACGAGGCATGGATGCCCAAGGAAACGACGTATGCGCCGCTCTATGCGGGACGGTTCGTCACGCTGCTGCTCGCGGACGCCGATGCCGTGCTCGTCTCCAAGGCGCTGAAGGCGCCCGCGAAGAACCGCTCCCTGCTCACCGAATACCTGGCCAAGGGCGCTTCGCCGCGGTTCCTGCAGCTGTCCAAGCGCTACGGTATCGACCTGGAGCAGTTCGTTTGACGTACACGGCACGAGAGCTCCGCGCGCGTGCCCAGCGACGCCTGGCTCGACTCGAGCGCGGGCGTCGTGACCCGCGCTACGCGCGCGTCGTGGGGCGGCTGCGTGCTCTGGGGCTGCTCGTCACCAACTTCGAGGCCGAGGACCCCGCGGGGCCGATTCGCATTTCCGACGCGCTCTGGGCGGGGAGCCTCGAGCCGCGTGTTCTGGAACTCTTGCCTGCGCTCGTGCTCAAGGCGCCGGCAACCTTCGAGAGCGTGCGCGACCTGCCAGCGGATCTGCACCTCGCCGTCCGCGCGCTGCGGCGCGGAGAGACGCCGGACGACTTCCGCGGCATCCCCGGTGAGGCCTTGGCCCGGTGGCCCCCGCGGGTGGGGCGCAAACAGAAGCTGCCGAGCTGCATGAAGACCTTCCGGCTCACGCAAGACGACCTGAAGCTGCTCCGGCAACTGGCGTCGTCCCTGGGTTTGACCGAGGCAGACGTGGTCCGCCGCGGGCTCCGCGCACTCGCAGCCGCCGAGCTCTTGGGCGCCTGAGGGTCCGGCACGCCGTGCCCGCCCGCAATCAGCCGGCGTGGGCTCGACTCCACCTTGGCCTAGCCTCGAGAGCCCTCGACCAGCGGGTTCGCCGTCTTGATCGCGGCGAAGCGGTTGAAGTCACGGTCGGCAGTCCAGAGCTCTGCCACGCCGTGCGCGATGCACAGCGCCGCAATGCGTGCGTCGTGGACCTTGGCCCCCGTGACCTGCGATGAGCGGAGCAGAGCGGCCAGGGCGTCCCAGTAACCTTCCTCTTCGGCGAGAAGTCGGACCGCCGGCGAGCCCAGCCACTGACTGGTTTGTTGGACCGCGAGCTCGAGAGGTGTCGGTGCCTTGTAGATCCGAGCGTTGGTGACGTTGGCCACGAACTCGTGGATACACGGCCACGGCAGCGCCCAGCGCGTTCCACCCTCGACCAGCTGCCGCACCACACGTTCGGCTCGATCGTGGAACGGTGAATCGCTTCGGTGCGAGTACACCAGGATGTTCGTATCAACCGCGATCACGCGCCTCGGCCTTCGTACGTCAGGTCGCGCAACCGATCGCTGTCGGTCCATTCGAGCCCCTCGACGAGGCCCCCGGCACCGAACGAGCAGTCCTTCATTTGGTACCGGGTGGCCGCCGGCCGCTCGCGTTGAAGGATCTCGCTGAGCCCCTCGAGCAAGAGCGCGCGAAGCGAGGTCTTGCGCTCGTGCGCTAGCTTCTTGGCACGTCGGAACAGGCTGTCGGGGATGTCGATCGACGTCCGCATTATGCTCATGCATATCCCATAATATGCCTGTATGCAAGACAGCTGGGCGCGGGGCTCGCAATGAGCCTGGACTACGCTGCCGCGATGCGCTTCCTCCACCCCGAGCACGACGAAGAGCTCGAGCTCTCCACCGATGACGTCTTCCTGAATCCCGGCTTCTACGAGGGTACGTCCCGCCTCGAGACGGATCTTTCCCCTTCCGACTTCCCCGGCTGCTCGCACCCGATCGTGTCGGCGAACATGAACGCCGTCACCGGCAAGCGCATGGCCGAGACGATGGCCCGATTCGGTGGGCTCGGTGTGCTGCCGCAGGACATGGACATCGACACCGTCGCCCGCATCGTGGCGCACATACACTCGTCCGATCCGCGCTACGACACGGCGCTGTCCGTCTCACCACGCGCCACGTTGCGCGACGTGCAGGGCATCATCCGCAAGCGGTCGCACGACCTGGTCGTCGTGGTCGACGACGAGCGGAGGCCGCTGGGCATCATCACCCACGCCGACCTGCGCGACCGCGACCAGTTCACGCCGGCATCGGCCATCATGTCGAAGCGCCTGGTCACCTTGCCGGTGGGGATCACGAACCGCGATGCGTTCCTGTGCATGGAAGACGCGCGCGTGAAGGCGGCGCCGGTGCTGGACGCAGACGGACGCCTGGTCGGCATCCTGGGGCGCGACGACGCCGTGCGCCTCGAGCTTCTGCGCCCGGCGCTGGGCCCGAAAGGCGAGCTGATGGTCGGTGCGGCCATCGGCATCTCGGGTGATGCGCCGGCCCTGGCCGGGCGGCTCGTCGAGCTCGGCGTTGCCGCCATCGTCGTCGACACGGCCCACGGCCACCAGCGGCGCATGCTCGAGACGCTGCGCGCGGTCTCGAGCGTCGTGGGCGGTCGCGTGCCGGTCGTCGCGGGGAACGTGTGCACTGCCGAGGGCACGCGCGCGCTGCTCGAGGCGGGCGCCGACGTGGCCAAGGTCAACGTGGGCCCCGGCGCAATGTGCACGACGCGCATGCAGACCGGCGCGGGACGCCCCACCTTCACTTCCGTGCAGGTCTGCGCGCGCGAGGCGCGGGCACTGGGCAGGCACGTGTGGGCCGACGGCGGCGTCCGCCACCCGCGTGACGTCGCGCTCTACCTCGCTGCCGGCGCGACGCGCGTCATGGTGGGTACCGCGCTCGCCGGCACGTACGAGAGCCCGGGCGACGTCAAAGAGGACAGGGACGGCGCGCTCTACAAGGAGAACTACGGGATGGCCAGCGCACGCGCGGTGAGCGACCGCGCCGCCGATCAGGACGCCTTCGACCGGGCAAAGAAGGGGTTTTTCCGAGAGGGCATCTCCACCTCCCGCATCTACATCCGCGAAGGCCACGAGAGCGTCGGAGCCATCGTCGTGGACATGATCACCGGCGTCCAGTCGGCGTTCACCTACGCGGGGGCAAGGTCCATCGACGAGCTTTTCGCGAAGGCGGTGATCGGTGTCCAGAGCCCCGCCGGGTACCTCGAGGGCACGCCGCACGGAGCCCTCCGGCGCTAGCTCGATCGTGCAGCCAAAGCCCGCCGAAGCACCGTGACGCGGCAGGCGGCCAGGTCCGGAACGAGACCTGCGCCCCGCCCGTCGGGGCTGATCTCTCTCGCCGGCCCGGCCGACGAGTTACCGGTAACCCGCTGCACCGGCAACCACCTCCAACTATCAGCGATCACTCGGGTTTGCCGTGGCCCGGGGGTTGCTCTTACCGGGCCATCTTCTGATGGAGGTGTTTGGAAAATGAGATTGAGAAATGTGCTTCCGACCCTGTTCGCGTTCGGCCTCGTGCTGGCCGCGAACGAGGCGCGCGCCAGTTATCCGGCGGGCGTCTGGGTCAAGGTGAAGAAGGTGGTGTTCGAGCCCGACGCGACGACGCCCACCAAGATCCAAATCCACGGCGCTGCGATGCTCTACGACAAGAGCACCGGCACGAGCTACGCGGGCTACAGCGAGCCGGCGTTCGGCTTCCTCTATTACAGCTGCCCAGCTGGAAAAGAGAAGACGTGCGTCAGCGAGTGGGCTGACGTCGAGAAGAACATCAAGGCGACCGACGACGTCTGCGTGGGGCTCGGTGATCAGAGCCTGCCCACCGGCACGCTGCGCGCACCGAACGCAACGCCCGGAACACCCGATGCCTATCCGATCGCGATGGGCGTGCTCACCGGCTACACGCCGTGTCTGGCCATCGAGAAGTTCTTGAAGAGCCAGCCCGACGGCGGCACCGGTGGGAGCGGCGGCACCGGCGGCTCCGGCGGCGCCGACGGCGGGAGCACCGGAGGGTCGACCAGCACCGGAGGGTCGACCAGCACCGGAGGGTCGGCCGGCTCGGGAAGCGGCGGCAGCGCCGGAAGCGCCGGCGGCGCCGCAGGGTCGGGAAGCGGCGGGGCCTCCAGCGGCGGGGCCTCGGCCGGCGGCGGCGCGCCGAGCGGCGGCACGTCGGGCGGTGGAGCGAAGTCGGGCGACGACTCGAGTGACGACGGCGGCTGCTCCGTCTCGGCGCCGAGCTCGGTCGCGGGCCTGGGGTGGCTGCTCGCGGGCCTGGGCGCGGTTTTCGCCCTGCGGCGAGGAAAGCGAGGCTGACCCATGGCGATGCCCGCGGAGTGGTGGTCCCTCGAAAGCGCGCGTCGATCGCGCGCACTGTTCCGCCACTCCGCGCGCGACGCCTGGCTGGTCGCCGCGACGTGGGCCCAGGCCGGAGTGACGCTGCTGGCCTTCGGCGGCGCGGCCCGCAGCGAAGGCGGCTTGGTGCTCGCCGCGGCGCTGTTCGGCGTCGGCATCTGCTGGTGCTCGAACACCGTGTCGCACAACCATCTGCACAACGCGCTGTTCACGTCGAGAACGCTCAATCGTGCCTTCGATCTGTGGCTGACCCTGCTGGTGGGCGTGCCGCAGTCCCTGTGGAAGGCGCGTCACCTGTGGCACCACGCCGGCGAGCCCGCGGGCGCGCGGCTGTCCGCCAAGCGGCACGAGCTCTGGGCGATCGGGGCGCTCTGGGCAGTGCTGTTGGCGGTGGCGCCCAAGGTGTTCCTGTTCGCCTACGTGCCGGGTTACCTGCTGGGCCTTGCGCTCTGTCGCCTGCAAGGCAGCATGGAGCACGCGCGCGCCGAGTCTCCCGAAGCGGGCGTCAGCCACTACGGGCGCCTCTACAACTTCTTCTGGTTCAACGACGGCCATCACGCCGAGCATCACCAGTTCCCGAGCGAGCACTGGACGCGCCTGCCCGCGCGGCGCGCCGAGGTGGCCTTCGCCGAGAGCGCACTGCCGCCGCACCTGCGCTGGCTCGAGCGCGCCACGATGGGCGAGCTCAAGGGCCTGTTTTTGTGCGCCCTGGAGCGGATCGCGCTGGGCTCGTTCGCGCTGCAACGCTTCATGCTGTGGACCCACGCCCGGGCCATGGCGCCGCTGGTTCTGGCCTTGCCCCGGCGGCCGGTGCGGGTGGCGATCGTCGGCGGCGGGCTCTTCCCGCGAAGTCTGCTGGTGCTGGCGAAGCTCTTGCCCGAGGCACGCTTCGAGGTGGTCGATCGCTCGGTCAGCAGCGTGTCGTGCGCCGTCGACTTCTTGAAGCGCCACGGCTTCCCGCTCCAGCGCGTGCGCTTTCGCATCGAGAGCTTCGACCCGCAGCGCCACGCGGACCACGATCTGATCGTCACGCCCCTGGGCTTCGTCGGCCAGGAAGAGACGCTGTGCGAGGCCGCGCGCCGCACCAGCATCTTGCGCCACGACTGGCTGTGGGTACGCCCCGGCGGCACGTCGCGCGTCGTCTCGTGGCTGCTGCTCAAGCGGGTGACCCTGGTGCCATGACCGCCCTGCACCGCACCGAGGCGTTCCTGCGCTGCTACGCGTTCTTGCCGCACCGCCTGCTGAACCGGGCCACGCAGGCGGTGACCTCTGCCCAGCGACCCGCGTGGGCGGTGGATCGCGCCGTGGACTACTGGGCGCGGCGCGACGGAATCGATCGCAGCGAGTTCGAGGCGCGCCGCTTCACCTCGCTGGACGACTTCTTCCTGCGCCGCCTGGCGCCCGGTGCGCGCCCCCTCGAGCCCGGCTTCGTGGCGCCCTGCGACGGGAACCTGATCGCGTCCGGCGCCATCGATCTGCGCCGCCCGATGGTGGTCAAGCAGCAGCGATTGAGCGTCGATCGCGTGGTCAGCGGCGGGGTCTACGACCAGGACTTGTCGGACTTCGACGGCGGCACGTACGCGGTCATCTTCCTCACGCCGCGCGGCTACCACCGGGTGCACATGCCGGTGGCGGGCACGCTCGAGTCGGTGCGCTGGATCCCGGGGCGGTACTTCCCCCAGAACGAGGACGCGCTGCGGGTGGTCCCGCGGGTCTACGAGCGCAACGAGCGCGCCACGCTCTCGTGTCGTGACGCGCAGGGGCGCCGGTTCTTGATGGTGATGGTGGGCGCCAGCTTGATCGGTGGCATCCATCTCGAGGGCGCCTTGCGCCGTGAGTGGGCCCAGACCAAGCCGCACGCGCTGGGTCGCACGCTGCAACGCGGCGACGAGGTCGGGCACTTTGCCTTCGGCTCGACGGTGGTCGTGCTCTTGCCGCGGGGCTACGCCTCGGGTGTGATCGGGCGCCCCGAGGTGCGGATGGGGCAGACGCTGCTGCACTCGTGACGTGGGCGCTGCCCGTGCCCCGAGACGTCACGGCCCCAGAGCCGCCCGCCGCGACGCCGACCACGCGAGCAGGTGCGCACGATAGCGCTCGGCGCGCTCCGGGTGGGACCGGGCCAGGTCGTGCTGCTCGCCCGGATCGCTGGCCAGGTCGAACAGCCGGGTGCGATCGTGCTCACTGGAATACACGGCCTTGAACCGACCCTGCCTCAGACCCAAGAGCAGCGGCCCGTGATCGGTGAAGAAGCGCGCCACGCGGGGTTCGGGCGCGAGCAGCGAGCGGCCTTCGTGCCGCGGATCGGGCGCCAAGCCGAGCAGGGCCAGCGTGGTCGGCCCAAGGTCGATGGTGCTGGCGATCTGCGGCACGCGCACTCTCCCCACGGTGAGGCCGGGGGCGCTCACGATCAGCGGCACGCGCACGTTCTCGTCGAACAGCTGAAGGGTGTGCGCGAAGTTGCCCTCGTGCTGCCCGAAAGCTTCGCCGTGGTCGCCGACGATCACGTACAGCGTGCGCTCGTGCAGTCCGCGTGCGCGAAGGCCGTCGATCAGCGCGCCGAAGGCGGCGTCGCCGGCGAAGAGATCGTTCAGATAGTGTTCCTTCTCGCTCTTCGCCGGGAACGGGCGCGGGCCGTCGCCGGGTGACTTGTACGGGTGGTGGCCAGAAATGGGCGAGTACACCGCGAAGAAGCGCTGGCCGCCCAGCTGATCCACGTGACTCAGCAGGCGCTGCACGGTCGAGGCGTCGTCGGTGCCGAAGCTCGAGGCGTGTCTGCCTCCGATGGTCTCCGCGTCGTACGCCGCGTCGAACCCGCGGCCGTCGACGATGCCTTGCATGCCCAGGTAGCGGAAGCGCCCGGAGTGGAAGAACGCGCGGTGGTAGCCGGCAGAAGCCAGCGAGCTTGCCACCGAGCCGCAGGGCGCGACGTAGTCCTTCGCGGTGGTCTGGGCGGCGGGCGACGCGCCGCACAGCATGGACCAGAGCCCCTTGATGCTCTCGGGGTAGGCGCTGTACGCCGCGTCGAACACCAGCGCGTCGCGGCTCACGCGGGTGAGATGCGGCGTCGGATCCTGCGCTGCGCCGTAGGCGCCCAGGTACTGGGCCGCGGTCGACTCGAGGATGACCCAGACCACGTTGCGGCCCCTGGCCGCGCCGGCGAACTGTGCCAGATCCAGCGCCGGCCCCTCGGGCGGAAGCGCGCTCACCGACTGGACCCGGGGCGCCGGCGCGAGGCGCGCAAGCGCGGTGCTGCCGAGCGCGAAGGCCGCGTTGCGGTGCAGGCCCAGCGTCTCGACACGAGCCGCAGCCCGCGAGCCCCCGAGCCCCACGACCAGCAGCGCAACGCCGACGGCCGCCGCGCGCCGCAGCGTGATGAAAGAGCGGATCCGCGTGGTCGCCGCGGCCACGAGCACCACGAACGCCATGGCGCCCAGGTTCGATGCCGTGACGTGCAGTGCAATCGAGTCGCTGAGCGCGCCCCCGGTCGCGCCGATCATCGAGATGGTGAGCGGTGTCGAGAACACCCGTGCCACGGCCACGTTGAACGCGCCGTAGACGATCAAGAGCCACGCCAGCCCCCAGAGCCCCCGCGGAGTGCGGCGAGCAAGGGCAAGCTCCGCGAGCAGGAAGGCGGCCACCACCAGCGCGTCTTGGTGGAGCATCGCGAGCGGCGCGAGGGCGTCGAGCAGGCTGGCGCCCCCGCCGTCGGCCACCCGCAGCACGACCAGGCAAAGCTTGCAGGCGGTCAGGCCGGCGGCCAGGGCCAGGCTGCGACTCACTGGTAACTCGGTGTCCGGCCGGTTACCGGTGACTCGAAACCATCCGTCGCTGTAGTCCATCGTTTTGCTGCTTTTTTTCGGGGTGGATCGCCCCCTGCTTTCAAGGACCGTACCCTCCACGCCATGAGCCTCTTCGCGCACCCCCGCTACCAGCCTGGACCCGTCCTGGGGCGGGGTGGCCAGGCCGTGGTGCTGCGGGTCACCGATCGCGAAGCGCCCGCGCGCGCGCTGGTGGCCAAGCTCTGGCAACCCGGCGCCTTCGACGAAGCGCTGCTGCGCGGCGAGTTCGCGCTGCTCTCGCGCCTGCATGTGCCGGGCCTGGTGCGCGCGCACGATCTGGGTCGCGACGAACGGACCGGCGCGCCGTTCTTGGTCGAAGACTTCATCGACGGACCGGACGCGCGCGCGTGGTTGGCCAAGGCCGCCAGCGATCGCGCCCGCTCGGAGCGGCTGGCCCGTGTGCTGGGCGAGGTCACCGCCACCCTGGCGGTGCTCCACGACAGCGGCTTCTTGCACGGCGACCTCAAGCCCGCTCACGTGCGCGTGCCCGACGACGGGCGCGCCACCCTGCTGGATCTGGGCGCGGCGGTGGCGCGGGCTCGGGCCGATCTCGGACCACATGCCGTGACGCCGGGCTACACCGCCCCCGAGCTGCAGGCCGGCGCGCGCCCCAGCCCGCGCACCGATCTGTTCGCCCTGGGTGCGCTGGCGCTGTGCGCGGCCACGGGGAAGTCGCCCGAGACCACGCAGCCGGTACGCGAGCTAGCGCCGTGGCTGCCGCCCAGCCTGGGCGACCTGATCGATCGGCTGCGCGCCGGCCACCCGGAAGATCGCCCGGCCGGCGCCCGCGAGGTGCTGGCGCTGCTGGGCCAGAGGGTGGCGAGCGGCGCCCCGCGCCCGGTGCGTTCGCTGCGCAGCGGCTCGGCTGAGCGCTCGGTGCGCGAGGCCCAGCTCGCCGAGCTCGATCTCCTTGCCCCGGGTGTGACCTACCTGACGGGCGCTGCCGGCATGGGCAAGAGCCACCTGCTCTCGGAGTGGGTGACGCGGGCGCTTCTGGCGGGAAAAGCAGCTCGGTGGCTGCGGTTTCCCCAGGTCGACGCGGGCGCCTTGTCGCAGTTGATCGCGTGGCTGCGCGGCTCCGAGCACGCACGCCCCTTCGCGCCCGGGCCGTTATCGCTGGCCCTCGACGACGTCCACTCTGCACCGTCCGAAGTGCGCGTCGCGCTCGAGGCCTTTCGCTGTCGGCGACGCGACCCGGACGACGTCACGCTGATCGCTGCGTTGCGCTCCGCGCCCGGCGATGCCCCCAGCGTGGCGCTGGGGCCCTTGGATCTGCTGGGCGTGCGCGGGCTGTGCGCAGAGCTGGGCGTCGAGACCCAGCGCGCGGAAGAGCTCTTCAAGGCGAGCGAAGGCAGCCCCGGGTTCGTGGCTGCCCTGGCGGGCAAGGCCCCGCTCACGGGCGCGGCGGTGCTGGCGCGCGCGAAGCAGCTGAGCGCCGACGCGGCCAAGGCGCTGGGCGCGTTGGCGGCGGTCGGTGGCAGCGCCAGCGATTCGCTGCTGGGCGCGCTGTTCGGCGAGCAGCGCTCGCCCCGCGCCTGCGCCGAGCTGGCGGCGGCCGGGTTGGTCGAGCGCCGATCGGGCTCGGTGTGGGCGCTGGCGCACGCCGAGATCCGTGACGATCTCGCCGGCGCCCTCGCCACCTTCGACCTGGTCGAAGCGGTGGCCGGCGTGGCCCTTGGCTCGCGCGCTCCCCTTGGCCCCGCGCAGCTCTTGTCACTGGCGCGTTCGCCCGCACCGCCCAGCACGCGCGCCGAGCTGCTGACGCTCGCTGCAGAGCGAGCGCGAGCAACCGGGCTGCGCTCGATCGAGACCGAGGCGCTGCTCGACCTGGCCGCCGATCCCGCGACACGCACGCCCGAGGTGCTGACCGCCCTCGACCGATCCACGCGGGGCGGCGGGAGCGCCGGGCTCCACCCCGAGCTGATCGAGTGGCTGGAGACGTGCCCCCCGCTCGGCGTTCTGGCGCAACGGCGGCGCGCCGAGCAGACGGCGCGCTCGGGGGATCACGCGCGGGCCGCGGAGCTGGCAGAGCGCGCACTGGCGCTCGCCGAGTCGCCTTCCGACCAGGTGCTGGCCCTCTCGACCTTGGCCTCGACCGCGCTCTATCGCGCCGACTGGACGAGCGCCGAGGCTGCGCTGTCGCGAGCCACGGCGGCGCTCGGCACCGCCGCGATCGACGACACGGAAGAGCTGGCGCGCCTCGACCACAACCGCGGCGTGGTCGCGCTGTATCGAGGGCGACTGGACGAGGCGCGCGACGCGTTCGAGCGATCACTGCGCGCCAAGCGCGCCATGGGTGATCGCGGCGGCACCTGGGCGTGCCTGCTGAACCTGGCGCTGGCACAAGGGCAGCTGGGCCAGTTCGCGCCCGCCGAAGAGGCGCTGGTGGAGGCGGTTGCGACCTGTCGCGCGCTGGGGCAACTGTCGGGCGCGGGCTGGTGCCTGGCTGCGCTCGCCGACGTGGCGCTGCGGCGCGGGGACCCTGTGGCGGCCGAGCGCTGGGTGGCCGAGGCCGAGCACCTGGGCGACGTGGTGCCGAAGCCGGTGCACGCCGATCTGGCGCTGCTGCGCAGCGAGCTGGCGCTGACAGCAGGCGACGGGCAGCGGGCCCTGGGCGCGCTCGCGGCCGTGGACCCCGACCTCTTGGCTCAGGACCCCTTGCTCGACGCGCGCGCTCTGACGCTGCGTGCGCGAGCACACCTGTGCACGCTCCCGGCCGATCGCAAGCTTGCCGCGCGCACCGCCGTGCGGGCCGCGCGCCGCGCGCGACGCGCGGGCTTGCCGGAGCCCGAACGACGCGCGCTCGGGGTTTTCTCCGCGGCGCGACGCCGCTTCACTTCGGCGCCACCCACCAGCTACGCTCGCGCCCCGGTGGCAGGGGACGAACAGCTCTGGGCCTTCTTGGCCACGGCCAGCACGGCGGAGAGCCGCGAGGCGGCCGTGCTCTCGCTGTGTCGCTGGGTGGTCGAGGCCAGCGGCGCCGAGCGCGCGTTCGTGTTCTCCGGCGGCCAAGGCTTCGGGGTCGACGTCGACGGGGTGCCCATCCCCGACGCGAGCGCGCGGGTTCCCGGCGAGGTGGTGCAGGCCGCGCTTGGCGCCGGCGGGGTCGCGAGCCACCCCACGGTGTCGACCCGGGGGGGCGCTGGCTCGCGCCTGACCGCCGTGGGCCCCGAGACCGCGCGCGGCGGGCGTGCGCTGCTCTTGCTCGAGCACCGCTTCGTGCCCAACGCGTTCGAGTCGCTCGATCGCCAGCTGGTCGAGCGCTGGGCCGTCTGCGCCACGCTGGCGCTGGCGCTGGGCGGCGAGCACGAAGCGGTCGTCGTGCACTCCGCGGCGCCCCCGCCCGAGCTGGCGGCGCTGTCGATGCACGAGCCGAGCACCGTGCTGCCCTCGCGCCGCGGTCGACGCGCTTTCCCTGGCATCGTGGGCGAGAGCCCCGCCTTGAGCCGCGCCCTCCGCCGGCTCGACACCGCGGTGGACAGCGAGCTGCCGGTGCTGATCACGGGCGAGACGGGCGTGGGCAAAGAGCTGTTTGCGCGGGCGTTGCACGACAGCGGTCCGCGCGCGCGGGCGCCGTTCGTGGCCATCAACTGCGGAGCCGTGCCCGATTCGCTCTTCGAGGCCGAGCTGTTCGGTCACGCTCGCGGCAGCTTCACCGGCGCCGATCGTGCGCGCGCCGGCCTGATCGCGCGCGCCGAGGGCGGCACCTTGTTCCTGGACGAGATCGGCGAGCTGCCGTTGATGCGTCAGGCAACCCTGCTGCGGGTGCTGGCCGAGCGCCGCTATCGGCCGGTGGGCAGCGACGAAGAGAAGCCGTTCGACGTCCGCGTGATAGCGGCCACCAATCGCGACCTCGAGCGCGAGGTCGAAGCAGGGACCTTCCGGCGGGATCTGCTGTATCGCCTCAACGTGCTCGAGGTTCGCGTGCCGCCCCTGCGCGAGCGCCCGGAAGACATCTTGGTCATCGCCGAGCACGTGCTCTTGGGCACGGGTACCAGCGCCGTGCTGTCACAGCGCGCGGCGCGTGCACTGATGTCACACCGCTGGCCCGGAAACGTCCGCGAGCTCGAGCACCAGATCCAGCGCGTGGCGGCGCTGGGTGTGGCACGCATCGAGCTCGAGCACCTGTCACGAGAAGTGCGCGCTGCGTTCAAAGGCGACCCAACACCCAAGCTGACCTTGCCGCCCAGCAAGAAGCCCAGCGGCCCGGATGCCGAGCGGGAAGAGGTGCGTGCGGCGCTGGAGCGCGAGGGCGGAAACATCACGCGGGCCGCCGAGCGCTTGCGCCTGACCCGCCATGGCCTCAAGAAGAAGATGGTTCGCTTGGGGCTCCGCGAGCCGAAGGCCTCGGGAGGGTGAGATGCGTCGCTGGTTGATTTCGCTCTGTGCGGTGTGCGCGCTGTCGTGCGGGTCGGAAGACTCGGGGCAGGCCGCGGCCAGTGGGGGCGCGGCGGGCGCGGGCGGCAGCGCCACCGGGGGCACTGGCGGCAGCGCCACCGGCGGCACTGGCGGCAGCGCCACCGGTGGCAGCGGCGGCAGCGCCACCGGCGGCAGCGGTGGCACGGTCGATTGCCTTTCACAGGTGGCGGGCGTCGAGGTGGCGGACGTCGATCTCGACGGCTTCCCTTCCTACAGCGTCGATGGCTGTCAGCTGGCGTACGTGTCGGCCAAGACGGGGGAGCTGCGGCTGCGGGATCTGACCACCGGCAAAGAGAGCGTGATCGACGACGGCGCCGAAGGCCCGCGGCGCCCCAGCCTGGCGGGCGACGTCTTGGCGTGGGAGTCGGCCAAGCACCTGGTGCGCGTGCGGCACGGTGGCACGATCACGATCGTGAGCGGCAGCTTCAACCTGGCAGGCGAGCCCCGCGCCACCAGCGACGCGGTGGTGTTCACCGGCTGGCTCGGCGCAGACACCGGCTCGGACTCCGACGTCTTCCTGTATCAGGTGAGCAAGGGCACCAGCACGGCCGTGGCCGCCGGCCCTGGCCAGCAACGCTTCGCCGACGTCTCGGCCACGCACGTGGCCGTCAGCGACTTCTCGGAAGATCCGGGCGGGGTGTACACGGGTGACGGCGCCTCGCAGGCCGACATCATCGTGTTCGATCGGGCAACGCTCACCCCGACCGTCCGCAGTGCGCCCGGCAAGCAGGCGTTCCCCATGCTGGGCTCGAGCGGCACCCTGAGCTACCTCGAGTGGGTCGTGGTCCACCCCATCCCCAAGCTGCAGGAATACACCCTGCGCGCCGTGCCGCTGGCGACGCCCGCGGCCAGCGGCGTCAAGATCGCCGATGTGCAGTCGGACCAGGCGGTGCGCCCCACGGCCCGCGCCGGCGTGGCCGAGTGGGTGGTGCGCTGGCAAGGGGTGAGCTCACTCTACCGCGCGGCGCTCGACGGCTCGACGGCCCCCCAGAAGCAAGATCTGGGCGGCGCGGCGGTGCTGCACGCGCCCAGCTCGTCCAGCAGCATGACCGTGCTCGCCGTGCGGCAGACCACCGCCAGCACGCCGGCGCTGGTGGCGATCCCGCGCTGAGGTTCAATACGGCTCGTGGCAGTCGCCCCAGACCTTGGTGGTGGTGAAGCTCCATTTGTTCTCGACCGGACCGGTCTTGAAGGGCAGCGACGCGCCGGCGGGCCAGGCGTTCTTCACGTCCCACTCGGTCAGACCCGCGCGCGTGTCGACGATCTTGCCGCCGGCGTCGTAGAAGGCGATCACGGCCTCGGGGTTCGAGCAGGGCTTTCCCGCGTTCTTCACGGTGCCGCTGATCCGCCAGTACTCGGTCTTGCCGATGCTCTCTTTGTCGGTTTTCACGTCGGCTACCGTGGCGTCGAAGCTGCCGTCGGCGGGGAAGGCCTTGGGCTCGAGCTTGTGCGATGCGTAGGGCCGCGCCAGCTTCTTGATGTCGCGGACGTAGTGGAACGGGCTGACCTCACCCGGCGGCACGTTGTGGCGCATGCCCAGCGCGCTCTCGCCAAAGCCTTCGGCGGCCGCGATCGAGTCCACACCGATGGGCTTGCCCTGCGCGTCCATCAGCACCACGGCCACCTTCGGCGACTCGATCCACTTCGACGTGTCGTTGCGGATCTCGCCGATGATGTGCAGGAAGCCGGTGTCCTCCACTCCCGAGCGGCCTTCGATCACGCTCAGCGCCAGGGTGCCGCCCTTGCTCGACGACGCGGGCACGGCGGCGCTCGCAGCGCGGTCCGCGGATTCGGCTTTGCTCTCGCCGCGGGGCGCTGTGCCCTCGGCGGCGGGCCCCGAGCCCTCGGCGCGGGAGCCGCCCTTGCAGGCGAGCAGGGCGAGCAGAACGGGTGCAATCATCCAGGTCGAAGAGCGGATCATCGAGTCTCCTTTTCGGGGCCCGGGCGTGGAAGAGCAAGCGCCGGACCAGGCAAAGATCGGCCGCACTTCCCCCATAGGGGCCCGCCGGCATGCAGCTTCGGCGTGCCATTCCTGCACGACGCGGCTATGCCCGCCGGGTGAAGAAGGTCGTGGTTCACCGCGCTGGCTCGTACGATCGGCTGTGCGTCGAAGCGCACGCCGATCTCGAGCCGGGTCCGGGCCAGGTGCTGATCGAGGTCGAGGCGATGGGCGTGAACTACGCCGACT
Organism: Polyangiaceae bacterium; assembly: GCA_023150915.1. Classification (GTDB taxonomy): domain Bacteria; phylum Myxococcota_A; class Polyangia; order Polyangiales; family Polyangiaceae; genus JADJKB01. The sequence continues at coordinate 52,607 of JAKLKA010000012.1, forward strand.
GTATCGTACGCATGGGGCTGTACTCGTCGGCGAAGAAGTATGTCGGCTGGCCCATCACCCCCGGCTTCGAGGTGGCGGGTCGGGTGAAGGCCCTGGGCCCAGGCGCCGCCGCCCCCGCGGTGGGCACCCAGGTGATTGGTCTGACCCGCTTCGACGGCTACGCCACGCAGGTGGTCGTGCCGCAGAACCAGGTCTTCGAGCGGCCGCCAGAGATGAGCGCGACGGTGGCGGCGGGGTTTCCGGCGGTGTTCCTCACCGCACACTTCGCGCTGATCGAGCTGTGCAAGCTACGGCCCGGCATGAAGGTGCTGGTGCACTCGGCCGCCGGTGGGGTCGGCGGCGCGCTCACCCAGATCGCGCGCCTGCACGGCTGCGAGGTGGCCGGTGTGGTGGGCAGCGCCCACAAGGTCGAGGCGGCGCGCGGTCACGGCGCAAGCCTGGTGATCGACAAGAGCCACGAAGACCTGTGGCGCGCAGCCGAGCGCTTCGCGCCCAAGGGCTTCGACGTGGTGCTCGACGCCAACGGCGTCGAGACCCTGGCCGACAGCTACGCCCACGTGCGACCCACCGGTCGGCTGGTGATCTACGGCTTTCACACCATGATGCCCAAGAGCGGTGGCAAGCCGCACTATGGCAAGCTGGCAGTCGACTGGCTGCGCACGCCGCGCTTCAACCCGCTGAAGCTCACCGAAGAGAACCGCAGCGTGATGGGCTTCAACCTGTCGTACCTGTTCGACCGGCCGGAGCTCTTGGTCGAGGGCATGCGGGACCTCTTGGGGTGGCTGGGCAAGCTCCGCCCCCACGCGGTGCGCGTGTTCCCGCTCTCGCGGGTGGGCGAGGCGCACGCCGCCATCGAGTCCGGAACGACCACCGGCAAGCTGGTGCTCGTGCCGGACTGAACGTCAGGGCCGACACACGCCGAGCCAGGCGGGGCTCGAGTAGGCCTTGCAGGACTGGCCCGACGGGCAGCCGCCGTTGCCGGGCGTGCCGCCCACGGCGCCCGCGTCCGGCGCGCCCGCGGTGCTGGCCTTGCAGAGCCAGCGACACACGCCGCTGCCGCTGGCAAAGTCGCACTGCTGCGAGTCCTGGCAGTCGTTCAAGAACTGGCACGCCATGCCCAGGGTCGAGCCGCCGTCCACGGTGTAGTTCGGGAAGCTGCACTTGAGCTTGTTGTTCGCGCCCACGTGGCAGTCCGACTCGGGCCCGGCCGGGCAGTCTTTGGCCCAGGGCGTGCACGCGGCAGAGAAGGTGCAGACCTGCACGAACGAGCTGCCATAGCTGATTTTCATGTCGCACGAGCCCGCACTGCCGCATTGCGCGTCGCTGCAGCATGGGTGCGTGCACTTGCCCAGCGCGCAGCTCAGCTTCGGCTCGCACTCTTTGTGAGCCGAGCACGACTCGCCCATCTTCTTCACCCCGGTGCCCAGCACGATGCACGCGGTGGTGTAGCCGCCGGCGTCCATCTGCTCGACGCGGCAGGTCTGACCTGCGGGGCAGTTCTGCAGCACCAGATCGCAGGCACCGGTCACGTTGGTCGCGGTGCCGGGCGCGCAGGTGCCGGCGTCGCCTGCCGACCCGCCCGAGCCGCCGCTTCCGCCGCCGCCCGCGTTGCCACTGCCGCCACTGGCGGTGCCGGCGCCACCCCCGCTGCCGGCGCTGCCGCCGCCGCCCGAGCCGGCGCTGGCGTCGTCACCCGCGTCGCCGCACTGGCAGGCGCCGAAGCCACTGCCGTCGCTCAGGCACTTCTGAACGCCCTTGCCGCTCATGCAAGCGCACTCCACCTGCCGACCCGGCTCGCACGTCTTCGACTCGTCGTCGGAAGAGGAACACCCCAGTGCCAGCGCCGCGAGCAAGAACGCGAATCGCATTGGCGGATGATAGCTACTTCCAGCTCGTGAGGCGAGCCTCGGCAGCCCTGCAAGGCGCAGCCGGTCCTGACGACGGCGCCCAGCCGGCGCCGGGACTGGCGGTGAGCCTCTGGCCAAGCCAAGGTCGCTGGGCCATGCGCAAACCCGTCCCCGGCGGGCGCCCCAGCGCGCGTTCGGCGCTCTCGAGGGCAAGCGGGTCGTCGACGACTCGTCTTTCGATCCCCTCTCCGAAGCCGCGCTCGCGGCGTGGCCATGCCGAGCCGCACCGGGATTCGGTGTCTCGCAGCGCTGGTGATCACGCGGGCTACTTCAAGCTCGCGATGCGAGCCTCGGCGTCTTTGCGCAGCTTTCCGCAGACCAGATCGCAGAGCTCGAAGATCATCGGCTCGGTGATCGAATAGCGAACGTTCGAGCCGTCGCGCTCGCGACCGACCAGCCCGGCCTGGCTCAAGATGCCGAGCTGCTTCGAGACGTTGGCCTGCTTCATCTCCAGGGTCGACACGATCTCCGACACGCTGAGCGGGCCCTCGCCGAGCAGCTGGAGGATCTGCAAGCGGGTCGGCTCGCTGAGCACCGAGAACACCCCGGCCACGCTGCTCAGAATCGGCCCTTCCAGCCGGCGAACCCGTGTGCGACGCGACATTGACATATTACTATATAGTGATATGTTCCAACCATCACAAGGCTAACGCCCCGGAAAGGGCCTCGCAACCATGACCCGTCTCATCGTGCTCTCTGCCCTGCCGCTGGTCGCGGCCTGTCACCGCGAGCCCCCGACCCCTGCCCAGAGCGTCGTCGAGAAGGCCACCGTGTCCGTCGCGGCGGCGCGGCGCGCCGACAGCAGTGTGGTGCAAGAGGTGGTCGGCACCGTGCGCCCGAAGCTCAGCGCCAGCATCGCGCCGAGCGTGGCGGGCACGGTGAAGAGGCTCGAGGTGACGCTTGGCAGCCGGGTGCGCGCGGGCGACGTCTTGGTGCGGCTGCGGGCCGGCGAGCTCGACGCCAAGGCACGCCAGACGTCGGCGGTGCTCGATCAGGCCAAGATCGAGCTCGCCCGCGCCAAGAGCCTGGAGCAGCGCGGCGTGATATCGAAGTCCGAGCTCGACGCCACCACGTCCCGCTTCCGGGTGGCCGAGGCCTCGCACGGCGAGGCGCGGGTGATGCAAGGGTACACCGCGATCCGCGCGCCCTTCGCCGGCATCGTGACCGCCAAGCTGACCGAGATCGGTGACCAGGCGCTGCCGGGTCGCCCGCTCTTGGTGCTCGAGGATCCCGCGGCCCTTCGCCTGGAGGCGTCGGTGCCCGAAGTGATGACGGCCGGGCTGCGCGCCGGGCAGAAGCTCGCCGTTCGCCTGGACGCGGTGCCCGACGAGCTCGAGGCCAGCGTGGCCGAGATCAGCCCGAGCGCCGAGGCCAGCACCCGCACCGTGCTGGTCAAGCTGGACCTTCCAGAGAAGCCCGGCCTGCGTGCGGGCATGTTCGGTCGGGTGAAGCTCACCACCGGTGAACGGCGCGCGCTCGAGGTGCCCGCCGCCGCGCTGGTTTCTCGCGGACAAATCGAGATGGTGTTCGTCGCGCAGGCCGACAGGGCGGCGCTCCGACTGGTCCGCAGCGGCCGCTCGCGGGCCGGCGCCGTCGAGATCCTGAGCGGCCTGGACGAGGCAGAGCGAGTGGTGGTCACCCACCCGAGTCAGCTCACCGACGGGCAAGTGATCGAGGTGAGGCAATGAGCGCGTCGCGGCTCGGGCCGGCCGGCGCCATCGCGCGGGCCTTCGTGCACTCGAAGCTCACGCCGCTGTTCATCGTCGCCTCGGTGCTGCTGGGCGTGTTCGCCACGCTGCTCTTGCCGCGGGAAGAAGAGCCGCAGATCAAGGTGCCGATGGTGGACGTGATGGTGGCCATGCCGGGCGCCAGCGCGAAAGAGGTCGAGAGCCGCGTCTCGGCTCCCATCGAGCGCCTGCTCTGGGAAATTCCGGGTGTGGAGTACGTCTACACCACCAGTCAGCCGGGCCGCTCGCTGGCGGTGGTCCGCTTCCGCGTGGGTGAAGACGTCGAGCGCTCGGTGGTGAAGCTGGATGCCAAGCTGGCGGCCAACCACGATCGCATTCCAAGCGGGGTCTCGCAGCCGCTGGTGAAGGTGCGTTCGATCGACGACGTTCCGATCTTGGCGCTGACGTTCCACGCCAAGAACCACGACCACCTGACCTTGCGTCGGCTGGCGGCCCAGGTCGCCGACGAGGTCAAGCGCATCCCCGAGGTCAGCGAGACCCAGCTGATCGGCGGACTGCGCCGGCAGGTGCGGGCGTCGCTGGACCCAGCGCTGCTCGCGTCGCGCGGCCTGGGCCTGGCACAGGTCGCCGGGGCGCTCAGGAGCGCCAACCAGCAGAGCTCGGCCGGCTCGCTGACCACCGACGATCGCGACGTGGTGGTGCAGACCGGCGGCTTCTTCGCCAGCGCCGACGACGTGGGCGCGGTGGTGGTCGGCGTGCACCAGGGCGCGCCAGTCTACGTGCGCGACGTGGCAAAGGTCTCTGACGCCAGCGAAGAGCCGGCGCAATACGTGCTGTTCGGCAGCGGTGCGGCCCGCTCGAACGCTGCGGACGAACAGCCCGCCGTCACGCTCTCGGTGGCCAAGCGACCGGGAACCAACGCGATCGACGTGGCGCAGGGCGTGCTGGCGCAGCTCGACGGCCTGAAGGGCACGCTCATCCCCAGCAGCATGGATGTGACCGTCACGCGGCACTACGGCGAGACCTCGGCCGAGAAGTCCAACGAGCTCTTGTTCCACATGGCGGTGGCGGTGATCAGCGTGTCGCTGTTGATCCTGTTCATGCTCGGCTTCCGCGAGTCGCTGGTGGTGGCGGTGGCCATTCCCTCGACCCTGGCCCTCACGCTCTTGGTCTTCCACCTGACCGGATACACGCTCAATCGCATCACGCTGTTCGCGTTGATCTTCTCCATCGGGATCTTGGTCGACGACGCCATCGTGGTGGTCGAGAACATCGTGCGCCATCGCGACTTGCCCGAGAACGCCGGGCGGACGCTGGGCGACGTGGCGATTGCCGCGGTGGCCGAGGTGGGCAACCCGACCATCTTGGCCACGCTGGCGGTGATCGCGGCGATCGTGCCCATGGCGTTCGTCGGCGGAATGATGGGCCCTTACATGCGGCCCATTCCGGTGGGCGCGACGGCGGCCATGCTGTTCTCGCTGGTGGTGGCCTTCATGGTCACGCCCTGGGCCGCAGCGCGCCTGCTCGGCCGCGGCAAGAAGCACGGGGCGCATGCCCACGGCGACGATCGCCTGACCCGCGCCTATCGCTGGTTGATGTCGCGCTTCGTCGGCCGCACGCCGTGGCGGTGGGGCTTCTTGACGGTGGTGGCGGCAATGCTGGTCGGCGCCATGGCCTTCGTGCCCGCAGGGCTGGTACGGGTGAAGATGCTGCCGTTCGACAACAAGAGCGAGCTTCAGCTGGTGCTGAACATGCCCGAGGGCAGCTCGCTCGAGCGCACCGCGCGCGTGGCCCGCGAGATCGCGGCTGCCGTGCGCGTGGAGCCCGAGGTGGTCGACTATCAGGTGTACGCCGGAGCGGCCGCGCCCTTCAACTTCAACGGCCTGGTGCGGCACTATTACCTGCGCTCGGGCCCGAGCGTGGCCGACGTGCAGGTGAACCTGTTGCCGAAGCACGAGCGCAAAGCCCAGAGTCACGACATTGCCAAGCGCATCCGGCCCCGCGTGGCCGAGATCGCCGCGCGCTACGACGCGCGCGTGTCGGTGGCCGAGGTTCCACCCGGCCCCCCGGTGCTGCAGACCCTGGTGGCCGAGGTCTATGGCCCCGACGCCGACTCGCGCCGCCGACTGGCGGAAGAAGTACGCGGCCTGTTCAAGCGCACGCCGGGCGTGGTGGACGTGGATTGGTACGCCGAAGAGCCCCACGAGAAGCATCGCCTGGTGGTCGACAAAGAGAAGGCGGCGCTTCACGGCATCAGCTCTGACGCCATCGCGGCCGCAGTGCGCGTCGCCGTGGGCGGCGAGACCCTGGGCCTGGTGCACATGCCCGGCGAGCAAGAAGACGTGCCGGTGGTGCTGGACCTGCCCCGCGCGCATCGTTCGGACACCGACACCTTGCTGGCGCTGAGCATGCCGGCGCACGGGGGTGGCCTGGTGCCGCTGCGCGAGCTGACGCGGGTGGAGCGCACACCCGAGGACCAGAGCATCTATCACAAGAACCTGGTGCCGGTGGTGTACGTGACGGGAGACGTGGCAGGCGGCGCCGAGAGCTCGGCCTATGCCGTCTTGGCGATGAACGACGAACTGGCCAAGCTGGACGCGACGCGGTTCGGCGGCCAGAGCGGGAAGCTGGCGATCTACGACCTGAAGCAGCCGGCGAACGACGCGAAGCCCGCGGTGAAGTGGGACGGCGAGTGGCACGTCACCCTCGAGGTGTTCCGCGACCTGGGCGTGGCCTTCGGGGCCGTGCTGATCTTGATCTACGCGCTTCTGGTCGGCTGGTTCCGGTCGTTCTCGACCCCGCTGGTGGTGATGGCGGCCATTCCGTTCTCGCTCATCGGCATCTTGCCCGCGCACGCCGCCATGGGCGCGTTCTTCACGGCCACCAGCATGATCGGCTTCATGGCCGGCGCGGGCATCGTGGTGCGCAACTCGATCATCTTGGTGGACTTTGCCGAGGCGCGCATCGCCGAGGGCATGCCGGTCGAGGCGGCGGTGGTCGAGGCCGGCGCGGTGCGCTTCCGCCCCATGCTCTTGACCGCGCTGGCGGTGGTGCTGGGCGCTGCGGTGATCCTGTTCGATCCCATCTTCCAGGGTCTGGCCATCGCGCTCATGGCCGGCGAGATCGCGTCACTGTTCGTGAGCCGCGCCGCGGTGCCGGTGCTGTACGCCATGGCGGCGCGACGGCGCGAGCGCCAGCAGAGCTCGACGGTCGACGGGAGAACCCTGCCCGATCACTCCAGCTTGCCGTCGGCGGCGTAGGTCCGCGAGCCGGCGCCCCCGGAACGCCCCTGGGGCGCTCGCCGCACGGTCTTGGCTGACGCTGAAGACGCCTCGCGACCTCGAGGGAGCTATACTGGGGGCGTGTCCACCGCCCGGGAGCTCCGCTACTCATACGACGACTACCTCCGGGCGCTGGAGGCGAGCCCGTTCAAGCTCGAGTATTCCGCCGGCGTCATCTACGCCATGGCGGGCGGCACGCTGGCGCACGGGGAGCTGGGCGCTCGGGTGACCTCGCTTTTGGCTCCGCAGCTCGGCGACAAGTGTCGCGCGTACAGCTCGGACGTGAAGGTACGCGTCGACTCCAGCGACTTCGCGGCATTCCCGGATCTGTCGGTAGCTTGCGGTCAGCGCGAGACGTCGCGAGTCGATTCCAATGCCCTCACGAACCCCAGCGTCCTGGTCGAGATCACGTCCAGGTCGACCGAAGCGTACGACCGCGGCGAGAAGCTGACTCACTACCAGCTCATTCCGACTCTGAGCGCGGTGGTCTTCGTGTCGCACCGCGAGCCCAGGATCACGCTGGTGTCGAGGACCGCCGAGGGCTGGACGACACGAGACTTCGTACCTGGCGAGCGTCTCGTCCTCCAAGCGGTTCCGATGACGCTCGACGTCGATCGCGTCTACGCCGACATCCAGCTCGATCCTGCGTGAGCCTCCGGGCGCGGCCTCGTCCGATCACTCCAGCTTGCCGTCGGCGACGTAGGTCCGCGAGCCGTACATCGCGCCGCACCACCAGTACTCAGAGTGCGTGAAGGTTCCGCTGACGGCATCGTGCGCGGTTTGCTTCAGCTTCAGCACGTCGCTGTAGCCCTGGGGTTCGCCCTCGTCTTCGTAGCTGATCCCCGAGGTCACAGTCAGGGTGCAGCCGTCGTCCGAGAAGCTCGCGTCGACCGGCACCAGGCCAGAGCCCGAGGGCGTCCAGACCGAGGCGCCATCGACCACGATGCGGGTTGGCATCGGGGGCAGCCAGCACCCGGGCTCTTCCGCCGCCTTGATGGTCAGCTCCCACGACCCGGCGAGGTCGCACGGGCCGGCGAACGACGGGGTCGGGGTGGGCGTTGGGGTCGGGGTCTTCGGCTCCGTCTCTTGATCGGCGTCGCCGACCGGGGTGTCGCTGCCGACCTGCCCGGCGCACGCAGGAAGCGAAAGGGCGAGCAGTGCCAGCGCGATCAGGGTCCTAGACATGCTTTGGGGCAGAGCAACCGCCGTGCCGTGCCAAGTTGTGCCGAAAGCCTGTCCACCCCCGGGGCTCCGGTGGTACCAAGGCAGGTTAGAGGAGGTGCGGGACATGAAGCGATGGCTGAAGCGCGTGGGCGCAGGCTTGGGTGGGCTGGTGCTCTTGCTGGGGGTCGGGGGCGGGGCGTACGCGACCATGAAGTCGTCGGCCTACGAGCAGAGCATGTCGAAGGTGTACGACGTGCCGCTGCCCGCGGTCGCGCGCTCGACCGACCCGGCGGTGATCGCCCGGGGCAAGCACCTGGTCGAGGCCACCACGGGCTGCGTGTCGGCGGACTGCCACGGCGCGGACTTGAGCGGCGGCAAGCCGCTGGCGATGGGGCCGGTCGCCACCATCACCGGACCGAACGTCACGCCGGGTGGCGTGGCCGGAACGTACAGCGACGGCGAGCTCGCACGCGTGGTCCGAAACGGCATCAAGAAGGACGGTCGCAGCGTGCGCTTCATGCCATCGCAGGACTTCTCGTGGCTGTCGGATGGCGACCTCGGCGCCATCGTGTCCTACCTGCGCACCGTGCCCCCGGTGCAGCGCGAGAACGGGGTGATCGAGATCGGGCTCTTGGGCAAGGTGCTCGACCAGCGTGGCGAGTTCGTGATCGACGTGGCGCGTCGCATCGACCACGCCAAGAAAGAGGCCGCCGGCCCGCCCGAGCCCACCGCGGCGTACGGCAAGTACCTGGCTCGCGGCTGCCAGGGTTGTCACGGCGAGGGGTTCTCGGGGGGGCCCATCCCCGGCGCGCCGTCGTCGATCCCGATCCCCAGCAACATCACGACGCACGCGACCGGCATCCAGGGCTGGACCTACGAGGACTTCGACAAGCTGCTCACCCAGGGCGTCCGGAAGAACGGCGCCAAGCTGAACCCCTTCATGCCCATCGAATCGTTCGGCAAGATGGATGAGATCGAGAAGAAGGCGCTGTACGCGTTCTTGATGTCGGTGCCGCCGAGACCCTTCGGGCAGCGTTGATCGGAGCCGAATCGGGTTCCTTTGCCCCGCCCCGTTCTGCTAAAAGGGCGGGTTCATGTCGAACTCGAAGATTGCTCGCACGCTCTCGGCCAGCGCCGCTGTCCTGTTCTTGGCTCTGCTCGCCTGTAAGAAAGAGTCGCCCGCCGCCGGGTCGTCGGCCACCGCGGCGGGCAGCGTCGCGCCCGCGCCCAGCGCCGTCGGCAGCGCGGCCCCCAAGGCCTCGTTCGAAGAGCTGGTGGCGCAGAGCAAGCCGCTCACCCTGTCGCCGGTCGCGCAGAGCGTGGGCGGCAAGAAGCTCGAGGCCACGCTGTGCAAGCTTCCGGGGGCCGGTTTCCTGGCGCCCAGCGCCTCGAGCGTGATTCGCGCCCTCGAGGTGGTGGGCGATCAGCTGCTGGTCGCGGATCACGAAGGCGTGCTGCACGGCTTCAAGGTCTCGACGGCCGGCGGGTGCCAGCTCAGCGTGGATGCTTCTTTCGGCGACGGTGGCAAGCTGAAGCTGCCGAACAAGATCGAGCACCTCTCGAAGGCCGACTCGGGCTTGGTGATGGCCGCATCCGGCATCTTCGATACCTATGCGCTGCAGGGCGGAAAGAAGCTGTACGACTGCAAGGCCACGGGGCACTTCGCGCTGGCCGAGAGCGGCAAGTGGGGCATCGTGCCCTGGGTCAACTCGACGGTCGAGATCGCGGAGCTCAGCAAGGACTCGTGCCAGCGCAAGGACTGGGTGCTGCAAGATCTGAGCGACAAGGCCAAGCGCAAGGGGCCGTTCACCATGGTGAACACCTCGGCGGTGATCAAAGACAAGATCTACATCGGCGGCATCCAGGCCGAGAAGGTCGACGGGCGCGAGCCGCGCATCGTGGTGATCTTCGACAAGGCGGGCAAAGAGCTGGGGCGCTTCGGCTCGACCGGGAAAGACTTCGGTGATGACTCGTTCGGCTGGGTGCACGGCATCAGCGCCTGCGGCGGCAACGTGTGCGTGGTCGACTCGAACTTCCGCCGGATGAGCGTGTGGAGCGCGGACGGAAAGAAATTCGTCGGCGCCGTCAAGCTCACCACCCTGTTCGGCGTGCCGGGCAGCGTGGCCTGGATCAACGACGTGACCCAGGCGAAAGACGGTGCGATGTGGCTGCCCGCCGGCGTCGACCGCGAGGGCGGCAAGGTGGCCGAGGGCCTGGTGTACCGCGTGACGGGGATCTGAGCGCGTCGCGGCGCGGTCGCGGCCGCTCGGATTGTCGCGTAGCCTTCTGGGGCCCATGCGCTCGATCCCCTGGCTGCCGCTGGTGCTCGTGCTGGGCGCGTGCCAGCGCGCGCCCAAGTGCGACGGCGAGCCCGAGGACCACGACCTCGAGCGGATGCGCGACCTGATCGAGTCTGGCAAGGAGCCGTGCCCCGAACACTTGCGACCCCAGATCGTGCTCGACCGGAGCGCGCTCACGTTGAACGGCAAGCGCTTGATGGCGCGCGAAGCGATCGCGCCGGGGCGTATCGCTCCCCTGTTCTCTGCCCTGAAACAGAACCGCGAGACCTGGAAGATGACCCATCCGGGGCGCTCGTTCGACGCCCGACCCAAGCTCTCGATCGATCCCGAAACCGAGACCTGGCTCGCTGCCAGCGTGATGGCCAGCACCGCCTTCGCCGGCTATCCGGATCAGCAACTGCGCGTGGGCAAGCTCGACCTCTTCGTGCCGTACGCGCTCCCCGGTCCGCCTCAGCCCGACGCCCCTCCGGCGGTGGAGCTTCACCTGGAACGACGCGAGAGTGGGGCGCTGGGCGCTCGCTTTTTGGTAGCGAAGATGGTGCGCGAGAGCTCGCCCGATCTCGAAGGGTTCGCTCCGCTGGCAGAGTGGGTCGCCAGTCGCTGCGTCGCCACGCCGCAGCCCTGCGCCAGCGCCATCGTTCTCAGCGTGCGAGGTCCGTTCATCGGCGCCCTCGAGCTTCTGCGGGCCGTGCAAGCCCGGGCGCCGCTCTCGGGGGTCGCGGTGAAGTTCGGGTGATGTCCCGTGCGTGAACTTTGAGCGCGACGCGCGCCAAGCGTCGTGCTTGATCTTCGCCATGCGCATCGGGCTCTTGCTCTTGGCGGCACTGGCTTGGGGCTGCAGCGGCGACGGCGACTCCGGAACCGGTGCGACCGGCGGCGGGGGCGCGGCCGGCAGCGCCGGCGGGGGCACGGGCGGCAGCGGTGGTGCGGGCGGCAGCGGTGCGATCGCTGGCGCCGGCGGAACCGGTGCGATCGCTGGCACGGGCGGCAGCGGTGCGATCGGCGGCTCGGGCGGCGGTGGTGCGATCGGCGGCTCGGGCGGAGCCGGCGGGGGGTACGTTCCCGATCCGATCCCGACCCTTTCGGAAGAGCCCGCGCCGGCGTGCCCGGCGCAGACCCCGAGCGGCCAGTTCCAGTTCCTGGACGACACCTGCGGCGCCAAGCTCTCGCCGACCTTCGTCGATCGCGAGCTAGCGTGTCCGGTGATCGATCCGAGCGCGGTCGTGCCGCTCACCGGCGGCGGCAACGCCACCTACGTGCCGTCGAGCCAGACGATCTCCGTCGACACCACGTCGCTGGCCGGTCTGGCGCCGAGCGGCGCGTATTTCACCGTCATCCTGATCCGCCGCGTCGGTGGGGTGCCGCACTATCGCGTGCTGTCCACGGGCAATCACGACGACGCCTACCAGCCGTGGAGCACCACCAAGTGGCTGGCTGCGGCCAACGCGGCATCGTCGCTGCGCATCGCCTCGAGCTACGGCGTGGGCCTGACCGCGAGTGTGGCGGGCAAGCCGCTGGGCGATCTGGTGACCAGCATCGCCAACTACGACGACTCGCCCTACAGCTCGAACGCGCTCGGCCGGTACTTCCACGACATTGGCGGCCGCAAGCGAGCCAACGACCTGATCCACACCCTGTGGCTGAAGCGCCCCGCCAGCGAGACCTTCGGCGGCAACTATGGCGCGGCGTCGCCGCCGCTGGGCTACACCTTCAAAGAGCCGGCGGGCGCGTCGGTGACGATCACGCCGGACGCCACCGCGGGCCCGGCCAACCACCTCTCGAGCTTCACCATCGCCGAGGCGCTGAAGCGCGTGGTGCTGCACCGCGAAGAACCGACTGAGCGGCTGCCGGCGCTCCAGTGGGCCGACGTCAAGACGCTGCTATACGGGGCCGAGGGCTCGACCAAGTACGGGCCGTGGGGCGGGCTGGCGGCGGACACCGCCATCTATCTTCAGGCCGCCCACGACATCGCGTACCTCGAGAAGCGTAGCCAGGGGCGCTGGCGCATCTTCTCGAAGCTGGGGCTCGGCACCGGCGGGCAGTTCTTGAACGTGGGCTACGCGTGCTTGCCCGTGCTCGACCCGGCGGGCAAGCCCGTGCCCGGCTGGGGCCGCGAGCTGGTGATCGCGGCGCACCTGCCCACCGGCGGCGCCACCTGGGCCGAGCGCGATCGCATCTTGGCGCGCGCGTACCGCAAGATCCTGATCCGCGTGGTGGACGGGCGGCTCTGAGAGCAGGCGGGGCGGCAGGGATTGTCAGGTCGAGCCGGCGCGCTGTCGGCCTTGACGAAGGCCGGGTTCGGATCGACATGAGGCGCATGCGTGTTCCGTTGCTCGCAGTCTTGCTGTCCGTGGCCGGTTGCGAGGCCGGCGGCTCCCCGGCCGACGGGGCTCGCGCCAAGCAACTGGTGGCCGAAGGCGCCACGCTGCTCGACGTGCGCACCCCCGGCGAGTTTGGCGGCAGTCACCTGCCCGGCGCGAAGAACATCCCGGTGGACGAGCTCGAGGCGCGCGTGGCCGAGCTCGACAAGTCGCGCCCGGTGGTGACCTATTGCGCAGCCGGCGTGCGCTCGGCGCGCGCGGCATCGCTGCTTCGCACCCAGGGCTTCACGGTGCACGATCTGGGAACAGCCAGCGCCTGGCCCTCGAACTGAGCGGCGTGGCGCCGGCCCGGCACGCCGGGTATGCTGGCCGGCGGAGGTGCTCTGATGCTGCGATCGATCGGCTGCGCGCTGGCTCTTTCCCTGACGGTCACGGGCTGCGGCGGGGACGACGGCGGCAATGACGCCAGCACCGGCGGCTCGAGCGGCAACGGTGGCGGCGGCAGCGGCGGCAGCGGCAACGCCGCCGGCGGCGGCTCAGGGGGCGGTTCGACGGGCGGCGGCGGCGGCATCCACAACCCGCTGGCAAACCCCGAGTCGGGGCCGCCGGCGGGCTGGAGCGAGGGAAAGTGCAGCGACGCGCTGCCCAGCGAGGCCCTGCCCGAAGACGTGTCGAGCCCGACGAAGGTGGTGGGCGACGGAACGGCCGCCAGCTGCACCTCGGACGCGTTCGTGCAGGCGGTGGCCGGCGGCGGCGTGATCACCTTCAACTGCGGCGCCGATCCGGTGGTGATCAAGCTGACTCAGACGGCGAAGATCTTCAACGACAAGGGCCCGAAGATCGTGATCGACGGCGGCGGCAAGGTGGTGCTGAGCGGCGACGGGAAGCACCGCATCTTGTACATGAACACCTGCGACAAGGATCAGAAGTGGACCACGTCGCACTGCAACGACCAGGACCACCCCGAGCTGAGCATTCAGAACCTGACCTTCTCGGACGGCAACGCCAAGGCGGAAGAAGACGGCGGGGGCGCCATCTTCGCCCGGGGCGGTCGCATCAAGATCATCAACAGCCGGTTCTTCAACAGCGTGTGCGCCGACACCGGGCCCGACATCGGCGGCGCCGCGGTGCGCGTGTTCGATCAGTCGGGCGACAAGCCGGTGTGGGTGGTGAACAGCACCTTCGGCGGCGCCCCCGACGGCTTCGGCAACAAGTGCAGCAACGGCGGCGGCGTCAGCAGCATCGGCGTGTCGTGGTCCATCGTGAACAGCCTGTTCAGCCACAACCAGGCGGTGGGGAACGGCGGCAACCCGGCCAAGGCCGGCACGCCCGGCGGCGGCAGCGGCGGCGGCATCTACAACGACGGCAACACGATGACGCTCTCGGTGTGCGGCACGCTGATCGAGCACAACCAGGTGAACGCCCACGGCAGCGCCATCTTCTTCGTGAGCAACGATCACTCGGGCAACATCGTGATCAAAGACTCGACCATCCGGAAGAACACCGGCGGGTCGTGGTACGCGAAGCCCGGCATCTCGATGCACGACGACACCAAGATCGAGATCGTGAACTCGACGCTCACCGAGTGAGCGGCCGGCTACGGCGCGGCAAGGGCAGGCAGGGCGCTCCGGCCAGCGCGGCTGAAACGCGGTGTGCCCCGCCGCGGGAGCCCAGCCGGCGCCGTCGCCGGCCATCCGGGGCTCACCCCCTGAGCTTCTTGTACTTGATGCGGTGAGGTTGATCGGCGTCGACGCCCAACCGGCGCTTCCGGTCGGCCTCGTAGGCCTGGTAGTTCCCTTCGAACCATTCCACGTGGCTGTCGCCCTCGAAGGCCAAAATGTGCGTGGCGATGCGATCGAGGAACCAGCGATCGTGGCTGATCACCACGGCGCAGCCGGGAAACTCGAGCAGCGCCTCTTCCAGCGCGCGCAGCGTGTCGACGTCCAGATCGTTGGTGGGCTCGTCGAGCAAGAGCAGATTGCCGCCCTCTTTGAGCAGCTTGGCCAGGTGCACGCGGTTGCGTTCGCCGCCCGACAGGCTGCCCACCAGCTTCTGCTGGTCGCTGCCCTTGAAACCGAACCACGAGCAATATGCCCGCGAGGCCACCTCGCGCTTGCCGAGCTCGATCTTGTCTTCGCCCTTCGATATCTCTTGCCACACGTTGTTCTCGCCCGAGAGCGACTCGCGGCTCTGGTCCACGTACGAGATCTTGACCGTCTCGCCCACACGCAGGCCGCCACCGTCGGGCTTCTCCTTGTCGACCAGCATGCGGAAGAGCGTGGTCTTGCCGGCGCCGTTCGGACCGATCACGCCCACGATGCCGCTGCGAGGCAGGCGGAACGTCAGATCGTCGATCAGCATCCGGTCGCCGAAGCCCTTGACCAGGTGGTCCGCCTCGATCACCACCTCGCCCAAGCGCGGGCCAGGCGGAATGCTGATTTCGGTGGGATCCGAGGGCCCCTTGGCGCTCTTGTTCATCAGCTCTTCGTAAGCAGCCAGGCGCGCCTTGCTCTTGGCCTGGCGCGCCCGGGGCGAGGCCCGCACCCAGTCCAGCTCTTCCTTCAGCTTGCGCTGCCGGGCGCTCTCGCCCTTCTCTTCCTGGGCCAGACGCGCGCTCTTCTGCTCGAGCCAGCCGGAATAGTTGCCCTTGAACGGGTAACCGCGACCGCGATCCATCTCCAAGATCCACTCGGCCACGTCGTCGAGGAAGTAGCGGTCGTGGGTGACGGCGACCACGGTGCCCTTGAACTCTTTCAAGAAGCGCTCGAGCCAGGCAACGCTGGATGCGTCCAGGTGGTTGGTGGGCTCGTCGAGCAACAGCATGTCCGGCGCAGAGAGCAGCACTCGGCACAGCGCGACGCGGCGTTTCTCGCCGCCCGAGAGGTGCGCGATCTCGGCGTCGGCGGGCGGCAGCTCCAGTGCCTCCATCGCCACGTCCACGTGCTGATCGAGGTTCCAGGCGTCGATGGCGTCGATCTTGTCCTGCAGCGTGCCCTGCTTCTCGAGCAGCTTGTTCATCTCGTCGTCGCTCATCGGTTCGCCCAGCTTCATGCTGAGCTCCTCGAACTCGGTGAGCAGCGCGCGCACCTCTTTCACGCCCTCGTCCACCGCCTCGCGCACGGTCTTGGCGTCACCCAGCTCGGGCTCCTGCGCGAAGTACCCGACTTTGATCGCCGGGTGCGGCTTGGCCTCGCCGTAGATGTCCTTGTCGACCCCGGCCATGATGCGGAGCAGCGAGCTCTTGCCCGAGCCGTTCGCGCCGATCACGCCGATCTTGGCGCCGGGCAAGAACGCCAGCGTGATGCTGTCGAGGACCTTCTTGTCGGGGGGGTGAACCTTGGTGACCCCCTGCATCGTGTAGATGAAATCCATGGCGGCGCGTTTCTAGCGCGACACGCTGGCGTCGGGTAGGGGCGGCGCGCGACGGCTATGTGCCAGGCGCTCGTGCGCACCGGAGCCCGATCATGTTGTAGCGAGTCGTTGGGACTGGAAATTCGACGAAGCGAGCGGCAGCGCGGCCGCGGACGCGTCGAACCACGGCAACACGGGCACCGCGCAGGGCTCGGTGAGCTGGGTGGCCGGTCGGCGCGGCGGAGCGTTGAAGGTCGAGGGCACGGGCGAGCTGCTCGTGGACGATGGGACTTCGCAGCACGCTCCCCGCGCGATGACCATCACGGGCTGGTTCCTCTTGGCGCCCGGGGGCATGAAAGACATGCCCTGGCGCGAGATCCTGATCAAGTCCGACCCGAAGGGGGCGCACCTCGAGCAAGCTCCACATCGCGACCAACTTCGTCGGCCTGCTCGACGACCTCCGCATCTACGCCGCCGAGCTAGGCGACGCGGACATCGCGAAGCTCGCCCAGCCGGACTGAGCAGCCCTGGTCCCGGGGGTCGGAAGATCAAACTCCAAGGACCCGCACTGACGGGAAGTGGGCACGCAACGCCTCCAGGTCCGAGACGTCGGTCGTGTACACGACGTCTCCGCGAAGCGCGGCCGACGCCATGACGACGGCGTCCGCCGTGGACGCGCCCCGCACCTTCGCCAGCGCTTCCCCTGCAAGCCTGGCGAGCCCGACCGTGGGGATCTCGACGTCGACCGAGCGCAGGATGGTCTCTCGGAGGTCCGACCGCCCGCGCCACCACTCGGCGACGACCGCCCACGGGACGTTGATGGTGACGCCTCGCTCACCGAGTCGCTCGTGGATCTGGAGCGCACGCTGCCTCCGGCGCTCGAGCGCGATGAGCACTCCGGTGTCGAAGGTGACGCCCTGCTTCATGCGGCCCTGCGGCGGCGTGGCTTTTTGGCGTGGCGACGAGCGTGCCGCCAACCCTCCTCGAGCTCTGCGTCGATCTTCGCCCGGTTGTCGTCATCGAGCACCGACCCGCCGGCCCACTCTCGCACCTTCTCGAACGCGTCGCGCCGCTCGGCCTCCCGACCGAGGTCGGTGATCAGGGCCGAGAGGTTGCCCGCATACAGTCGATCGGCGCGGCCGCGTAGAATCGCCTTCGTGCGGGGGTCGACCGACACCGAGAAGGTCTCGGTGGCCCCCTTGCGGCGCGTCTTCTTCATGCTGAGGAGCTAAGCATGAGCGCGCCCGACGGACAACGGGGGGTGCGCCGTCAGGCGTTGCGGTGCCCGCCGCTGGTGAGGCCCGGGGCCGCACGCATTCGGGCTTCCAGACGACTCATCAGCGGTGCTGCCGACCTTGCCGTTGCCTCCGCCCTGATTCAGTCGCACTCGGCCGAGAGCGCAGCGGCGCGCTTCTGCACGCTCGGATCGACGCCGCTCTGGGTCGCGACTTCATTCGCCAGGCGGCGGGCCGTCGCGCAGTCACCGCGGCTCTTTGCCAGCTGCGCAAGGCCAAGGCGCGCCTTGGCACGCGTGGTGGCATCGGAGGATTGCGACAGGCCTTCCAGCGCCTGCCGGGCCTTGGCGTCGTCCTTGGCGTCCAGGGCCTGCGCGACCTCGCGCCACGAGGCCGCCGGTGCCGGCGCGGGCGCGGCCTGGCCCTTGGGCGCAGCGCGTGCGGTCTTCTCTTCCGCGGGCTCGCCCGCTGGATCGGGAGCCGCCGCCGGGGCCATGGGGACCACCACGCGGGCGCGATCCACCGCAACGGCCACGCCGTTGCCCAGCCCGCCGCGCGCTGCAGAGGCGAGCTTCGCGGGCGCGCCGCCGCCCGAGCCCCGGCCGAAGACCTGCGGGGCGCCGGCGCTGGCGGCCCAGGCCGCGGCGCCGAAGAACACCACGATGAACGCCAGGATCAAGGTGTGGCGACGCGCTGCCCTCGCGCGTCGCGGCTTCTGCATCCGTTTCTGGATGCGTCGCGCCGCGACCTCGACCCTGGCCTCGCTGGGTTGCCCGGTTCGCCACGCGACCCGGGCGAGCTCCAAGACTCGCTCTTCTCGCGTGTTCATGGCTCATTCTCCTGAAACAGCGGATCGCCGCTGAGAAGCTGGACCAGCTTCTGCCGCGCATCGCGCAGGCGCGAGCGCACCGTGCGCTCGTTGGTGCCGACGATCTCCGAAATCTCTCGCATGCTCAGACCTTCGAGCTCGGCGAGCACCACCACCGCACGCTTGGCGGGTGGCAGCTGGCCCAGCACTTCGCGCAGCCGCCGCGCGCGGCCCAGCTCTGCCAAGCTTCCTTCGGCGTCGATCTCGTGCGGCTGATCGGGCTCACCATCGGTGGTGAAGCTGAAGCGTCGCCGCCAGCGGAAGTACCAGCGATCGTGATCGATCAGCGTGCGATAGGCGATGCCGTAGGTCCAGGTCGAGAGCTGCGATCGCCCTTCGAACCGGCTCCACGATTTGAGCGCGCGCTCGGCGGCGGCCTGGACCAGATCGTCCAGATCGGGCCGGGGCCCCGCCAGGCCGCGCATCTGGCGATAGAGCAGCGGCAGCAGATTCGCGGGGACCGCCCGCTCCACGGGTGGCTCGGAAGAGCGCTCGAACGCAGACGGGGGCAAGAGCGGAAGCTCCATGCTGGCCGGAAACGCTGCCGGGTCGGCTTCGGACACTACGCCACCTTCGTGAATGTTAGTCGATGCCCGAGGCGGCGGGGATCGGTCCCCTTTTCAGGCGCGGGGAACTGGGCCACCCTGGCCGGCGTGCGGCGCTGGGCAACGGTCGCGACAATCCTCGCGATGACGAGCATTTGCGGGGCGGCAGAGGTCGATCTGGCATGCGCCCGCTTGAGCGCCGCCCAGGCCGACGAGGTCGGCGCACGGGTCAAGCTCTTGCTGCGCTCGCGGAGCGACGCGCCCCGCTCGATCCTGGTGGCCTGCGATCACAGCCGCGCCTGGGTGGTGTGGAACGGACCCCCGGCCGAGATACTCGACGTGTCCAGTGAGGGCACGCTGGTCGAGGCACTGCTCGACGCCATCGAGCAGCGGGTCGAGCGCGCACCCGCCGAGCCTGCGCCGGCGCCCGCGGCCAAACCGCGCCCGTTGCCCACCTCGCCGCACGAGGCACCGACCTGGGGCGAGCGCGCTCCTCTCATCGAGGCACCCAAGCCGCTGGTCGAAAGCGGTGGGATCGGGATCGGGCTCCTGGGTGAGCTGCTCGGCAAAGGCCTCGGCCCGGCGCTGGGCCCGCGCCTCGACATCGGTGTGGGCTGGGGGCCGTGGTCCTTGCAGCTCTCGGAATCGGCGCGCTTCGCCCGCTCCGACGCCGGCTCGTCGGCGTTCCTCTACGACCTGGGCGGTGGCTTCGGCTGGGGCGCGCCGTTCTCGCGCGCGCACCCGATCGGAGCCGCGCTGCTGGGCGGCGGCGAGTGGTTCCACATCGAGGGCCACACCGTGACCACCGGCTTCGCGTCGCTGGGGCTGAGGGGCGCGCTGGCCCTGGGCGCGCTGTCGCTGGCGCTGGGCGTCGACGGTCGCTTGCGCTTCGTCCCGCAGCACGTGGGCGAGCGCGTGGACGTCCAGGTGCCGCGCTGGTCGGGGCTGGTGTTCGTGGAAGGCGTGCTGCTGGTCGAGCCGGCGCGCTCGCGCCCCCGTTGACTCAGCACTGCGACGGGTTGCTGCACGCGCCGGTGCGCGGCGTGGCGCTGCCCTTGCCGATGCCGCACCACTCGGGCATCACCTTCGGCAGGCCGTCGGTGAGGTACGGCGACTGCCCCTTGGGCAGCCAATAAGGGTGGTCCATCACGAACTGCCACAGCGATTGATACTTCGAGAAGCCCGCCGCGCCGGCCATGGGCGGCTCCGAGTGGCCGCAGTTGTGGACGCACTCGAGGAAGAAATGGCCGTCCGCCTCGAGCTCTTTCTCGAGGGTTGCGGACAGGGTGTTGAAGCTCAAGAGCCCGCCGCAGGTGTCGGTGGGCCCGCCCCAGAGCACGAGGCCGGGCAGCTTGCGCGCCGGGTTGCCCCACGCCCGAATCACGCCGCCCACGCCGCCCGAAAGCGACACGAACGACGCCAGGTAGTCGGAGCGATAGGCCGCGAGCTGGTCCGTCCAGAGTGCGCCGGCGCTGACCCCGGCGCTCGACACGCAGTTCGGGTCGACGGCGAACTGCTCGCTCACGCACGCCAGCAGATCGTCGAACAGGGTCAGCTCTTCGTCGACCCGGGGCTCGGACTGGATGATCTCCACCGGCCAGACGAAGAGCAGATCGCCCTTCTTCTCGGGCACGACCGCGATGAAGCGCTGTGAGTCCACCGCCGCCTGGATCTCGCCCTTGCTCACGAAGTCTTGCGCGTCGCCGCCCAGCCAGTGCCAGAGGAAGATCAGCGGCGGCTTCTCGCCGGCCTTCAGATCTTTGGGCACCACCAGCACGAACTTGCGCTCGGCGGTGCTGGTGATGGTGTTCGGCCCGGCCACCAGTTTGGGGCACGCGCCGCCGGAGTACTTCGGCGGCGCTTTTGCGGTGGGCGCGCCGGGCGGAACCGGATCCCCGCAGCGCCCCAGAGCTGGCGAGCCCGCAGCGCCGCCGGTGCCGGCAGCGCCTGCAGCGCCGCCCGTGCTGCCAGCGCTGCCGCCCGTGCTTCCGCCGCTGCCCCCGCTGGGCTGACCGCCGCTGCCGGGACTGTCCTCTTCGGATTCGCCACCACAGGCGAGCGAGAGCGCAAACCCGACGCACACGATCCCGGCGAAGCGCGCGAGCATGGTGCAACGATACGCCGATCGCGCCGCCTGCGCTATGCTGCGCGGCCGCACCCCAGGTGGCGATGGCAGCGCGCAAACGCACCGGACCGGTCACTCGCGACGAGCTCGACGCCGTGGCGCTGCGCTACCTCGATCGCTTCGACACTTCGGCCAAGAACCTGCGGCGCGTGCTCGCCCGCCACCTGAAGCGCGCTGCGGTCGAGCGCGGCGCTGACGCGACGCGTGACGCGACGACGCTGGTCGACGAGCTGCTCGCGCGCTACCAGGAGAGCGGCTTGCTCGACGATTCGCGCTTCGCCGGCGCGATGGCGAGCGGGCTCCGCCGCCGCGGCGCATCGGGTCGCGCCATCGCGCAGAAGCTACGCATGCGCGGGGTCGACGGCGAGGTCGCCGACCGCGCCCTGAAGAACGTGGACGCCGACGCCGGCGCCGATGCCGAGCTCGAGGCGGCGCGCGCCTTCGTGCGCAAGCGCCGCATCGGGACGTTCCGGCCGGAGGCGGAGCGCGCCGCGAACCGCCGGCGCGATCTGGGCGCCCTGGCCCGCGCTGGCTTCGGCATGGATGTCGCGCGTCGCGCCCTCGGCAGCGCGGGGGACGACGACGGCGAGGAATTCTGAGGGGCTGTAGACATCGCCACCAAATCGACGGTAAATTTGGTGGCGATGTTTCCGCGGGACCTGGCACGCCCCAAGTCGGCGTTCTTTCTGTTCGGCCCACGGGGCACGGGCAAGAGCACGTGGCTGCGAGCCGAGTTGCCGGGTGCCCACCTGATCAACCTGCTCCCGGCGGATGCGATGCTGCGCTACGAGCGCGAGCCCGAGCGACTGCGTGGCGAGGTTCTGACGCTTCCGCGGGACCGCTGGGTGGTGATCGACGAAGTGCAGCGCGCGCCGCGCCTGCTGGACGAGGTCCACTACTTGATGGAGGAAGAGGGCTACAAGAAGTTCGCGCTCACCGGCTCGTCGGCGCGCAAGCTCAAGCGCGGCGCCGCGAACCTCTTGGCCGGCCGCGCGGTCGTGCGAAACATGTTCCCGCTGACGGCCCACGAGGTGGGCTTCGACGTTCCGGCGCGACGCTTGCTGAAGTTCGGCGCATTGCCCATGAGTGTGACCGCCGGCAGCGATGACTCACGCGAGGACTTCCTGCGTGCCTATGTGACGACCTACCTGGCCGAAGAGGTCAAGGCCGAAGCCCTGGTTCGCGACCTGGGCAGCTTCGGCCGGTTCCTGGCTGTGGCAGCGTTGGCCGCGGGGCAGAAGACGAACGTCTCGAGCATCGCGCGCGACGCCGGCGTGCCGCGCGACACCGTGCGCGGCTACTTCGAGGTGCTGATCGACACGCTGGTCGGAACGTGGCTCGAGGCGCATCGCCCGCGAGCCAGGGTCAAAGAGGTCGCGCTGCCGAAGTTCTACTGGTTCGATCCAGGTGTGTTGAACGCTGCTGCGGGCGCGTTCGACCAGCCTCCGCCGGCAGACTGGCAAGGCGTGCTGCTCGAGCACTACCTGCTCCACGAGCTTCGCAGCTACATCCACTACGCGAACGTTCGCGGGTCGCTGGGATACTGGGCGACGCCGAGCGGCAGCGAAGTGGACTTCGTGTTCTGGCACGGCGAGCGCATGGTCGCGATCTAGGCCAAGCACGCCAAGTCCTTCCGACCCGAGCACCGAAAGGGACTCGCGGCGCTGCTCTCGACCACGAAGGCGTCCAGCTACGTCGTGTATCTCGGCGACCGCGAGCTCACGGTCGACGGCACACGCGTCCTTCCCATAGCCACGTTCTTGCGCCGGCTCTGGGCCGGCAAGATCATCGGCTGACGCGAAGGCTCAAGCGCGCACGTGGTTGTGGCGGCGCTTGTTCTTGTTCTTGAGGGCGGCCTTGTGACGGGCCGAGCGCTTGCGGTCGCGCTTGGGCTTGCCGAGCTTGAAGAGGAACATGGGGCGCGGAACCTAGAAGAGAGCGGGGGGTTTGTCGAGCTTCGCCTTGGGCTGGACGTCTGCTCAGGGCTCGACCTTGGCCACAGGCCCGACAATCAACAGCTTTTCGATGAGCTGCGCCGAGTACTTGCTGAGCTCGAGGAACACCACGCCCATGCCCGGGGGGTTCGCCTCGACCCGGACCACCCGGCCCAGGCCCTCGATGCTCTCGATGTCGTCCATGATCACGGTGAAGCGCAGGTTCACCTCGGTGCCCACCGGCAAGGGGTGGTCGGTGCGAATGAAGGCGCCGCTGCGCGAGATGTTCGTCACGTATTCTTGGATGAACTGATCGAAGGACTCGAACTCCTTGTTGATCGTCACCCTTTCTTCGCGGCGGTCGCTCGACATGTCTATCTCCCCTGCAGGTCGAACTGCTCGATGTGGTACTCGCGCCGCGGAATCAACTCGATGCGACGCATGTAGCGCCGCTCGGCGTCCTGCACCGCCGCCTTCTCTTCGGTAGACAGCAGGTCCACGACCGCGGGGTGGGCGTTCACGCTGATGACGTAGCCGGGCAGGCTGTCGCGCTCGCGGCGGATCTGCCGCAAGATCTCGTAAGCAATGGTGGTGCGCGACTGGATGTGACCCGTCCCGTCGCAATAGAAGCAGGGCTCGTTCATGGTGCGGCTCAGGCTCTCGCGAGTGCGCTTGCGCGTCATCTCGATGAGCCCCAGCTCGCTGATGCGGTTCAGTGTGGTCTTGGCCTTGTCTTTGGCCAGGGCCGCCTCGAGCGCGCGCCACACCTTGTCGCGGTTGCCCGAGATCTCCATGTCGATCAGATCCAGGATCACCAGGCCGCCGATGTTGCGGAAGCGCAGCTGATACGCGATCTCTTCCACCGCCTCGAGGTTGGTCTTGAGGGCGGTCTCTTCCAGATCTTTGCTGCCCTTGCCGACGAAGCGACCGGTGTTCACGTCGATGGCGGTCAGCGCCTCGGCCTGATCGATGATCAGGTACCCGCCGCTCGCCAGCGGCACCTTGCGCGACAAGGCCCGGCCGATCTCGTCCTCGATGCCATAGGCGTCGAAGATTGGCTCGAGCCCGGTATAGAGCTCGATGTCCTTCACGCGTTCGGGCAAGAACATCTCCACGAACCGTACCAGCCGCAGGTACTGCTCGCGGTCGTCGATCACGATGTGCTCGATCTCGTCGGTGAACAGATCGCGCGCCGTGCGCAGCACGATGTCCAGCTCGGAATAGAGCATCTTGGGCGACTTGGCGCCCTCGCGGTTCTTGGCGATCTCGGCCCAGAGCTTGATCAGGTAGCCGATGTCCGCCTTGAGCTGCTTCTTTGTCAGCCCCTCGGCCACCGTGCGCACGATCAGGCCACCCTGCTGGGGCTTGACCGAATCGATCACCTCACGCAGGCGGTGGCGCTCGCGGCCCGACCCGATGCGCTTGCTGACACCGGTGTGCTCGACGGTCGGCAAGTAGACCACGTAGCGACCGGGCAGCGAGATGTGACTGGTGACCCGCGCGCCCTTGGTGCCGATGGGCTCTTTCGAGATTTGCACCACCACCTCGTCGCCCTCTTTGACGACCTCGGTGATGGGCACGGTGCGCGCCACACGCAGCTGCGGCCGCTTCGCCGCCGAGCCCTTGACCTTGCCGTTCTTGCGCGGATCTTCGCGCCGGCCGGGCGCTGCCTTCGGCTCGGGCGCGCGCCCGCGACGACGCCGGCGGCGCCGGCCTCGCCGCTGCGAGTCCTCGACCAGCCGGCCCGTGCTCTCTTCGACGGCAACGCCGGCGGGCGGCGGCTCGTGCTCCACCGCGCTGGTGCCGGCCTCCACGCCCGGGGCCGTGGCCTCGCCGGCCTCGCCGGCCGCGGCGGCTGCCACGGGAGCGCGTTCGCTCGAGTCGGGGCCCGAGTCGTCGTCGTCCGAATCCGGCGCGTCGTCGTCCTCCGCGTCGTCGGCCTCCGCGTCGGTTGCGCCTTCGGCCTCCGCGTCGTCGGCCTCCGCGTCTTCGGCCTCGGCGTCTTCGGCCTCGGCGCCTTCGGCCTCGGCCGCATCGGGCTCCGACGCTGCCTCGGGCTCCGACGCTGCCTCGGGCTCCGACGCCGCGGCGATCGCCGAGCTTCCCGCCGGGTGCGCGCCTGCGCTGGGCTGCTCCGCAGCACCCGGCGCGACGATCACTTCGCTGTCGTCGTCGTCGTCGGCGTCCGACTCGGGGTGGTGACGCCGCCCGCCGACGCCCTTGCCCGAAGGCCCTTCGTCTTCGCGGTGAGCCCCCGCTAGATACGCCTCGAAGTCATCGGGGCGGATCAGATCTTCGACGTGCAAGAACGCCGCGCGATCCATCCCGACTTCGATGAAGGCCGCCTGCATGCCCGGAAGGACACGCGTGACCTTGCCCAGCACGACGTTTCCGACCGTGCCCCGTGCGTTCGCCCGCTCGATGTGGAGCTCGGCGATGACCCCGTCTTCAATCAGAGCGACTCGGGTCTCCCGAACGTCGCAGTTGATCACCAGTGTGTTTCGCGCCATGCGGTCGGCGGGGGCAAAGCCAGCCCGCCCCAGGAAGGAGAAGGCTCCGCTGGCTGGTCGCGACCGCGCGACTCGAAGCCTGGGAGCGGAAAATCATGAGACCCACGTGACCACGTGGCAGATTCCGTGTCAACTACTCGGAAACAGTCCGGTTTTTGCTGCGCCGGTTAACCTTCTCATTCCGGATGGTTGACCCCCCCGAGGGGCCGCTCCGATGCTGCGGGCGTGGCCAAGTCATTCCTGGTGCTCGACATCGAGACCGTGCTCGACGCCGAGCTGCCGATCGCCGAATCGGCCGAGGCCGAGCGGCTGCCCGCGCCGCCGCACCACAAGATCGTGGTGATCGGCGCGCTGCTCTTCGACGCGAGCTACGCGGTACAGCGGGTGGGGGTGCTGGGCGAAGGCAAAGACGAGCCGGCGATGCTGGTCGACTTCTCGAAGTTCCTGGACGAGCGGCGCCCCGACCTGATCACGTTCAACGGGCGCGGCTTCGACTTGCCAGTGATCGCAGCCCGCTGCCTGCGCCATGGCGTGCCGCTGCGCCACTACTACCGCGCGCGTGACGTGCGCTATCGCTTCTCGCCCGAGGGCCACCTCGACCTGATGGACTTCATCGCGGACTTCGGCGCGGCCAAGCCTGCCAAGCTCGACATCGTCGCCAAGCTCTGCGGCATGCCCGGCAAGGTCGGCGTGGACGGCAAGGACGTGGGGCCGATGGTGCACGCGGGTCGCATCAAGGAAGTGCGAGAGTACTGCCTGTGCGACGTCGCCCAGACCGCCGGCGTCTTCCTGCGCGTGCAGTTGCTGCGCGGTGAGCTCGAGCCCGGCGCCTACCTCGCCGCGATGAAGGGGCTGATCGAGACCATCCGCGGCGACGCGCGCCTGGGGGCGGTGGCCACCGCGCTCGACGAGGCGCGCCTCTTGACCTGCGCGGGCTGAGGCTGCCGTGGGTCGAGCAGCGGCAAGGACCCGACAGCCGGGCAGCCATTGCTTGCAAATTAGAAATCTAGTTCTAATCTGCAAGTGATGAAGCGTCGGGCAGCGACCAAGCTGGTGCGAGCGCGCCTGGGGGAGAACCCTGCAGTCGCGCTCCTCGGCCCACGCCAGAGCGGGAAGACCACTCTCGCGCGGGCCTTGGGGGGAACCTACTTCGACGTCGAGCAACCGGACGAGCGGGTGCGCCTCGACCTGGCGTGGGACGACCTTGTCCACGGTCGCCGTCGCGTGGTGATCGACGAGGCGCAGTCGTGGCCCGAGCTGTTCCCGCGGCTCCGCGCCGCCATCGACGCCGACCGAAAGCGCATGGGCCGCTTCTTGCTGCTCGGGTCGGTGTCGCCTGCGCTGATGCGCGAAGTCTCCGAGTCGCTGGCAGGTCGGCTTGCCCTGGTCGAGCTCTCGCCCTTTCTGCTCTCCGAGGTCGGGGCAGCGTCCCTCCAGCGCCTGTGGCTCACGGGCGGCTTCCCCGACGGCGGCGTGCTCGGCTCCAAGCGCTTCCCCCGCTGGCAACGCGACTACGTCACACTGCTCGCGCAGCGTGACCTCCCGACCTGGGGGCTCCCGGCTCGTCCACAGGTCACAGCGCGACTGCTCGCGATGCTGGCCGCCGTTCACGGCCAGATCTGGAACGCTTCGCGCATCGGTCAGAGCCTCGGCCTGAGCTACCACACGGTCGGGACTTACGTGGACTTTCTGTCGGGTGCCTATCTGGTGCGCCACCTCGCGCCGTTCAGCGCGAACCTCAGCAAACGCCTCGTGAAGAGCCCGAAGGTGTACCTGCGGGACTCGGGCGTTCTGCACGCCACGCTGGGCATCGGATCTCGCGACGAGCTTCTGCGCCATCCCCTCGCAGGAGCCAGCTTCGAAGGCTTCGTGATCGAGCAAGTGCTCGGGCACCTGGGCGCGCGCGGCGTGCCCCACGACGCGTTCTACTTCCGGACCAGCGACGGGTACGAGCTCGACTTGCTCCTGATGCTCGGCGGGCGATCCATCGCGATCGAGGTCAAGCTCGCGGCGTCTGCTTCGTCCGCGGACGTGACCCGCATGGAGAAGGCCGCGGACCTCGTGGGTGCCCAGCACCGCTACCTGGTGTGCCAGACGCGCCGCCCCGCTCTCAGCGCCACTCGGGGCGTGGTCGACTTGCCGGCGCTGCTCCGACGCCTCTCGGAGCTCTGACTCGGGTTTCGCCCTTTTCGGGCGAAACCCTCCAGGCATCAGGCTCCAGACTCCAGGCTTCAGCTTCGGCAGAAGGGAGGTTTCGGTCGAAGCGCCTGCAGTGGTCGTTCAATGTCATCCTTTTCTCGCTCTTTGCTCGGCGGAGCGCGCCACCGGCTGACGGGCGTCATAGCCGCGCCGTAGCGCCCTCGGCGATATTGGAGGCTGGGAGGTTGCGCATGAGAGTTGGGCTTGGGCTGGTCGTTGGGCTTGCGGGTGCACTGCTTTGGGGTTGCGGGGGTGACGACGAGGGCGGAGGCGGCGGCAGCGGGGGATCGGGCACCGGCGGATCGGGCACCGGCGGCGCTTCATCGGGCGGGTCGGCAGGCTCGGGAACGGGCGGCAGCGCAGGCTCGGGCACCGGCGGCTCGGCAGGCTCGGGTACCGGCGGTTCGGGTACCGGCGGTTCGGGCACCGGCGGATCGGGCACGGGCGGTTCGGGCACCGGGGGCTCGGGCACCGGCGGTTCGGGCACCGGTGGGTCGGGCAGCGGCGCGGGTCAGTTCTCGTACTGCGCAGCCACGGGCGTCACGCCGGGCCCGGTCACGGTCTACACGGTGTCGAGCAAGGACGTGAAGAAGGTCGCCGACTTCAAGTGCACGCGCGCGGTCATCAGCAGCAACGGGAAATACGTCGCCGCATCCGACGCGGGCCCCGGGCAGCCTGCCACGGGCATCCACATCTACGACGTCGCGACGTCGGCCGAGACCGCGTTCGTCGCGAAGGGCGGCGCGGTGCTCGGCTGGCTGGATGGCGAGCATCTGCTCTACGGCACGGGTGGCACGATGACCACCATCAACAAGGTGAAGTACGACGGCACCGGAGCCAAGGCCTTGGTCTCGAGCGGCTCGCTCGACGTGCGCCTCAGCCGCTACTTCCTGTCGAACGACGGCAAGTCGGTGCTGGCCGTTCGGCCTGCGAGCGGCGGGCACGGGCGCGTGGTCTCGATCGATCACGCGACTGGAACTGAGACGGAGCTCGCGCAGGATTCGAAGAGCCTGTATCCGATGGCCTCGTGGGCGCGGGACGGCTCCGTGGTGTGGGTGACGCGCGACGCCGCAGCGAACTGGACCAAGCGCCAGCTCGCGATCCTCAAGCCCGGCGCGTCGAGCCCCAACATCGTGGACCTGCCCGCCGAGACCCAGAAGGCGGACAACACCATTGCGCTGCCCTGGACCGGCGCGAACGGGGTGCTGGTTTATTACTCGCTGACGGTGAACAGCAAGAAGGACAGCAAGTACCTCTTGTTCGACACCTCGGGAGCCTCGAAGGGCGAGCTGACTTGGCCGACCACGATTGTGTCGGAGGTCGACAGCGCCGGCTCATTCCAGGTCACGCGCGACGGCTCGAGCCTCCTGGTCATGAAGAGCCAGTTCGATCCGCTGATGGTCGTCGACCCCGACGGCAAGCCGCTCTCGACCTGGAAGGACAGCGCCAACGCCGCGGTCGCGGCCAAGATCGGCGCGATTGGCGCCGACAACGGCAGCGTGACGTTCGGCTGGTGGTCAGGCTGGACGGACGCCTTCGGTCAGCCCTGACACCTGCTGGACTCGGAGCCAAGCGAACTGCCGAGCCGACCACGACCAGAGGCGCCGGCGCCTTCGGCTCGGATCGCCTGGGCCCCGTCGCCGACGAAGCGACATGCTAGGTTCAGCGGGATGCGCGTCGTACGGCGAGACTACGACCACGCGCGAGCGTCGAAGCTCGCGTACTGGCGTGGTCTGACCCCGGCGGAGCGAATTCGGCTGGCGGACGAGCTCCGCCGTCACGCGCTGCTTCTGCACCCCGACTGGCCGACCCAGGAGCAGCGCGCCCTCGACATCGAGTGCCACATCCAATTCTCGGAGCGTTTGGAACGTGCTGCGGCGACCCGCAAGCGTTGAGGTTCTTGCTGCGCTGAAGAAGGTCCTCGGTCCCCGTAGGATCCGTTGGTACGTGTTCGGCGCTCAAGCCGCCCTCATCTACGGGAGCTCGCGCATGACGATGGACGTCGACGTCACCATCTCGGTGACGGAGGAACGAGTTCGTCCGCTGGTGGCCGCGCTGCTGAGGGCCGGCTTCGCTTCGCGCACGGATGACCTCGAGGCGTTCTTCGCACGGTCACGGGTAATCCCCTTGTTGCACCGGCGGACGAAGATGCCGCTCGATGGTCACCGCGCGTGGGAAACCCTCGGGCTGCCGGTCACCAGCCCGGCGCGCGGTCTTCGCGAGCAAGAACAGTCGGTGCGTGCGGCTCCTCGAGCGCGCTCGTGACGCGCAAGGCGTCCGATGAGCGCGGCCGGAATGGCGTCGTAGCGCTGTTGCTGCGCTCGTGCCGCGACGCGCGAGCCTAGAGCTCGAGCGCCACACGCATGAACGCCGCCCAGACGCTTCTTGCGAACGGGATCTGGGCGATGGTCTCGGGGTCGTTCCAATGAACGGCGAGCACGGGGCTGACTCTGCCCGCTGACGTGTCGCCACCCGAGTAGATCGCTGCACCGAGCTCCGCCGAAGCGCTCGGCATGATGGTCGCCTGGCTGTCGTAGTAGGCCGCGCGCGGCACTCCGGTCACTCCGCCCCAGACGCCAGCCACCAAATCAGTGTCGGCGGTGTCGGGGTCCGCGCCGGCGGCGAGCGCCTTCTTGGTTTCGGCTGCTCGCTCTCGGAAACGCTTGTCACGCTCGGCGACGCTCAGCGGATAGTAGCCAGGGGTGTGAACACCGACCTGCGCTTCGTGCAGGGCAAAGCGCGGTCGCGCTGCGACGGCGAGCTTGGCATCGAACAGGTCGATGATCGCGAGCTGTTCGAGGTGAATCGTGCTGAAGCTCGCCGGCTTCGCGTCCTCGCTCAGATCGGGCGCTCCGGTGCTGGGGATGGTCCGCGGCGCCGATTGCCACGCGACCTGGCGAAGGTAGGCCCGGCTCAGCCCCGCCGACGTGGGGTAACCGTCCACGCCAACGCGGAGGTAGGCGACGCTGTGGGTGTCTCGCGACCAGGTCGCGGTCGCTGACAGGTGCAGCTCCGGCGAGGCCACCGAGCCCAGCCAACCGGTGGGGGCCCAACCCGCTCGCGCCGAGAAGTACGGAAACGCCACGGCGGGACCGATGATGAACGTCGATTCCGTCGCACGGGAACCGGAGCGCTCGATGATGCGTTCGTCGGCGTCCGGACGCGCGATGAAGCGATGGAACGCCATGGGGGTGATCGCGCCCGCCGCGAAGCGCTCGCCGGCGCCGCCCGCGGTACCCCCGATGGTCGTCACCATGCTCGCGAACAAGCCCACCCATTCCCACTGAACGGTGAACGCGACGGTGTTCACCGCGATGTCGTAGTCGCGCAAGGTGTACGCGGGCACGCCCTCGCAATCGCCGTCCGTCGGGTCGTTGATGGTCGGGACTGCGGCAACGTTGGGCAAGAACCCCATTTCGAGCGCGAAGGTCATCGTCAGCTCGCGGCCCGGAGCGTGGGCGAAATAGGGCAGCACGGAGCGATCGGCCAGCAGGGCGGGCGACAGGAGCTGCGTCTGCGCCACCGCCATGCGTCCGTTGCGCGCACCAGTCGTGTTGCTGATCACGCGGTGGTCGCAACCATTGGCCGCCAGCGTGCGCGAAGCGACGAGCGTTCCTGCGAGCGCGACCAGTGCCCCGAGCCGCTGCGCGCTCACAACGGGGCTCCATCGGCGTGCTGAATCACCAATCCGCAACTCGACGACAACGCCAGCCAGCCCCCGAGGTCACCCCCCATCTTTTCGACGGTGTCGCAGCTCGCAGCCCCGATGGCCGCCGAACAGTGCAGGTACACCTCCACCGGACCGTGGTCCGTGTCCACGTCGATGCAGCGGTACTCCTCCCAAAACGCTTCGGCACGGTCGTCGGCGAGCTGCTCGTCGCCAGTGCAAGCCAGCGTACGATTGGCGATGCTCGCCACGGCGTCACGGCAGGGATAGTCGCCGGGCATCGGGTCACGACCTTCGCAGCCCGTGAGCAGCCAGATTGCCGCGGCCGCGTGGATGGCGCGCGCGCGCCTCAAGGGAGCACCACCACGTGACTGCCGCCCTCCGTGACCACGAACTGCGCCAGCTGGTCGTCCGACTCCGCGTCGTTCACCTGCCAAACCTGATTGTCCCCCGCGTCGTACTCCTCCGACGAGCTCTGAGGCTCGAGCTGCACCACACCCACGAGCTTGCACTTGGAGCTCACGATGTAGACTCGCAGCCTGCGGTAGTCGTAGCGATTGACGAAGCGCATCTTGGCGGCGGTGGTCGACGGGGTCGAGCACTGCTTGCCGTCGGTGCGCGCGACCCCCGACAGTTGGCAGCTTGCGGCCTCTGGGTCACTGCAACCCGCCGCGTGCGGTCGCGTTTCGTCGTCAGTCCCCCAGCAGCCGGACGCCCCCGCAAGCAGGAGCGCCGCCGCGATCTGACTCAGCACCCACTTCACTCGACCTTCTCACTATCTTTCAATTGCGCCGGTCGGTCCAACGTCGCAACCCGAAGAGCAGCGCCGCCAACGCCGCCCACCACATCGACTGGGAGGACGACGAGACCAACCGGCATCCACATCCGCCGTCGTCGTCGGCCGCGCCGCCCGAGGTCCCCGCGTCGCTTCCGCCTTTGCCGCCACTCGCGGCCCCGCCGCTGCTGGCTCCACCTGAAGCGCCGGTCCCCGCCGCGCCGCCCGTGCTCGACCCTGCCGCACCCGCACTCCCGCCGAGTCCGGCGTCACTCCCCGCGCCACCTCCCGTCGCGGACCCGCCGCTGCCGCCGCCTCCCGTCGCGGACCCGCCGCTGCCGCCGCCTCCCGTCGCGGACCCGCCGCTGCCTCCCGTTCCACCTGCTGCGCCACCCGTTCCCCCGGTGCCACCCGTTCCCCCGGTGCCACCCGTTCCCCCGGTGCCGCCGGTTCCTCCGGTGTTGGTCGGCGCGCATGTGCCGGCGGTCGCTGTCAAGCTCGTGTCGTCCATGTAGTGAGCCCATTGCGACGCCTGCGGGACGGTCACGCGAGCGGCGGCGTAGGTCGCTCCGGCGGGAACATCCAACTCCACGACACACTCCTGCCACGTGTTCGCATCGCCGTCGGATGCGACGCTGACCGAGTTCTCCGCCACCTGTCCGTTCCAGTTGTAGTTGGCCATCGCCGTCGAATAGACGCGGAGGCGACACTGAAAGTTGGTCGCGCTCGTCGAAGCTGCGCGGTTGACCCAGACCGAAAACTTGAGCTTCACCGTTCCGGTGCACTTGGTCAGATCGTAGAGTTGATCGACATCGGCGAACGCGCCCCCGCCCGCCGGACCACAAACGCCGCCGTCGCCGACGGCGGAGCTGACCGCGTCGAACTTGAGCATCTGCGTCCCGTTGTGCGGCGCGATACCGCTCTCCGCGCTCTTGATGAACGAATGGTCCATGCCCCAGTCGCCAGCCGTCTTGGGAGCACCGCACACCGGCTCCGCGGTCTCGAAGCTCGGGTTGGCGAGCAACTGCTGCGCGAACGCGGGCGCGCCCAGCGTCACCGCTGCGCCGGTCAGCATGGCGGAGGAGAAACGGATCGTGCTTCGCATGGCGGCAACGGTATCCACGCCAGGTCGCCGTTCCAATGATCTGCGTCATCTCGCGCTGCGGCTGGGCGCCTCGGCCCTTCCTCTGGCGCCCGCTCGAAAATAATGACTACGCCCCGACACTGCTCGCGGCGTCGAAACGGTGGCACTTAGACCACGCGGCGAAGTCGTTCGCCGGTCGCCCGCGCGATCTCGAATCAGGTAGAGCTTGCGGAGGCGGTGGGGCGAACGGTCATGTAGCATCCAGCCCATGGCAAGGTTCGAGGTCGAGGGCCAGAGCCTGAGCTTGAAGTTCACGCTTCTGGAAAGGCTGGGGGGGCTGCGCAGCGGCGCGTGCATCCCGCTCGCGCAAGTGGCGTCGATCGACAGGGTCGACGACCCGTGGCGTGTGCTCGAAGGGATGCGCGTCGGCACCGGGATCCCATGGGTGATCGTGCTCGGAACCATGCTCCGCGGCGGCGGCAACGACGTCGTCGCGGTGTACGGCGACAAGCCTGCCGTCGTGGTGACTTTGCGCCCCGGCGCGCGGTGGCAGCGCCTCATTGCCACCGTCGATGATCCCGATTCCGTCGTCGACACGCTGCGGCGCGCTGCTGGCCGATGAGCTCTGCGGACTTCCACCCGGCCCATGCGCTACGATGCAGGCGACACGGAGGCGCAGATGAGCTCACGCGATGAGAGCAATGCTCGTTTCTTGGCTGCAGCGCTCGCGAGCGTCGCGGCTGCGGCGCTCGGGCTCGTCGCCTGCGGTAGCGACGACTCGTCCGGAACGACGCCGGCGCCGAAGTGCCTGACCGGGCAGAGCGCGTGCGGCGGTGAATGTGTCGATACGTCGAGCGATGCCGACCACTGCGGAGGCTGCGGCAAGAGTTGCTCCGGCGGTGAGAGCTGCGTCGCTGGCGGCTGCGTTGCCTCGGGCGGCACCGGCGGCAGCGGCAGCGGTGGGGCGGGTGGCAGCAGCGGCGGCGGCGGCGGCGGTGCGAGCGGCAGCGCCGGGGCGGGTGGTGGCAGCGGTGGCAACGCAGGAGCGGGCGGCAGCGGTGGCAGCGGTGGCAGCGGTGGCAACGCAGGAGCGGGCGGCAGCGGTGGCGGGGCGACCGGAACGGGCGTGTGCAGCGCGCCGATTCAGCTCGCGAACGTCGGGACGCCGACCACCGTCGTCGGCACGGGCACTGCGGCCAGCTGCACCGGCGCGGCGCTAAAGGCAGCGGCGGCCAAGGGCGGCATCATCACCTTCAACTGCGGGGCGGCGGACGCCACGATCAAGGTCACCGAGACCCTCGTGCTGCCGACCACCAAGGACACCACCATCGACGGCGGCGGGAAGATCACCCTGGACGGCGGCAAGACGACGCGCATCTTCCACTACAACTCGCCCAACTTCATGGCGACCTCGACCAAGGTGCGGCTGCAGCGGCTGACCTTGCGCAATGGCAAAGCGCCGGCAGGGCAGTACTTCCCGCAGAACGCGGCGAAGCCAAAGTGCGCGTACGGCTACAAGGACGGCTCGGGCGGCGCGCTCTACATGCGCGACGGCATCCTGGAAGTCGTCGACTGCGCCTTCTACGACAACGAGGCGGCGCTGGAAGGACCGGACGTGGGCGGCGGGGCGCTGTATGTCGTCGGCTCGAAGGGCGTCACGGTGGTGGGCAGCCGCTTCCAGGGCAACCGGGCGGCCAACGGCGGCGCCATCGCGATGCTCTTTGCCAACCCGCAGATCGTGAACTCCATCTTCGAGAACAACACCGCGGAAGGTGTGGGCATGAACTACGTGGAGCCAGGCTGTCCCAACTTCAACCATGACGAACAAGGGGGCGCAGGCGGTCTCTCGGGCGGCGTGTACTTCGACGGGATGAACGACGCGGGGTTCGTCTACACGCTCTGCGGCAACGTGTTCCGCAACAACCGCTGCAACGAGCTGGGGGGCGCGCTGTTTCGCACGCCGAATCAAGCCGTGCGCAAGATGCTGATCGACCGCTGCGTGTTCGACGGCAACACGGCGCGCACGGGCGGCGTCTCGTTCATCAAGCAGAACGACGTCACGGTGAAAGCCTCCACGTTCGCGAACAACAAGGGCGGCGTGAACGTGAAGGGGCAGAGCGTGCAAGGCGGTTCCGGCGGGCTGTGGGTGAACCAAAGCGCCCTGGACATGGTCAACAGCACCTTCGCCAACAATGTCCCGGGCGGTCTCAACGTCGAGCTCTACTCCGGCGCGCAGGCCGTGGCGCGCAACGTGACGTTTTCGAACAGCGGCTCGGACGCGGATCTCACCGCGTATGGCTGCATCTTCGCGGGAGTGAGCTGCGCGACGAGCAAGGGCAGCAAGAACGTGCAGTGGCCCTCCCAGGGCACGTGCCCGCCGGACACGCTCGGGCAAGATCCCCAGCTCGCAGCCCTCGCAGACAACGGGGGCCCGACACAGACCCTGATGCCCAGCGCCACCAGTCCCGCACTGGGCCTCGGTCAGAGCTGCCCTGCCACGGATCAACGCGGCCAGCCGCGCCCGACGAACGGGTGCGACTCTGGCGCGGTCGAGCGCTAGGTCGCGGGCGAATCAGTCGCGACGGCGGCGCGGGCTTGGCGTCGAGGCCGAACCACGAGGGTCGACGCGCGAGGGTGGGAGATCACCTGGGCGCTGTTGCGCACGCCAGAAACACCGTGGCGCCCGACTTCGGGGTGTCCAGACCGCTGAAGATCAGCAGCCGCTGGTGGTGGCAGCGCTCGACGAGCGCGGGGTTACCGACGCCTTGCGACGGATCGACGAAGCACCAACCGTAGTTGTCGAGCTGGGGGCCGGTCTGTTCGCAGGTCTGCCGGTCTTTCACGTAGGCGATTTCGCACATACAGAAGTTGTTCGGCTCGCAGTCGCCGCCTTGGCACTGCCCCGTATCCTCGAGCCGCTCCATCACGGGCCCGCGCAGCTCCGCCCGGACGGGCTCGCGACCCGTGCTGCCGTCGCACGGCGCGCAGGCGCTGCCGGGGCTGTCGCTCGGCTCCAGCTCGACCGCCACGCAGCGCGGAACCCGAGAGGGGTCGGGATCGCCTGCGGCGTCGAGGGGGAACGAGATGGGCGGGCTCAGACACTGGGCGCTGAGGGCAGGCTTCAGCCGCTCGATGATGGCCCCCACGGCCGGGTTGTACCCGAAGTCGGGGTTCGTCTTGTCGAAGATCTTGGGACAGATGCTGGCCGCGATGGAGCCTTCGCCGAAATCCCGGAGCACCTGCAGCTCACGCGTGCCGGGGAACGCCTTCGCCCACCCTTGCGACCTGGTGTACTCCCCGCTCGGCTGCTGGCACACCGGATCGTTCTGCGTGTAGCCCGGGCCGACGTCGTCGCAGTCGCACCCGTCCTTTGGGCCGGCGCTGCAGTCCTTCGGCTGCGACAGCGGGAAGATGCAGGCGTACTGCAGGTCGCCGCCGGAGGTCAGCCGTTCGTGACCGTTGATCGGGTTCGCCATGAAGCCCGCGGACTCGTTCGCCAGGGCGGCGTTCAGCGCGGGGCTGACGCCCGAGCGTGGGTCGCTCGACTCGACCATGAGA
Organism: Polyangiaceae bacterium; assembly: GCA_023150915.1. Classification (GTDB taxonomy): domain Bacteria; phylum Myxococcota_A; class Polyangia; order Polyangiales; family Polyangiaceae; genus JADJKB01. The sequence goes on from JAKLKA010000012.1 coordinate 89,119, forward strand.
GCGTCGTCGGGCTGATCGAGCGCGTCCCAGCGGTCGCAGATCGCCGTCGGTCGCGGCAGCTTGCTGCCAGGGTCCGTCAGGTTCTGATCGACCGTCCGCGCGCAGTCAGGCAAGAGCCAGCGCCAGCGATCCTTCTCCGCGAGCTGGTTGGCGCTCAGGTACGTGAGTCTCTTCGGATCGGAAAGGGTGTCGTCGGTGGCGATGTCCTGCCACGGGACGCCCACGATGCCCGCGAGGAAGACCAGACTCGGATCTCGCGGCCGTTTCTCACAGCTCTCGGGATCGTCCAGCTTCCTCCGGAAGAGCGGGTTGCAGACGCGGTAGCCTGGGGCGTCTTCATCCTCGTACTGGCAACCCACCGGGCCGTGCGCGTCCCACACCGGGCAGATGCGGTACTGGCTCAACGCTTCGACGTAGCGCCGCGTTGGATACAGGAAGTCCACGCCGAAGCGCCGCTTCTGCTGCCAGCAGCGAAGGTTCGGGTGGTCGGCCTGGTCGTTCCAGGCTCCCTTCTGGCACTCTGGATCGGCGGCCAGCGTCGGGCAGCCTGCGGGCGGCGTCTTCTCCGCCAAGTCGCAAGGGCGGCAGCAGATGTGGTCCGGATCCTGGGCGCACGCCGACGCCCCGCGCGGCAAGAGAAACGGGGTGCCATCCGGGTGGCTCGTCTGAGCGGCGAGCCAACTCACGCCACCGTCGACGATCGAGCAGTCGTTCTCGTCGCTCAACATGACGATGGTCACCAGCGAATCGGGGCGAAGGAAGTCCCTGCGCTGCTGCAGGATCACTTCGTCCACGCCTCGAGTCTGGGCGACACCGTTCACGACCTCGATCTCCGCCGGCGGCGCCGGATCGATCAGGAAGCGGTACCAGGACTCGAGCTGAGCCTCGTAGCCGCAGCCCTTTTCTCCGGTGGCCTTCACGTGGACCGCGAAGTCCGCCGCCAGCGCGCTTGCGTCGTTCTCTCCGGGACCCGCGGGCCCTTTCTTCCCCAGCGGGTCCCACCACAAAAAGCCCAGCCCGCCGTAGCTCTCCATGCCGCCCCGCACCGTCGCGATCAAGTGGGCGCGATCGTTCTGGGTCGGGTTCGTGTTCGGACCGGTCGCCGAGCAGTGGTTCCCGCCGTGACCGCCCAGGCTGCTCGAGACGATGCCGATGTGGATGTCCTCGACCGGACGAAATTCCGGGTGCGCGTTCGGGGCGCAAGGCGGGTCGGTCAGCTTGCCCGAGTCGTCCTGGCACTTCGGCGTCACCACGCGCTTCAGGAGCTCTGGCACTGCCTCGGCCAGGATCGCCTGTTTGTCTCCCATCGACAGCGAGTTGTCGATCATGAAGAGCAGATCGACCTTGTCGAGCCTGCTCTGGCGAATGTCCAGCATGAGCCATTGGGTCGTGCTGGGCGAGACCACGGACTCTGGCCGGTCCTGGCAACCCACGCTCGCCGCTGCGATCAGGACCCCGCTCGCCAGACATGCGCAGAACCGAGTCGCACACCACCCCATCGTCACCGGGCCCTTCACGTCATCTCGGCGAGCAAGACGCGTTCCAGGCGCCTTGCCCGGGTTCCATGCAGCGCGCGCGACAACCGGGTTGGCAGACGCGGCAACGGCGTTCGAGGATCCGTGGCTGGCCAAGTGAGCTAGTGGTCCAGTCCTGGTTCCGCCCGCCGTATCCGCGATCATGCCGCGTACGCGTTGGGTTTGCGCAATGCTGGTGCTCACTCCCGCTCCTGCCGTTGCAGCTCCGCCGCCGCCCAAGCCCCCCATCGAAGTGGTGAAGGACGTTGCGGCGAAGCCCAAAAAGATCGCCGGCCCGAGACGGGTTCTTCCGCGGCCCGTCGCTCCAGCCGCGCCAAAACCGGCCGCACCCCCCGCCTTGGATCCCGCGCAAACCGCCGCGCCGCCCGAGCCCGCGGCCCCTGCCGAGCTGATCGCGATTCGAGACGATGTCGCAGCGCTGCGCGCGGAGCTGCGCGCCTTGCTCGGAGCCCCCGCTTCGGGCGAACCGGCGAATGCCGAGCCCGCGGCGTCCCGGCTGTCGTTACCCGAGGAGCTTCGCCGACTGAGCGCCACAGTGGCACGCATCGAGGCCAGGTCGAGTGTCGCCGAAGCGCCGCCGGTCGCATCGCCGAAGAGTCGGGCACCCGCGACGACACCAAGACAGGACCCGCCGACGCCAGAACCGTTGGGCGTCGGGGCGGAAGTGCTGCTCGCAACCGCGTACGCATTCCGAGGGCTGAACGTGTTCAAGGACGGTGCACAGAGCGACCAGCACGCGCTCTTCAGCCCCAGCTTGTCCTACGCGGTTCCGGGAACCCGGCTCGCGCTGGCCTACGCTGGTTTCTACCAGTGGACCGGCCCAAACCAACGCGAGCTCGTGGCCGCGGGTGTCGGACACGAGCAGGACTTGGTGGTCTCGTTCACGGCCAAGTCCGGAGCCACCTCGGCGGTCGCCGCGTTGACGTACTACGCGTACCCTTTCGCGGAGCGGTCCGCCTCGGGCACGCGGTGGCCGTCGTATCTCGAGCCTTCGGTCACGCTGACATGGTCTAGCGCGGTCGATCTCGGCCTCCAGCTCTTGTACTTCCATGGCGTGCAGGAGGCCGTGGCTGCGGGGCGATACGCCTACGTGCATCCCAGCGTGACCAAGTCGCTCGCGCTCGGCGCGCACACCAGCTTGGCGGTGACCGTGGGCGCCGGCTACAAGGACTACGTGGATCAGACCATCGACGACAACGTGTGGGACGCGCACTTCGACTGGAAGCTCACGTTCGCGCTGGGTGGCGGCGGCTACATCGCCCCGGCGGTGCACTACACCTGGACCAACCTCGCTCGAGAAGACAGCGGAGGCGAGTACCTGGTTTGGGCCGGCGTCGCGAGCGGCGTGTCGCTCTGACTCGACTTTCGCTATTCGCGAAAGTCTCGGGCTACAGGCTTCAGGCTGCAGACTTCAGCAGAGCAAAGAGCGAGAAAAGGATGACATTGAACGACCACTGCAGGCGCTTCGACCGAAACCTCCCTTCTGCCGAAGCTG
>JAKLKA010000013.1 GCA_023150915.1 Polyangiaceae bacterium
CGGGCGTCACCGCCAACACCCCGCCCAGCAACAACCCGCCGGTCTTCTACCACTACGACGCCAACGACGTAGAGAGCTGGGACGCCTGGTGCAAGATGCTCGACTGGTACAAGAAGCCCGATCGCTACAACCTGGCGCCGGGCGGCTGGTCGGAGTGGCTGCGCAAAGGGGCGCTCAAGACCTTCGTGATGGTCACCGACGACCGCATGGACTGCTACTGGCCGCAGACCACCACCGGCATGTACTCGACGTGCACCACCAACGCGTCGAAGTGCTACGACGACAGCTCGGACTCGCTGGCGCCGCTGGCGGCCCAGAACTTCGACGCCGACCTGCTGGCGCTGGACCCGGTGCAATTCGGCACCGCCCAGAGCCGGAACTACGTCTGGCACAGCCTGAGCGGCGTGGTGAAGAACAGCGGCAGCACCACCGGCGAGTACCAGCCCACCGCTCCGCTGGTGCCGTCGTCGAGCAAGTGCTCGAGTGCGGTGAACTCGGGCCCCGCGACCCAGGCCCTGAGCATGCTGACCGGTGGGCTTCGTTACCCGGTGTGTGAAGGGGCGGGCTTCGACGTGGTGTTCAAGAAGATCGCCGAGGGCGTGATCCAGGGCGCGAAGATCCAGTGCGACTTCCCCATGCCCGAGCCGCCCGCCGGCAAAGAGCTCGATCCGAAGACGATTCAGATCCAGTACACGCCCAGCAAGGGCGGCGGGAAGCAGACCTGCGCGCCGGTGACCGACGCCACCCAGTGCAAGCCGGGGGCCTTCTTCATCGAGGGGGACCCGGACGCGGGGGTGCCCGACGGCAGCGACGGCGGGGCCGCCAAGCTGGTCTTGTGCCCGCAGGCCTGCGGCCTGGTTCAAGGGGACGACTCGCCCAAGGTCGAGATCCTCGCCCTGTGCAAGACCAGCGGCCCGAACTAGCGGCCGGTTTGTGCTACTCTCGACCGGCCGGCGCTCTCTCGGCCCTGCCGCCCTCGGAGCGAGCGTGTACGGCATAGCTTCGGAGACAATGTCATGAATGCACCCCTTCGTTACGCTGGCTACGCCGCAATGGGTTTGATCGTGGGCGCCGCGCTGTCGAGCGCGTGCAGCGCCAGCGACACGGGGAACAGCGGCGGCGGCGGCGGCGGCGCCGGTGGCAGCAGCGCTTCCGGTGGCGCCGGCGGTGGCAGCGCGTCGGGGGGCACGGGCGCGGGCGGCCAAGATGGCGGCGGCACCGGCGGCGGCCTGGTGATCGACAGCGGCGGCGACAGCCCGATCAACGCCGACGCGGCCTGCGATCTTCAGAAGTACGAAGCCACCGTCACCAAGGCGCCGGTGGACGTGATCTTCGTGGTCGACAACTCGTGCTCGATGGGCGAGGAAATGAAGGGCATTCAGGACAACATCAACCTGAACTTCGCCCAGATCATCGCGTCGAGCGGGATCGACTACCGCGTGATCATGATCGGTGAGCACGGCGGGTACAACACGCCGTCCAGCTACGAAGCGTCGATCTGCATCGGCCCGCCGCTGGGTGGCAAACCGTGCACCGGCGTCGGGCAGAACACCGCCCCCAGCAACAATCCGCCGGTCTTCTTCCACTACGACCACGACGACGTGGAGAGCACCGATGCCTGGTGCAAGATGCTCGACTGGTACAAGAAGCCCGACCGCTACAACCTGGCGCCGAACGGCTGGTCCGAGTGGCTGCGGAAAGAGGCCCTCAAGACCTTCGTGCTCGTGACCGACGACGCGATGAGCTGCAAGTGGCCCTACACCGGGACCTATCCGCCGTCGTGCAGCACGAACGGCACCGGCTGCTACACCGACGGGTACACCAACTACGTGACCCAGGCGCCGCTCGCGGCCCAGGCCTTCGACACCGACATCTTGGCGCTGGATCCCGTGCAGTTCGGCACCGCCCAGAACCGCAACTACGTCTGGCACAGCCTGAGCGGCGTGGTGAAGAACCCGAACAGCACCCTGGGTGAGTACCAGCCGACCGAAGCCATCGTGCCGTATTCGAGCAAGTGCACCTCGGCGGTCAACTCGGGCCCGGGCACGCAGGCCCTGAGCATCTTGACCGGTGGCCTGCGCTACCCGGTGTGCGACGGCGCGGGCTTCGACGTGGTGTTCAAGAAGATCGCCGAGGGCGTGATCAAGGGCGCCAAGATCCAGTGCGACTTCCCCATCCCCGCCCCGCCCACCGGCAAAGAGCTGGATCCGAAGACCATTCAGATCCAGTACACCCCCAGCAAGGGGGGCAGCACCGAGACCTTCGCCCAGGTGGCCGACGCCAGCCAGTGCAAGCCCGGCGCGTTCTACATCTCGGGGGACCTGGACGCCGGGACCGGGGACGCGGCTGACGGCGGCGGCGCCAAGCTGGTGCTGTGCACCGACGCCTGCAACAAGGTGCAGGGCGACGACGCAGCCAAGATCGAGATCCTGGCGCTCTGCAAGACCGGCGGCCCGAACTGAGCCGCCCGGCCTAACGCCGGGCACCCCTCGGCTGTCATCGTGCCGAGCCATGACGATCCGTGCTCTCCGATGAAGCCACCTCGGCCTTGGTCCACCGCGCGCGAAGAGGCGAGCCCGCCGCCTTCGAGGCGCTGGTGCGCGCCTACCTCCGCCCGACCTACGCCGTTGCCCTGGCAATCGTCGGGCGACCAGCCGACGCCGAAGACGTTGCCCAAGATGCCCTGGTTCTGGCCTTCGAGCGCTTGGACAGCTGCCGCGAGCCGGGCCGGTTCGCCGCCTGGCTGCTGCAGATCGCCCGCAACCAGGCGAAGAACTGGCTGGACCGGCGGAAGCTGCGCGACGTGCCCGCCGACGACGGCGGGGCCGAGCCGATCGATCCGGCGGCCCAGCCCGATGCGGGCGTCGAGCGCCGAGGGCTGCTGCGGGCACTTTGGGCGTTGCGACCCGCCGAGCGCGAGGTGGTGCTGCTTCACGATCTGGAAGGGTGGACGCACGGCGAAATCGCCGCCGCACTGGGCATCTCGGAGGTCCACTCGCGCCAGCACCTGTTCCAGGCTCGGCAGCGGCTTCGTGCCGCGCTCGGCGCCGCAGCGGAGGGCGAAGCATGACTGACGATCCGCTCGATCTCTCGGAGCTCGATCCCTCGCGCGACCGCGCCCGCTGGGAGGCGCGGATTGCCGCGGTCACGTCCCAGGCGCTCACGCGGCGCCAGCGTCGGTTCAGCGTCGGCGATCAGCTCGTGGCCTGGGCCCGCCCGGCGCTGGCGGTGGCTGCCAGTCTCGCGATTGCCGCGTGGGGTAGCGCCTGGGCGTTCGGCGGCAACGCGCCGGTCGCGGCTCAGCGCACCGACCCCGCGCTCGAGCTTGCCCGCTGGGCGTCTAGCGGGGAGCTCCCCGCGACGCCGCAGCTGCTCCAGCTCGTGGGAGACGCGCATGCCGGACACTGAACGCAGCCCGCGCACGGTGCGGCTGATGACCGCGTTGCTCTTGGTCGGCACGTTTGCGGCGGGCACCGTGACCGGCGCCGGCGTCCTGCGCTTCCTGGGGCCGCCGGGGCCGCCGCCGCTGGGCCCGCACGGACCTCCGGGGGCGTCGCCGCTCGGCCCGTTCCCCGCCGACGAGCTGGGGCTTTCGCCCGAGCAACGACGCCAGGCGCACGAGATCCTCGAACGCCATCGGCCCGAGCTGGACGCGGTGCTGCGGAGCACCTTCCCGCGGGTGCGCGAGATCAATGACCGCATCGAGCGCGAGCTGGTCGCCATCTTGACCCCCGAGCAGCGACAGCGCCTCGAGCAGATCAAGGCCACGCGCCCGCCGCCGCCGCCGCCGCCGTTCCCGCCTCCACCCGGTCCGCCACCACCGCGCTAACGAATGCGCGAGCTCATCGGTCTTCGTCTCGACATCAAGGAGAATGAACGATGACGAATGCTCGGTACTGGATCGGATCCGCGACTGCGATCGCGCTCTTCGGCTGCAGCGGCGCCGAAGGCACCACGGTGGACGACTCGAACCGCGCTGCGGTGGCACCCGCAGGCGCTGCGGGCGAAGCGCCGCGCCCGCCCCACGGCCCCCCGCCCGAAGCGTTCGCGGCGTGCAAGGGCTCGTCCGACGGCGCTGCGTGCAGCGTCGACCTGGTCGACGTCGAGATCGCCGGCACCTGCCGGAAGGGGCCGAAGGGTGAGCCCCAGCTCGCGTGCGTGCCGACCGAACCTCCGCCGGGCCACGCCGGTCCGCCGCCCGAGGCCTTCGAAGCGTGCAAGGCGCTCACCGCCGAGACCGCATGCAACGTGAAGCTCGGCCCCGCGACGATCGCCGGCCGGTGCCTCGGCCCGCCTCAGGGGGAAGGGCCGCTGGCCTGCATCCCCACGGACCGCCCGCCGCCCGGCCCCCCGCCCGAGGCCATCGGAGCGTGCAAGGGCCTGGCGGCCGACGCGGCGTGCAGCGTGAAGCTGCCCCCGAAAACCATCGAAGGAAGGTGCCGGAGTGGACCCGAGGGCCAGGGCCCGCTGGCGTGCGCGCCGATTGCGCCGCCCGCTCCCTGACGGGCGTCAATTGCCGACCGTGCCGGGTGGGCGTATCTGCCCGGCATGACGCCTCGAGCTTCCACCACGGCAGCGGTACTGATCCTCTTGGGCGCCACCGGTTGCGGCGGCGGCGACGACGAGGACGACAAGAAGTACCAGAGCACGGAAGACTTGATCTTCGTCGCGGACGAGGACAGCGGGACCGTCTCGGTGATCGAAGAGAACGCGAACCGCGTGCTCGAGACGATCGCGCTGCCGGACATGTACATGCCGCACAACGTGCAGGCCTCACCCGACGGCAAGAGCGTTTGGGTCGCGGCGCCGCCGATGATGCACGGTCACCAAGACCAGGCCGTGGTGATCGATCCGCAGACGCTGAAGATCGTGGCGACCATCGATCTCGGCGAAGAGCTCCACGTGGCCCACGTGGTGCTCGACCCGGGGTCGAAGCATGCGTACGTGACCGCCAACGAAGGCAACCAGGTGATCGAGATCGACGCCCAGACCAAGGCAGTGACTCGCACCATCGACCTGGGGGCGGGCAGCGGTCCGCACGGCGCCCGCTTTTGCCGGGACCAGCTGTACGTGGCCGGCATGGCGTCCAAGAGCCTGATCATCGTCGACCCGGCGAAGGGCACCACGAGCCAGGTCGATCTGGGCGGCGTCGCCGTGCAGACGGCCTGCACCCCGGACGGGAAGTTCGTGTTCGCATCGCTCTACGACACCAAAGAGGTGGTGCGCTACGAGATCGACACCAAGAAGGTCGAGCGCGTCGCGCTGCCGGCCGGGTCCGAGGGCCCGGTGCAGCTCTATCCCTCGCCTGACTCGGCCACGATCTGGGTCTGCGATCAGGGCATGCTCGAGGGCCGGCCGGCCTCGAACAAGCTGTATGCCGTCGACGTGGCCGCACGAAAGGTGTCGGGCACGGTCGAGGTGGGCAGCGGCGCCCACGGTGTGGTGGTCAGCGACGACGGGGCCCTGGCCTACGTCACCAACCTGGGGGGCGACTCGGTCTCGGTGGTGGACACTGCCGCGCTGAAGGTGGTGGCCACGGTGCCGGTGGGCACCAAACCCAACGGCATTTCCCACTGGCACCGCAGCGGCGGCATGCCTTAGGGCTTGCGGCGGCCGGCTTCGGGCCCAAGAGATGGGCCGTGGCCAACGTGCATCAGTTCCCGGTCAAGACCATCGACGGCGCCGAGCAGACGCTCGAACAGTACGCGGGCAAGACCCTGCTGGTGGTCAACGTGGCGTCGAAGTGCGGCTTCACGCCCCAGTATCGCGGCCTCGAAGAGGTGTACCGCCGGAACAAGGAGCGCGGGCTGGTGGTGCTCGGCTTCCCCTGCGACCAGTTCGGCCATCAAGAGCCCGGCGACGAGGCCGAGATCGCGTCGTTCTGCACCACCCAGTACGACGTGACCTTCCCGATGTTCTCGAAGGTGAAGGTGAACGGCAAGGACGCTCACCCGCTGTTCGTGCACCTGAAGAAAGAGGCCACGGGTGTGCTGGGCAGCGAGGCCATCAAGTGGAACTTCACCAAGTTCTTGGTGGACAAGACCGGCAAGGTGGTCAAGCGCTTCGCGCCGAACGACGCGCCCGAGAGCATCGAAGAAGAGATCCGACCGCTGCTTTGAGGGCGAGCCCCACTTTCGTCGTGCCGGACGTTCACTGTGGCTGGCCCAGCGCGCTGATCGGTAACCGAGCCACGCTGTAGACGTTGGCGTCGGTCCCGGGCACGAGGTGGATCTGCGCCCAGATCTCGCCGTCGACGACGCCGAACGGGCTGATCCAGCCAAATCCCGCGGGGGCCGGGACGTCCAGGTGCTTCCCATCAGCCAGGCGGATGGCGCGAAGCGTGTTCGAGCTCACGCGGTACACCCACCAGCCACCTGCAAGCCCTGCCAGCACGAAGCTTTGGGTCACACGTCGCGTTCGAGCCCGGCGATCACCGCCTTGAGAACGCTCAGCCGCGCGGACTTCTTGTCGTCCGCCGCGATCAGATCCCAGGGGGCGTATTCGGTGCTGGTGCGCTCGAACATCTCGTGCGCCGCCTGCTCGTAAGAGAAGCGCTTGTCGCGGTTGCGGAAGTCCTCTTCGGTCAGCTTGTGCTGCTTGTGAGCCAGGTGCTTGCGCTCTTCGAAGCGCTTCATCTGCTCTTCCGCGCTGACGTGCAGCCAGAGCTTGACCAGGGTGACCCGGTCTTGGACCAGCTGCTCTTCGAAGTCGTTGATCTCCTTGTAGGCCTGGCGCCAGTCCCGCTCGGCGGCAAAACCCTCGACCCGCTCGACCAGCACGCGGCCGTACCAGCTGCGATCGTAGAGCGTGACCTGGCCACGCCCCGGCAGGTGCCGCCAGAAGCGCCACAGATAGTGCTGTGCGCGCTCTTCGTCGGTGGGCGCGGCGATGGGGATCACGCGGTATTGCCGGGCATCCAGCGCCCAGATGATGCGCCGGATGGCGCCGCCCTTGCCGGCGGCGTCCCAGCCCTCGAACACCACGGTCAGCGAGCGCCCCTTCTTGGGCAGCCGGCGGCAGAGCCGGGCCAGGCGCGCCTGCAGCGCGGGGAGCTGCTCGTCGTATTCTTCGGACGAGACCTTCCGGCTCAGATCCAGGCTGTCGAGCACCGTGGTCGGGTCGTCGGACCGCACCGGCGGGGCTGGGTGTTTGGAGCGCGGCGTCACGGCGAGGGCCGCCTTCAGGCGCTCGACCAGGTGCTCGGCCACGGTCACGTCCCGGTAGCGGGCGTCCGCCGAGTCGATCACGGTCCAGGGGGCGACGCCGGTGCTGGTCTTGCGCAGCGCGCGCTCGCACACGTGGCGGAAGTCGTCATAGTGCTTGGCGAACTCCCAGTCGCGCTTGGTCACCCGGAAGCTGGTGGCCGGGTCCTTCTCCAGCTCGCGGAAGCGCCGCGCCTGGTCGCGCTTGCTGACGTGCAGCCACAGCTTGATGATCACCGTCCCGTCCGCGGCCAGCGCCTCTTCGAAGTCCACCGCGCGACCCAGTGAAAGATCGAGCTCGCCGTCGCTGGTCTTGCCGAGCACCCGCGACACGATCGGATCGGTGTACCAAGATCCCAGGAACACGCCGATGTGCCCGCGCGGCGGCAAGGCCATCCAGTAGCGCCAGTAGCGCGGTCGGGCGGCTTCGTCTTCGGTGGGCGCGCCGAACGCTCGGGTATGCAAGTAGCGCGCGTCCATCCACTCGAACAGGTGGTTCAGGACCTCGCCCTTGCCCGCCCCCTCGACCCCACCGATCAAGATCAACGCGGCCGGCGAGCCCTTGTCGAGCAGCGCATGCTGCAGGCTCAAGAGCTCGACGCGCGCCGCGTCGATCCGGGACTGGTACTCTTTCTTGCCCAGCTCTCGGCCGAGCTCCGCGGTCTCGAACATGCTTTTTGGTGCCACGAAGTCGGGGCACAAAGCGAGCCCCATCAGCGGGGGCGCAAGGCTTGCCGGGCGGCCGCGAGAAAGATCAGGACGGCGGCGCCCGACACCACACCCAGCCCGCCCGAAACCGGCCGGCCCAGCTCGCAGTCGAAGCCCTGATCGTAGCGTGACGGGGGCGTTGCGCTGGCGCCTGCCGCGCCTGCCGCCCCGGCCGCGCCCGCGGCGCCGGCTGCCCCCGCCGCGCCGTCACCTGCGTCTTCAGCGCGAGCCAGGGAGCACAGCAGCACCAGCGACAGGGCCCACGATGCAATGCGAGGCATGGCTCAGAGCTCCATGTTCATGCTGGCCAGGAAGGTGCGGCCAGGTTGGGGAATGGTGGTCATGCGGAACTCGCCGCTGACCGGCGCGGAATAGTGCCAGTCGGCGACGTTGTAGGCGCCGACGGCGTAGCGCACCTTCGAGCCCATCATGTCGCCGCTGAACACCACGTCCCACACCACGCCGGCGTCGGTCTTGCCCTGCGCCGGGTCGGACGTGGTCTCGAGCCGGTCGTAGCGGCTGCCGTCGAGCGTGACGCGGTTCATCACCGAGAGCGAGCGGCCGATGATCGGCACGGCGCCCTTGACCGACGCCAGGTGCGTCGGTGAGTTCGGCACCTTGCGCAGGTCGGCGTCGTTCTTCACGTAGCGCGCGCGTGACAGCGAGTACTGCGCAGCCACCATCCAGCCCTCGCGCCAGTCGCGCCGCAGCTCGACCTCACCGCCCAGCACCAGCACCGGCGCGCTCGAGTTCGCCAGGTAGAGGGGGTCGGCGGCGGTGCCGCTCCCGCGTCCGACGATCAGGTTGTCCACGTAGTTCGCGTAGACCGCGCCGGTCGCGTGGACCGCCCGAGTGATCGAGTGCGTGTGCTCGAGCTCCCCCGAGTAGACCGTCTCCGGCTCCAGGCTGGGGCTCGGGCGCTGCACCGAGCTCTGGTAGAACAGCTCGTAGACCGTCGGCGCACGGAACGCGCTGCCGCCCATCAGCTTGGTCACCCCGCCCGCGTAGGGTTTGGCGACCACGGCGGCGCGAGGGTTCAGCGAGCCCTTCGACGTCTCGGGGAGGCTGGTGAACTCCCACTTGAAGTAGTCGTAGCGAACCCCGGCGTGGAGCGCGAGCGCCTGGCCCACCTCGACATCGCCCACGCCATAGGCGCTCATCACCCAGAACGGGTTCTTGTCGTCGGGCAAGAACACGCCGGCGTCGTCCTCGCCGCGCAGGCTGGCGCGGAAGTGCCGCTGTGCCTCGCCGCCCAGGGTGAAGCGCAGCGGCTTCGACGGCTGGATCACGAAGCGCTGCTCGAGCCCTGCCCACTGACCCACGTACTTCTCCTTGGCCAGGCCGCCATCGGCCGGGGCGTAGGGTGAGCCGGACTCGAACGTGTACAAGTTGGCGTGGGCGCGGGTCAGCGACTGGAACTGCTCGCTGATCTTGGGTTCGAAGCGCGCCTCGACGAAGCCGCGCTTGTCCACGAATTGGTTGCGCGGATCGCCGAACAGCGTCTCGTACTCGGCGTGGGGCAGCGTCTTCTCACGCTGGTGCCACATCCACTGCAGCGTCAGGTCGCGGTACCACGCGCGGCCCTGGAAGGTGGCGAGCGTCGAGTCGTCGAGCCCGCGGGCCTCGCCATTCAGCCCGGAAGGGTCGCTCTGGTATTCGGGGAAGTGGAAGTCGCGCCCCGCACCCCGCGCCCCGGCTACGCTCAGCCACACGCCGGCGTCGCGACCGAACCGGTGGTAGGCGTGCGCGCGCCCGCGCAGCATGCTGTGCTCCACCGCCGACGCCCCGACCTCGACCTTCGAGGGCTGATCGCGCTCGTGGGTCACCACGTTGACCACGCCGAACACCGCGCCGGTGCCGTAGAGCGCCGAGCCGGGGCCGCGCACCACCTCGATGCGCTCCACGTCTTCGATGTCGGTGCGGCCCTCGAAGCCCGGGAAGGACTGGTACAAGATGTTGTCGTTGAACGGGTGCCCGTCGTAGAGGATCAGGATCTTGTTGCCGTAGTCCCCCGGCCGCGAGAACCCGCGAAACCCCAGGGTGACGTAGCTGCGATCGTCGGTCAGGTAGACGCCGCGCACGCCGCGCACCGCCTCGGCGATGGTCGGGTAGCCCATGGCGCGCAGCTCTTGACCGGTGATGATGCTGACCGACGACGGGGCCTCTTCCACCAGCTGCGTGGTGCGGCTCACGGCGCTGACCTGCGCCTCGCGCGCCAACTCCAGGTTCAGAGTCGCCTGCTTGTTGGCGTTGATCTTCACCTGACGCTCGATGGGCCGGAACCCCGAGAGCGACACCCGGACGCTGTGGGCGCCCACCGGGATGGTCACCACCGCCGGCGTGAAGCCCTTCGGCTCGCCGTCGACCTCGATCAGCGCGTCTCGCAGGTCGGTGGCGACCACCAGCGTGCCCGTTTCCACCACCAGCCGCGGACGGATCACCGAGGTCTTGTTGGGGGCAATGTCCACGTCGAGCTCGGCGGCGCGCGTCCCGGGCTTGGTCACGAACACCCGCCGCGGGCCGGGCTCGACCGCGATTTCGACCGGCGCCTTCCCGGCCACCGGCCCGTTCGGATCGTCGATGCGGATCTCGGCCCCGGTGGCCCCTTCGACTCGCAGCTTGCCGAAGATGCTCTTCAGCTTCAGCTTCACGCTGGTCTTGGATCCGGCGGTCACGGTGAGCACCTGCGACTGCGCGGCCTCGTAGCCCGGCCGTTCCAGGATGATGGTGTACTTGCCCGGCGCAAGGCCCAGGTCCCGCGGCGCCGAGCCGCGAGGGCCCAGATCCTTGCGGTCGACGTAGATCGTGGCGTCGGGCGGGTCCGACTCGACGCGGATCACGGCGACGTTCGGCGCGATCCGATTGAGCGAGTCCTGGATCGCCGCCTTCTGCTTCGCCTCCGTCTCGGTGTCGAGCGAGGTCGAGTAGAAGCGCCAGGCGTTGGGGTACTGGCCGAGCTGCTCGTAGCAGCGGGCGATGTTGAACAGCACGTTCTTGTTGGGCACGAGCCGGTTCGAGCGCAAGAAGTGCTCGAGCGCACCGTTGAAGTCCCCAGCCTGATAGCGCTTGGCGCCGAGCTGGAAGTGCAGGTCGGCTTCGTCGGCCAGATCGCTGGCGCCGGCCGTCAGGCTCAGCGCCATCAGCAGGGCCAAGAGCAGCCCGGCCAGCGCGCGGGCCTCAGCGCTCCATCTTGATCTCGAGCGGGGGCTTCGGGGCTTCGGTCGCGGACGCAGCAGGTGGAGCATCGGGAGGGGGTTTCTTGGCAGAGGGGGCGCCACGGGCGATGCGCGCCGTGGTGGGGGGGTCGGCGGGCTTGGCGCTGGCGGGCGGAGCGGCCGCAGAGGCGGCGGGATCGGGCGTGACCGGCGACGGCGCGGGTGGCGCAAGGGCAACCGCCGCCGCGCTGGCGGTCGGGGTGGCGGCCGGCGCGGCGGCCGCCGGCTCGCGACGCGGAATGGCCCACAGCGCGGCCCCCAGCCCCACCGCCAGCACCACCCCGGCGGCGAACCAGACCGCCAGCTTGGAGCGCGGGCCCTTCGCGTCGAGCGAGAAATCGTTGGTGCGGGTCACCACCAGATCGAGGGGGACGGGGGCTGCCGGCGGCATGGGGTGGGGGGCCGAAGCCCGGTCGGAAGCGCCCGGCGCCACCGAAGCCAGGTGAACGCGGGTGAGCCCTGCCAGGCGCTGGATGCGGGTGATGTGCTCGACCGTCCCGTGCTGCCGGCGGTGCGCGAACGGCAAGAGGTCCATCGCCAGCTCGGCGATACACGGGTAGCGATCGTCGGGGTGCTTCGCCAGGCAGCGCGCGATCACGTCGGCCAGCCCATCGTCTACCTCGGGCCTGAGCTCGCGCACCGGCGTCGGCTCACTCTCGAGGATCAATGCACACACCTCGGGGAGCGAGTCGGCCAGGAACGGCGGCCGGTGGGTGACGAGCTCGTACAGCACGCAGCCGAGCGACCAGATGTCCGAGCGTGGGTCGGCGTCCCGGCTGCGCCGCACCTGCTCGGGGGACATGTAGAGAGGCGTGCCGACCATGCTGGTGGTCTCGTGGAGCACTTCCTGCACCGCGCCGCCGGTGAGCGCCACCTTCGACACGCCGAAGTCGAGCAGCTTGATCCGACCCCGCCCGTGCCGCTCGACCAGGAACAAGTTCTCGGGCTTCACGTCCCGGTGCACGATGCCGTTCACGTGGGCTTCGGCCAGGGCGTCGCACGCCTCGAGCAGCCAGTCCACCGCGTCGGCGACGTCGATCGTGCCGCGGCGCATCACGGCGGCGAGGTCTTCGCCCTCGAGCAGCTCCATGACCATGAACGGGGTGCCGTCGGTCGTCTTGCCCACGTCGAGCACGCGAGCGGCGTGCTCGCTGCGGAGCTTCACCACGGCGCGGGCCTCGCGGGCGAAGCGCGCCACCAGCTCGGGCTCGCCGACCCAGCTCGACCGGAGGAACTTCAGCGCCACCGGCTCGTCCAGCTCCGTATGGCGCGCGCGGACCACCACCCCCATCGCGCCGCGGCCCACCACGGACTCGATCACGTACTTGCCGGCGACCACCTGTCCCGGCTGGTACGTCGTCTCGAGTTCGCTGGCCGATCCCCGCACGGCAGCCCATCATAAGGCAGTTATCGCCCGGCAGACAGGCTCTAATTCGCGCTATTTCACCGGCGGGACGTACTTGTCGCAGCTCTCGTCGATGACTTTCACGGCCTGAGCGAAGGTGGAGGAGTAGTCGCCCGCACACACCGACGCATGTAGGTTGAATGGGAACTTGGCGACGAACTCGGCCCAGTGCGCGCCCTTGGGCGTGGCCGTGCCGGGGCAGGTCGGGAAGGCCGGGGTGAAGCCGACCACCACGGCCGCCTTGGGGTCGCCCTTCTTGGCCGCCACCACCGCGTCGTACCAGCTCTGCGGTGTGCCCTTGTCCTCGTAGTTCGGGTCGTCGCTGATGAAGGTGACGACCAAGAGGGCGTCGTCGCGCAAGAAGCCCTCGTTGCACCCACCCGGCCCGTTCAGCTTGGGCGAGATCGCTGCCAGCAGCGACTCCATCGGGCGCTCGGACGAGTGCCCAGCCGTCCCGACCTGCGCGGCGCACGCGAACGCGCCCGGGATGTCGGTGTCACCCTGCTGCAGCCAGCGCCGACCCGCCGGGAAGCCGCACTTCTTGTTGCTGGCATATTGCCCGGCCGGATGAACCACGCCTGCGCCCCAGGCGCGATCACACTCGTCGAACACGGTCTGCTTGATGTGAGCGTTGCAGGTGGTGCTGGTCGGGTCGATGCCGGTCCAGGGGTTGGCGGTGTTGCAGCGGCCCCAGGCGTCGGTGTCGGCCACCATCACGTGGACGTTGCTGCCCGCGTTGACCGTGGTCTCGATGGACTTGATGAAATTGGGGAAGGCCGCCACCAGCTGCGCTTGCTGGTCTTGCATCGATACCGAGTTGTCGACGATGAACAAGAAGTCGATCTTCTCGCAGCCCGCGCCGGCGCTGCCGCCGCCACCATCCGACGTGCCGCCGCCGATGTTCACGCCGCCACCGGTTCCGGAGCCCCCCGCCGCCGTCCCGCCGGAGCCCGTCGCCCCGGTGCCGACGGCGCCGCCGGCGCCGCCCAGATCGGGCCCCGCCGTCTCGCTGGCGTCGTCCGAGCAGCTGGCCAGAGCCAGCGCGCACAGCGCCACGGGTATGATCGCGGATCGGACGCTCGCCATGGTTTCCTCCACCGTCGATCGCAGCTTACCAAAGTATCACCGGCTCGGCATGCGCTCGGTCGGGTGCTACACCGTGGCCATGACTTTCGCGTACGACTGTCGCGAATGCTCGGCGTGCTGTCGGGACGGCTCGGACGGTCGGATCGGCGTCAGCACCGAGGATATCGTGCGCTGGAAGCGCATCGGCCGCGCCGACATCGCCCAGAGCCTGGTGCCCGGCCACTTCGGTGTTCAGGCGTTTCCGGCCCGCGAGGACGGCGCCTGCGTCCACCTGGGCACTCCGCACAATCCCCACGACTGCTCGATCTACGCGATCCGCGGCAGCGTGTGCCATCAGCTTCAGCCCGGCGAGCCGCAGTGCCTGGCCTACCGGCGCGTCGCGGGCCTGCCGACCTGAGCTAGGCTCCCTGGACCTTGAGGGCGGACAGGCGAGTGCTGGGGGGCATCGGGGTCGTGGCGCTGGCCTACGCCGCGCTGTGCCTGGCGGTGTGGAGCGGGCAGCGCCGCTTGCTCTTCCCCGCGCCGAAGGTCGGCGAAGAGCCGCGCATGGACGACGCGACGCTGACCCGGGTCACTGCCCCGAGCGGCCGCACGGTGTTCGCGCTCCACGTGCCGCCGGCGAAGAAGGGCGCCGTGACCGTGGTTCACTTCCACGGCAACGGCGAAGAGCTGGCCCAGCTCACGCCGCTGGCGTGGTCGTTCAAGCGCGCGGGCCTCGGCTTCTTCGCCGTCGAGTACCCCGGCTACGGACTGGCCAAAGGCTACGCGCCCAGCGAAGAGGCGCTCTACGCCGACGCCGAGGCGGCGCTCTGGCACCTGCACAACGGCCTCGGGGTGGCTTCGCCCGACGTGGTGCTGCAAGGCCAGTCTCTGGGCAGCGGCGTGGCGGTCGAGATGGCGAAGCGCGGGCACGGCGCGCGGCTGGTCCTGATCTCGCCCTTCACCAGCATTGACGACATGGCCGCCGCCCGGCTGCCCGTGCTGCCGGTGCGCTGGCTGATCAAGGACCACTTCGACAACCTGGCCAAGGCACCTGCGCTGGCGCTGCCGGTGCTGGTCGTCCACGGCACCGACGACGAGCTGATCCCCTTCGGCATGGGGCAGCGGCTCGCGAAAGCGTTCCCCACGGCCACGCTCTACGGCGTCCACGGCGCCCACCACAACGACTTGTTCGTGCGCGACGGCCGGATCATCGTCGACCGCATCGTCGAGTTCGCCACGGCCGATTTCGCCGGCCGGTGACCTTCAGAACGCCTCGACCAGCGAGGGCACCGTTCGCGGGCTGCCCGAGTCGGGGATCGCGCGGGCCAGCCACTCGAGCTTTGGCGTGATGCGGTACTCGATGCTGCGCTGAGGGGCGCGGTTCATCACCGGCTCCCAGCTCTGGATGCGGGGGCGGCCCGCGTTGCCCGCCAGCAGCATGGGCACGCCGGTGACGGGGTCGGCCTCGTACACGAAGAAGGCGTGGAAGTGGGGGACGTTGTAGTGGTCCCAGGGCGCGTAGCCGCGGATGATCACGATCGTGCCCGGGGCGTAGCGATCGGCTTCCTTGGCCAGGTGCTGGTAGAACTCGCGCTTGAAGACATAGGGGATGCGCTTCGGCGTCGGCAGAAGCTCGTGGCCGAACTCGTCCGGGTGGTCTCGGGTGTACTGGATGAAGCTCGTCACCTGACGCCGGCTCTTGCCGAGCAGCGCGTCGAAGTCGAGCCCGCCTTGATCGCGCCCAGGGGGCTCGCCGCGACCGCGCCACCAGGTGCCGCTGGCGCGCTCGAGCGTCTCGGTGACGAAGTCGATGCACACCTCCGGCGGCGCGGGGCGCCCATCGGGGCGGAACACCGGGTAGAGGTCACCCTGGAACGAGAAGTGCGCTTCCCCCTTCTGATACGCAGAAAACCAGTGGTTTCTGAGGTGGCCGTCTTGCTGGCCCCACTCGGTCTTGGGCTCGTCGAAGGGCAGCTCTTCCTCGACGGCCGAGAGCATCGCGGTCCGCAGCGCCGCCACCACCCGAGCGCGGGTCGCGGCCTCGGCGCGCGCTCGGGTGAGCGCTTCGCGCGCCGGCGGATCGACGATCTCGCAGCGCTTCTGCAGGTGCGCACCGTCGGCGTCCAGCACCACGCGCACCCAGGTGTCCCCGTACCGCAGCCTGGCCAGCACCCCGCCTTCGGTCAGGCGCTCGACCTTGATGCGCGCGAACCCGAGCTCGTGCGCGAGACTGCGCAGGTCGCGGTGCAGCGCCGGGCGCTCGGGTTCGGTCGCCACGGTCACGCGGTCGAACAGCAAGATGCGGGCGGCCTTTCCCGCGTCGGGGCCGTCGGCGTAGACATATCCCCGCTCTTTGTCGCGCACCACCGTCAGCCGCGCGCTGCCGCGTTCGACCGCCAGCTTCGGCTCGTCGAACAGGTGCTCGAGCCGGACAGAGTCCCAGAGCGACCACGCCAGATCGGCCGAGTCTGCGTACAGGTAGCCGTCGCGCAGCAGGACCTCGCGCCCCACCCTGGGCGCATGGCGAAAGCGATCTCGGATCTGGCGCAGCGTGTCCCAGGGAAAGCGCGACTCGGCCAGCGCCTTGCGATACCCGCGCACGATGGCGCTCTTCGAGCGTGGCCACTCGGGCGGGCGGACGAAGAGCACCGGCTCGCCCTTGGCCCGTGCCAAGAGCTCTGCCCGTTGCTGGTCCAGCTTGGGCGTCCCCGGCAGTGCCGGAAGCTTCGCCCGCCGATCCCACTCGCTGCGACACGCGTCGCCCTCTGGCTCTGCGGCGGGTTTCTCGGGCGGTTTGGGCGCGGGCCGCTTCACCCGCACGCCGGCGGTCAGGGTCTTGGCCGGGGGGAAGAGGCCGGTGCGCAGCGCCGGTCGGGGTGAGTCGTCCACCGCGTGGCAACCGCTGAGTGCCACGCACACGCACAGGGCGTATCCGGCGGCGAAACGTAACGACACGAAGCTCATCGTCATTTTCCCACGCCGCCGCCCGGCTGCCAGTTTTCCCTCGAAATCGGCCGAGAGAAGCGAGACGCTCACCGGCCCCATGCGCTGGCTCGCGTCCTTTGCCGTGCTGGTCGTCGCGCTCGTGGCAGCGCCGGGGGAGAGCTCTGCCGGTAATCCGCGGGTGGTGTTCCCCCAGCGGCCCGAGCGGCTGCGCGCCGTGCGCTACCACGCGGAAGACTCGGAGCAGTGCCTGGCGGAGCTCGGCGTGCGCGGGGTGCCGTTTGCGCGCGGGCCGAAGGTGCCGACCATCGATACGCCGGTGCGGCTGACCGGACCGCTGCGCAGCGTGGTGTTCGAGATGCATCACCCCACCGTGCGTCACCCGAAAGAGGGGCCGGTGATGGACTGCCGGTTATTGTTGGCGCTGGACGACCTGGCCATGGTGGCGGCCGACCGGGGGGTTGCCCGGGTGCGCTTCAACAGCATCCACCGCGGGCGCTGGGTGCAGCGCCGCGGTTGGCGGCACGCCGCAGGGGTCGCCATCGACATCGTCGAGCTGGTGAAGACGGACGGAGAGGTCTTGAACGTCCTTCGCGACTTCGACGGTCAGGGCGTCGGGGCGCAGACTTGCGGCGCGGACGCGGCTCAGGCCAGAAAGCCCAAGGCCCGCGCCCTGCGCGAGCTGGTCTGCGCCGTCGACGCGATCGGCAGCTTCAACCTGATCTTGACCCCGCACTACGATCGCCGGCACAAGGACCACTTTCACCTGGAAGTGCGGCGCAGCATCGATTGGTTTTTGACGCAGTGAAGCGGGCCAGACTCGTGATAGAGGTACGCCCTCGACGGAGAATCGACGTATGAGCGGTCATTCCAAGTGGGCCACGATCAAGCGCAAGAAGGGTGCGCTGGACGCCGCGCGCGGCCGGCTTTTCACCAAGCTGATCCGCGAGCTGGTGACGGCGGCGCGTATCGGCGGCGGTGACGTGAACGCCAACCCGCGGCTGCGCAAGGCGGTGAACGAGGCCAAAGGTCAGGCCATGCCGGCCGACACCATCAAGCGCGCCATCGGGCGCGGCACGGGTGAGATCGAGGGCGCGGCTTACGAAGAGGTGCTCTACGAAGGCACGGGCCCCAGCGGCTCGCTGTTTCTGGTCGAGGGCATGACCGACAACCGCAACCGCACCGTGGCCGAGCTGCGGAAGATCTTCGAGCGAAACAACGGCCTCTTGGGCACTTCCGGCACTGCCGGCTGGGCGTTCGATCGGCTGGGCACCATTGCGCTCGACAAGGCGCAGGTCAGCGAAGACAAGCTGATGGAAGCCGCGGTCGAGGCCGGCGCCGACGACTATCGCGACGAGGGCGACGTGTGGATGGTCTACACGCCCAAAGAGCAGCTGTACGAGGTCGTTGCCGCGCTCGAGAAGGCCGGCCTGCCGCTTGGCGAGAGCAAGATCGCCTACGTGCCGAAGAACAAGAAAGAGGTCTCGGGGCGCGACGCGGAAGTGTGTCTGAACCTGGTGGACGCCCTGGACGAGCACGACGACGTGCAGAGCGTCTTCTCGGACTTCGACGTCTCGGATGCCGAGCTCGCGCGCATCGGCGGTGGCTAGGCGCGGGTTTTCGCCTCGAAATCAGGCCTCACCACTCTCCCTGGTTCTTCCGCGACGCCCACGGTTCCTTGGGCGGAAGCGCTTCGCCCCGCTGCAAGAGCTCGATCGAGATCTGATCGGGCGAGCGGACGAAGGCCATGTACCCGTCGCGGGGCGGGCGCAAGATGGCGACGCCGCGTGCCTCGAGCCGTTCGCAGGTGGCGTAGATGTCGTCCACGCGAAAGGCCAGGTGGCCGAAGTTACGGCCTCGGGTGTAGGGCTCGGCCTGGTCCCAGTTGTGGGTCAGCTCGATCTCGGCGTTGTCGCCGGGGGCGCCGGTGCCGAGGAAGACCAGCGTGAAGCGGCCCTTGTCGTGATCTTTGCGCCGAAGCTCCGTGAGACCCAGGGCGCCGACGAAGAAGTCGAGGGCGCGATCCAGGTCCCGGACGCGGACCATCGCGTGCAGGAACTGCATACCCGGGTCATCGCGCCGAAATGCATTGGGGGCAAGATCGATTCCCGGCCTCGCGCGTACCCAACGCCGACCCGACAGTCGGTGTCGTAGCCAGGTGCCCCGGGGGTGAGGGGTGCCCCGGGAGGTTTCCATGCTTCGAAAGCGTCTTGGAGTTTTGATCGTGCTGGCCCTGGCCAGCTCCGGTTGCTCGGGCAGCCTGTCGCAGCGCCCGGTGAAGACCGACGCCGAGCTGGGTCGGGTGATCGTCTATCGCAGCGGCGTGGCCTACTTCGAGCGCCACGCGCGGGTGGTGGACGGCAAGCTGGTGATGAACGTGCCCGCCGAGCGGGTCGACGACTTCCTGAAGTCGCTGCGCATTACCGACATCAAGACCGGCAAGAGCCTGCCGCTTTCGTTTCCGACGCTGGTGCGGCACG
The DNA here is from genome assembly GCA_023150915.1 of Polyangiaceae bacterium. GTDB lineage: Bacteria > Myxococcota_A > Polyangia > Polyangiales > Polyangiaceae > JADJKB01. The sequence goes on from JAKLKA010000013.1 coordinate 19,022, forward strand.
GCGACATGGTCGAGCTGGGCATCGAGCTGCCGAAGGACGCCTCGCGCGAGATCGCCATCACCTACGTGACCGAGAGCCCGGCCTGGAAGCCGAGCTACCGCGTGGAGCTCGGCAAAGAGGGGAAGGCCAAGCTCGAGGCCTGGGCCGTGGTCGACAACGTGTCGGGCGAGGACTGGGACCGTGTCACGGTCGGGGTCGGCAGCACCTCTGCGCTGTCGTTCAAGTACGACCTGCACAGCGTGCGGTTCGTGGAGCGCGAGACGCTGAACGAGGGTCCGGCCGTGGCGCTGGCGCCGCCCACTGGCGGCACGCCCTACGCCGTGGCCGGTGGCGAGGTCGCGGTGGTCGGAAACCTGGCGCTCGACGAGGTCGAGCAGCTGACCGAGCGCGGCGGCACCGTGAGCATGTCGGACCTTGCAGCGGGGGGAGGGGGCGACCGCGCTGCCGGTGGAAAGCCCGCGGTGAAGATGAAGGCGCGTGCTCGAATGCTGCAGCAGCCGGTACCCGCGGCCGGCGCCGGCAAGGTGGTGACACTAGCCTCCAAGCTGCGCGCCAGCGGTCAACGCATCCGAGTCGAGGGCTATGCCAAGCCGGGGGAGAAGGACCAGAAGCAGGCCGCCCTGGGCCGCGCCAACGCGGTCAAGAACGCGCTTCTCGCCAACGGCGTGCCCGAAGCCCAGATCGACGTCGTGGCGACGGGCAAGACCTCGGACCGCGACGGCGTGCGCCTGGTGGCCGCGCACGACGACGCCAAGCCGGCGCAGCCCAAGCCCGCCGCGGCGCCCAGCGCGCAGAGCGATCCGATCGGCAGCGCGCTGTTCATTGCGCCCACGCCGCTCAGCATCAAGAAAGACCGCTCGGCGCTGCTCAACATGCTGAACGTCACCACCCGCGGCGAGCAGGTTTACTACTACGATCCGGTCTCGTCGCGCGGTTCCAAGCGCTTCGCGTTTCGCGCGGTTCGGCTGGACAACCCCAGCGAGCACACCCTGGAATCGGGGCCGTTCACCGTCTACGCCGAAGGGCAGTTCCTGGGCGAAGGCCTGAGCGAGCCCATTCCGCCGAAGAGCGCGGCGTTCATCCCCTTCGCCCTCGACAAGCAGCTGGTGGTCGAGCCGGTGGTCGACACCCGTGAAGAGATCGATCGGCTGGTCACCATTCAGCGCGGCATCGTGCGGACCGAGGCGCAGACCGTCCGGCGCACCAAGCTGGCGCTGGCCAACCGCGGCGACGCGCCGGCGAAGGTCTGGGTGCGGCACGCGGTGCCCGAGGGCTGGAAGCTGCGCGACTCGAAGGTCAAGGTCGAGAAGCTGCGCGGCGCTCATCTCTTCCCCATCACCGTGCCGGCGCGGGGCGCCCTCGAGCTGGTGATCGAGGAGAGCCAGCCCCTGGACAAGACCATCGACATCAACACCGATGCCGGCGTCGAGACGCTGGCGTTGTTCCTGAAAAAGCAGAAGCCGGTGCAGCCGGAGCTCGCGAAACAGCTGGACGAGATCGTACGCCTGTACAAGGACATGGTCGACACCCGCGAGCACGTCGCGACGCTGGAGTCGCAGATGACCACCTATCGCGAGCGCGTGGACGAGATCCACGCCCAGCTGGTCACGCTCAGGCGAGTGAACGCCGCGGACAAGCTCAACCGCCATCTGGCGAAGAAGATGGAAGAGATCAGCGAGCGGCTGCAGAAAGCGACGATCGAGGTCAGCGATCTGAAGGGCAAGCTGATGACCGGCAAGGTCGCCCTGGCCGACCGCCTGGCAGAGCTCACGCTCGAGACCAAGCCCCCCACCGCGGTGGCCGACAAGCGCTGAACCCGCTGAAATACCCCGCCCGAGGCCGCAGCCACGCGAGACGCTGCGGCCGCTGGGTTTTTGTCTATGATGCCGGCCGGGTGGTGCATTGGCAGACCCTTCCGCAGAAGACGAAGTCAGCCTCGCCAAGCAGCGACTCGGCAGCGTTTTGGCCGGGCGCTGGCCGCTCGAGCGGTTGATCGGCATGGGCGGCATGGCGGCGGTCTACGCCAGCCGCGACGAGGCCGACACGCCCGTGGCGGTCAAGGTCTTGCACAGCTCGTTCTCGACCAACGAAGGCGTGCGGCAGCGCTTCATCCGCGAAGCGCAGCTTCAGCAAGCGGTCGATCACCCGGGTCGCGTACACGTGTACGACGAAGGGGTCAGCGAAGAGAACGATCCCTACTTCGTGATGGAGTTCCTCCAGGGCTCCACCCTCGACAAGCTGTGGAAGAAGCACAACCGCGTGCTCGACGTCGAGTTCGCGCTCGAGGTCGCCGACTGCGTGCTCGACTTCTTGTCGGTGTGTCACGCCGAGGGGATCGTCCACCGCGACCTGAAGCCCGCGAACATCTTCGTCACCGACGCCGGCGAAGTGAAGGTGCTGGACTTCGGCGTGGCGCGGAAGCGCGAGGCCGGGGTCGACCCGACCCTGGCCGGTACCGCCCTCGGCACGCCAGCCTACATGGCGCCGGAGCAAGCGCTCGGGGCCAACGATCGGATCGACGGGCGCACCGACATCTTCGCGATTGGCGCGGTGCTGCACGCCATGATCACCGGCAAACGCCTGCACGAGGGGCGTTCGCACCAGGAAGCGTTCGTGCTCGCCGCGACGCAGCCGGCCTCTTCCGTGTCACAGGTCGCCCCCGAGCTGGCCCCGGGGGTGGTGTCGCTGATCGACCGGGCGCTCTCGTGGGACCCGCGCAACCGCTTCCAGAACGCCGACGAGATGCGCGAGGCCATCGCCGGCGTGCTGGCGGCGCTCCGCGGCACCCCCGAGGTCACCGCCCCCGAGCCCCAGCGGCCCCACGGTCGGGCGCAGCTGCTCGCGGCGCTGGCCGAGACCGCCGACAGCGAGCAAGTCGCCCGCGAGCTGACGGCGGAAGAGCTGGAAGCGGTCGAGCGGATCAAGGAGATCTTCGTGCGCATCGAGCGCGCGTTGAACGCCGTGCGGCAATACTCATCCGGTCACAAGGTCGTGGTCGGGCACATGCAGTCGGTGCACGAGGTGATCAGCGCGCACTGCGCTCGCCAGCCGAGCGGGCTGTCGTGGGAGGTGAAGCCCCACTCGTTCACCTATCGGAACGCCGTGCTGTGGGAGCCACTGCACCCCTTCGACGAGATCCCCTACAACCTGTTCGCCAGCGGCTTCCGCGAGTTCACCATCACGCCGGGCGTGACCCTGGACGAAGTGGCGACGTTGCTCGACCTGATGCGCCGCGACCCGATGCGCGATTTCTCGCCCGAGGACGACCTGGCGACCGCGTTCTGGGAGAAGCAGCTCGAGCACGTGCGTTACCAGGTGGTCAGCTCGTTCTTGACGGTGGGCGCGTCCGACGAGCTCGATCGCGAGTACGACGACCTGATGGAATCCGGGCAAGACCTGGTCCAGAGCACGGTCCGGAAGAAGGGGGCCGGCGCCGACGTCGAGACCGAGCCGATGTCGAACGAGGAGCGCGCGGCGATGATCACGGCGCATCAGGTCGCGCTCCGCGCCGTGCGGTCGGCCGGGGCGGCGGCGCTGGACGAGCGGGCCCGGCAGATGATCGCCGCGGCGCTCGACATGCCCGAGGCCGAGTGGGAGGCGCGCTACGTCAAGGTGCTGGCCCACGCGGCCAGTGATGCCATGGCGCACGGCAACCTGGCGCTCATCGCCGTGCCGCTCCAGGTCGGCCTGCACGAAGCCGCCTCGAGCCAGAGCCTGGAGGTTGCCCTCCGCCGAACCCTGGCGGTGCTCGCTCAGCTGGTGACGCGGGCCGGGCCGGGGGCACGCGCCGAGCTGGCGCGGGAGCTGTTCGACGAAGCAACCCTCGGCCTGGTGCTCAAAGAGCTGGCGCGGCCCGTTCCCGAGCGAGAGCGCGAAGCGGTCGAGCGCTCGGCGCCGCATCTGGCCGAGTTGATCGTCGAGGCGGGGCCGCAGGCTTTCGACACCGTCCTCGGTGCGCTGGCCCGCACCGACGTCGAGCCGATTCGCGACGCTCTGATGCGCTACCTCGAGATGCACGCGGTCGGGCGAGAAGAGCAGATCGGGGCGCTGCTCGGCGAGGCCGATCTGACGCGGGGGCGGGCCATCTTGGGCCTGCTCGGCCGGCTCGGCACCGAGGCCGCTGCGCGGGCGCTCAAGGCCGCCGAGTCGAACGCCTTCCCCGAGCTCCGCGTCGAGGCCGTGGCGGTCCGCGCCAAGACCTCGCCCGAGGGCCTGCGCGACGAGCTCTCGCGCCTGCTGGCCGACCGCGACCCGGGCGTGCGCATGGCGGTGCTGCGCACCATGGCTCGCTACAAGGTAAAAGAGGCGGGGCCCACGCTGGTGCAGCTGATCGGCGACGCGGCGTTCCACAAGCTGCCGACCGAAGAACGTCAGCTGGCGCTCGAGACCCTGTGGGAGCTCTCGCCGGTGCGCGCCGAGAGTCTGGTCAAGGACCTGGCGGTGAAGGCCGGGATGCTCACGCGCGAGTCGGTCGACGACACGCGCATCATGGCCATTCACCTGCTCGAGCGCCTGAGCAGCAGTCGCGAGGTGATCGTCGAGCTGGACAAGGCAGCCGACAAGTGGACCAACTCTCAGGCCGTGCGTGACGTGGCCGCGCAAGCGGCGGCGGCCATGCGGCGGAGGCTCTCGGCCCGATGACCGAGCCCGCAGCCGAGACCGCGCAGCTCTTGATGCGCAACGTGGCCGAGCTCGCCCAGCGGCAGCAGGCCCGCGAACGTGGCTCTGCCCTCGCCAGCCAGATCTTCCGCTTGCTCAAGGTGGCTCAGTTCCACGCTCTCGACAACATGGCGTTCTTGCAGCAGCTCGACCAGACGGTGGAGGCGCTCAAGGCGTTCGGGGCGCAGACCGGCGAGCCTCTCACGCTGCTGTTCGCCAAGAGCACCGTGTTCGTGTGTGGCCAGCTGCTCAAGGCGTCGCGCACGGAATACGAGTCTGCCCTCGAGCTGTCCGAGCTGGTGCGTCGCCTGGGGGTCACGCAGCTCACCATCCAGACCGACGCCGACCGGGCCGACCTGTCTGCCATGGCGCGGCTGTTCCAGCCTCCGCACAAGACGCGCGCCGAGCACGGAGTGATCGAGCCCTCGCCCCGCGTCCGGCTGCGGTTCGTCAGCGCGGCCCGCCTCGACGAGAACGACCAGGAAATGTCCGCGGAGGATCAGATCCTCCGGACGTACGCCACGACCGTGGTGGTGATGCGCCGGGTGTACGAGAACCTGCAAGCGGCGCGCTATCAGCTGCCCAATCAGGTGAAGCGGCTGGCGCAACGCTTGGTGGTTCTTTCCGAGGGGGACACGCCGGCGTTTCTCGGGGTCACCGGCATGCGCAGCGCCGTGAACGACGCTGCGGGGCGTTCCGTCAGCCGCGCCATCTTGGCCGTGGCCATGGGTCGGCAGCTCACCCAAGATCTGGCCACGCTCTCGCGCATCGCCATGTCGGCGCTGTTCATGGATGTGGCGATCCCCTTGGTCAGCGGCAGCACCGGCAAAGGTGCCGTGGCCACCCGGATGACGCCCACCGCCGAGCAGCGCTTGCCGGCGGCCACGGCGGCCGTGCTGACGGCCCTGGGGCAGGTCCGCGACGCATCGATGGTGCGCACGGTCATCGCCTACGAAGCGCACTGGCTCAGGCAAGTCACGCGGCTCGGGCCGATGTACGACGGCGAGTACAAGCCGATGGTGGCGGCGCGGATCGTGGCGACCGCGCATCGCTTCAACGAGCTGATGCAGCCCGACCTGGCGTCGAACCAGTCGCCCAGCGTCGACGACGCCATCGCGACCCTGCGGGGCGAGGCGCGCGACACCGTCGATCAGGCCATGCTCGTGCTCCTGGTGGGCGCGCTCGGTGTGTTCCCCCGCGGTTCCCCCGTCCAGCTCTCGACGGGCGAGAGCGCCGTGGTGCTGCGCTCGCCGGACAACCCTGCCGACTATCCGCGGCCCACCGTGCGGCTGGTGTACGACGCCTCCGGCAAGCCGCTGCGCATGAAGGTGGCGCTCGATCTGGCGGCCGACGATCAGCGCCAGGTGGTGCGCGTGATCGCCCAGCCCGATGCGACGCTGCTTCAGGCCTGCCAGGCAGTGCTCGCGGCCGGGGCCCCCGAGCCGCCCCGGCCCGAGGTGCCGGTCTCGGCCCGTGCGGCGCCGGTCCAGAGCCCGTCCATCGCCGACGTCGAAACCGAGACGGTCCGGCCACGCGCTCCGTCCGTGGCCGATTTCGCGGCGCCGCGCGAGCAGATCCCGTCCTCTCACGACATACCGCCGGCTTCGCAGCGTCGCCTGCCGTCGGTGCAAGAGCTGACGCCTGCGCCACAGCTCAGGCTGTCGTCCGAGCCCGAGCTGACGCCGCCGCCCCGCGAGCGAGCGCCCTCGGTCGCCGAGCTGACGCCGACCCCAGCGTCGACGGTGAAGATGCGGCGCTCGCGGGCCTCGCTGGTCGAGGTGGTCGACGCGCCTCGGTCACGCCGCGACCCGCGCTCCGAAGACTTCGATGAAGAAGAGGCCCCCGCACCAGCGCCCGCACCCGCTCCCTCGCCGCCACCGCGTCAGCGCAAGCTGAGCCAGCAGCTGACGCGCCGCCCGTCCGAAGTTCTCGAGACCGAGGGCTTGCCCGAGCTGATCCCGGACACCGACGAGCTGGTCGTCGCCGAGCCGTCCGACCCGTCGTCGCACTGGCGGCGCGCTCCGGCCACTCTCGAGCCCCTGGGCGAACCGGTGGACGAGCCGGGGCCCGAGACTCACGCGCCGAGCGCCAGCGGCTCTCTCGAGCGAACGCCGTTCTCGAACGTGTTCCTGTACGTGCTCGACCGCGCGCTCTCGGGCACGCTGGTCCTGTCCGAGCCCGTGGAGCACGAAGGGGACGACCCCGCCGAGCACGCGGTGCTGTTCCAGGACGGCATTCCCACCAAGGTGCACGTGAACGCCCGCGTGGCCGCGCTGGGCCCCCTGCTGGTGGCGTTCGGCGCCATCGAGCAAGAGCAGCTCCAGAACGATCCCATCACCCAGCCGCCGACCCACGAAGCGACGCTGGAAGAAGAGCTCTTGGCCTCTGGCCTGTGCAGTGCCGAGCAGATCGCGGAAGTGCGCAACGAACAGATCATCGAGCGCCTGGCCTTCTTGTTCGGCCTTCCGCCGGCGACGCGCTACGCCTTCTACAACGGGTTCGATCTGGTGCAGGTGCTGTGGGGCGACGTGCCCGGGGTCACCTCGCCCCTCGGCGCACTCTCGCGTGGGCTGCGTGAGCACCCGGAAGAGTCGGCCATGGACGCCATGCTGCTGAAGCTCGCCGCCCTGCCGCTGGCGCTTCACCCCGAGGCCGACCCCTCGGTCTTCGACTTCACCGACGACGAGCTGGCGGTGGCCCATGCCCTGGCCGGCGGCCAGCCGTCGGTGCCAGATCTGATCGAAGCGGGTCACCATCCCGACGTGGTGCGCCGCGTGGTGTACGCGCTGATGCTCACGCACTGCCTGGCTCCGGTGAGCGGCGAGTGAGCCGGGCTCACATTCCGGGCCAGCGGAACTGCACCACCGAGAAATAGGCGAAGGCCAGGTGCGAGACGATGACGGGCGGCAGCCGCCGCGTCATCTTGGCGGTGAAGGTCCAGACCAGGCCTGCGCCCAGGGCGGCCAGCAAGAGCAGCGGGTTCGGCCCTGCGATGGGGTCGGCCAGCGACAGCACCGAAGGCAGGTGCGCGGCGGCGTATGCCAGCGCCGCCACCACCCAACCCGTGCGGGTCCCAAAGCGAGTCTCGGCGGCCGGCAGCACGAAGCCTCGCCAGGTCAGCTCTTCGGCCAAGGCAATGCCCAAGAGCACCACCGTGAGCGCCAGCGAGCGTTGCACCGCGTCGGCGTCGCCGACCTGGGCGTAGAGGCGCAAGAACCACAGGTGGCGCTCGCTGCCCGCAGGCACGATCAGGCTGCGCGCCGTCCAGGTGGCCCCGAGGAGCAGCGCCGCGGTCAAGAACCCCATGCTGAAGTCGCCCCAGCGCGGCTTCAGCACGTCGAGCAGCGTCCCTGAATCCCAGAGCGACCACAGCGCCCAGGCGGCCAGCGCCGCGTAGGGCAGGCCGAGCAGGGCCCAGAACTTCCAGCTGCCGGCGAACTCCAGGCGAAACGCGACGGCGTTCACCGCCGCGACGATCAGCACCACCACCGCGATCGGTCGCATCAGCCCGGCTCTTCCAGCTTCTTCGCGACGAAGTCCAAGATGGGGTCGGCCAGCTCCGACTTGGGCCCCGGCGCCAGCGCCTGCGCGCCGTCGCGGGTCACCAGCGTCACCCGGTTGTCGTCCTTGCCGAACGCGTCGGCCGCGTGGTTGGCAACCACCACGTCCACGCGCTTCGAATCGAGCTTGGCGCGTGCGTAGGCAAGGACCTGCGCATCGCCGGCGGCCTCGACCGCGAAGCCCACCAGCACCGGCCGCACCCCGCGGCGGGCCGCGCCCACGGCGGCAAGGATGTCGGGGTTCGGCGTGAGCCCGAGCTCGAGGGCGTCGGCCGTTCGCTTCAGCTTCTGGTCGTGGGTCGAAGTCGGTCGATAGTCGCCGACCGCGGCGGCCATCACCAGCGCGTCGGCCGCATCGAGCGCTGCCCCCAGGGCCCGGCCGACCGCTGCCTGCATGTCGAGGGCACTGCGGACGTCGATGCGCGTCACGCCGGCGGGCGTTGGCAGCGGCGTCGGCCCCGCGATCAAGGTCACGTCGGCGCCGCGCGCGCGGGCCCGCGCCGCGATGGCGAAGCCCATCTTTCCGCTCGAGCGGTTGCTCAAGAAGCGCACCGGATCGATGTCCTCGATGGTGGGGCCGGCGGTGACGACCAGGTGGCGACCGACCAGATCGCGCGGCGCGAGGGCCGCCAGCGCAGCAGCCACGATCGCGTCGGGCTCGGCCATGCGCCCCAGCCCCCGCTCCCCCGAGGCGACCTCGCCGTCGACCGGCCCAACCAGGTGCACGCGGGCGTCGCCGGTCAGCGTCCGCAGGTTGCGCTGCGTGGCGGGGTGCGCCCACATCGCAGGGTGCATGGCCGGCGCCGCCACCACCGGGCAGGTGCTGCACAGCGCCGTGGCCGCCACCAGATCATCCGCGCGCCCCCCGGCCAGCCGGGCCAGCAGGTCCGCGGTGGCCGGCACGATCAGCATCAGCTCCGACTCCCGCGCGATGTCCACGTGCGGCTCGCCGGCCGCGCCCGGCGCGAACATCTCCGACAGCACCGGACGCCCGGTGACCCCAGCGAACGTCTGAGCGCCGACGAACTGGCTGGCCGACCGCGTGAACAGGGTCTGCACCTGGGCGCCTGCGGTCACCAAGAGCCGCGCGACCAGCACCGCCTTGTATGCGGCGATGCTGCCCGAAACCGCGAGCGCGACGCGTCGGCCCTTGAGCGCGGAGGTCATGCGCCGCGCAGCCTACCTTCGGGCGGCCGCGAGACGTAGCGGTTTCCCGGCTCGAGGAAGCGCCAACGCCGTTTTGCCCAGGCGCCGGCATAGTCGATGCCGACGCGCCGCGCCGTCACCACCCGCGTGGCCGGAGCGTCGGCCAGGTAAAGCCCGCTGCTGCCGGTCAGGTCCACGCCGTCGTGGCGGCGGTCGATGCCGAAGGCCACGCACAGCTTGCCCGGGCCGTTGGTCAGCTCGCGGCGGTCGGCCGTCATCTTCCGGCGGCGCGCCATCAACTCCACCCCGAGCAGCGGCTCCACCCCGCGAATCAACACTGCGTGTGGCTCGCCGTCGAGCCCCGCCACCAGGTTCAGGTGCCAGTGCATGCCGTACACGAAGAATACGTAGGCGTGGCCCGGGGGGCCCCACATGGCTTCGTTGCGTGGGGTTCGGCGGCCGCCGGCGCTATGCGCCGCCAGGTCTTCCGGCCCGCGGTAAGCTTCGGTCTCGACGATCCGTCCGACCAGCGTGCGCCCGCGGCGGTGATGCACCAGCAGCTTGCCCACCGACGCGCGCGCGACCTCGAGCACCGGCTGTCCATAGAATTGTCGTGGAAGCCTGCGCAGTTGATCGAGCGCGGGCGGCGCGTGGTGCGCCGCGTCGGAGTCGGTGTAGGTGCGACCCGCGGGCATTTTCGGCCAGTGATTACCAGAGCCTGACGCCGTCTGATAGCCTAGCGAGGATCCATGCAGGCCAGTCCCGTGCTGCTCGCCGAGCCGCGCATCGTCGGGCGCTACGCGCTCTACGGCGAGATCGCCGCGGGTGGCATGGCCACGGTGCACTTCGGGCGGCTGGTGGGCGCGGTCGGCTTCTCTCGGACCGTTGCCGTCAAGCGCCTTCACCCCCAGTACGCCAAAGACCCCGACTTCGTGTCGATGTTCCTGGACGAAGCGCGGCTGGCGGCGCGCATCCGGCACCCGAACGTGGTCAGCACGCTCGATGTCGTCCCGCTGGACGACGAGGTCTTCCTCGTCATGGAGTACGTCCACGGCGAGGCGCTCTCGAAGCTGATCCGGGCGACCCGTCGCCAGGGCGAGATGGTGCCCCCCCGCGTGGCCGTGGCCATCATGGCCGGTGCCTTGCACGGGCTGCACGCGGCGCACGAGGCGAAGAGCGAGCAGGGCGTGCCGCTCAACATCGTCCACCGCGACATCAGCCCCCAGAACGTCCTGGTGGGCACCGACGGCGCCTCGCGCGTGCTCGACTTCGGCGTGGCGAAGGCGGCCGCCCGCGTCACCTCTACCCGCGACGGCCAGATGAAGGGCAAGGTCGCGTACATGGCGCCGGAGCAACTCCGCGGCAAAGGCGTCGATCGGCGCACCGACGTGTTCGCCGCGGGCATCGTGCTGTGGGAGACGCTCACCGGGCGCCGGCTCTTCGACGGCGATGATCCGGGCGAGATCATGGCCAAGCTGCTGCAGGCAGAGATCCCGACGCCCTCCAGCGTCGAGGCCAGCGTGCCGGCCCATCTCGATCCGATCGTGATGCAGGCGCTGGCGCGAGACCCCGAGGCGCGCTTTCCCACGGCCCGCGACATGGCCATCGCGCTCGAGCACGCGGGGCCCATCGCCATGGCGCGCGAGGTCGGCGAGTGGGCCGAGCGCATTGGCGAAGAGACGATCGGAAAGCGCGCCCGCCAGATCGCCGAGATCGAGAGCGGCTCGCTGGCGCACATTCGCCCGGTCGATTCCGCGCCGATGTCCACACCGCCGGTCGCGTCCCACCCCGGGCATCTGGCCCCCACCGAGCCCGTGCCGGTGAGCTGGCCGGCCGCCGGCCCGCAGGGCGATCCGATCACTTCACCGTCACAGGTGTCGCACGTGACGGGGGTCTCGCGGCCGTCGGTCGGCACTCACGCGTCGAGCATGTCGGTGGCGCCCCGGCGCCGCGGCCTTCTGGCAGCGCTGGTCGGCGTCGCCGTGGCACTTGGCGTCGCGCTCGTGGTGGTGGCGGCCATCCTCGTGTCCCGGAAGAAGCCCGACGCGGTCGACGTGATCGCGAGCGATCCGCTGCCCACGACCCCGGCCACGCCCACCGCCGAGACGCCCGAGCCGGTCCCCACGGTGACGGCTCCGCCCGCGGCCAGCGTCGAGGCGCCGGCGGCCAGCGTCGAGGCGCCGGCGGCCAGCGCCGCACCCGAGCCCAAGGCGGCGGCCAAGGCCCCCGCCAAGCCGCCGGTCGGCGGCGGGCCGAAGCGTCCGGTGACGGCTCCCAAGCCCGGCGCCGACGGTTGCGATCCGCCCTTCACCATCGACAAGAACGGCGTGCGTCGCGTGAAGCCCGGCTGCATGTGAGCGGCCGGTTCTTGTCGGCCCGCCGGGCAGATGCGCTAAGCTTCGGGCTCGATGCCGCGACTTTCGTTTCTTGCGCTCCTCGGGACCCTGGTCATGCTGGTCGCGCGGCCGTCGGCGGCCGACACCAAGAAGGACTGCGCCGCCGCCTACGAGGCGTCGCAAGAGCAGCGCAGCAGCGGCAAGCTGCGCGCCGCCAAAGAGAGCCTGGTCACCTGCTCGCAGTCGGCCTGCCCGGCGTTCATCAAGAAAGACTGCGCGAAGTGGCTGTCCGAGGTCGAAGGCGCGATCCCGACCGTGGTGTTCAGCGCCAAGGCCGGCAACGAGCAACTGAGCGACGTGAAAGTGACGCTTGGCGAGCAGGTGCTGACCGAGTCGCTGGACGGCAAGGCCGTTCCGATGGATCCGGGCACCCACACCTTCGTGTTCGAGAACGCGAAGCACGGGAAGAAGGACCTCAAGTTCGTCGTCAAAGAGGGCGCCAAGGCCCAGCAGATCGAGCTTTCGTTCGAGGCCCCCAAGGCCGGTGACGACACGCCGCCGGCGCGCGACGACGGCCCGGCCCAGGTCGGCACCGAGCAGGTCAAGAGCGGCAAGACCTTGGCCTATGTGCTGATGGGCGTCGGCGTGGTCGGCCTGGGCGGGTTCGCCTATTTCGGGCTGAGCGGCAACAGTGACAAGGCCGACCTCGAGTGTGCCGACTCGAAGACCTGCACCGACGACGATCTGGACCCCATCGAGAAGAAGTACCTGTACGCCGACGTCGCGCTCGGCGTCGGCCTGGTGTCGCTCGGCATCGGGACGTATCTGCTGCTCGCCCCCGGGAAGAAGTCCGAAGCGGCGGCCGAGCAGGCCAAGCGGCTGCAGGTGGACGTCGCCGCGCGGCCGGGCGGTGGTTTCGCCACGCTCTCGGGCCGGTTCTGAGATCAGCCGAAGCCGAGCAGGCGCCCGCCCTGGTAGACCAGCAGGCTTGCTGCGTAAGCCAGCGCCGTCATGTACGCGAAGAGGAAGGCCGGCCAGCGCCAGCTCCGGGATTCACGGCGCACCACCGCCAGCGTGCTCATGCACTGGCACGCCAGCGCGAAGAACACCATCAGCGATAGTCCCGTCAGCGCCGAATAGGTCGGCTTCCCGTCGGCGCGTATCTCGGTCTTGATCCGCTGCCGAAGTGGCGAGGTGTCGTCGTCGGCGGCACCCACGCCGTAGACCACGCCCAAGGTCGAGACGAACACCTCGCGGGCGGCGAACGCGCCGATCAGGCCGATGCCGATCTTCCAGTCGAAACCCAGCGGTTCCAGCGCCGGCTCGAGCGACTTGCCCAGCCGCCCGCCGTAGCTCTTCTCCAGGGCGGCGGCCTTCGACGCCGCCTCGCTCGGGGCTGCGGCTGCGGCGGTGGCGGTGGCGGTGGCGGTGGGCGGCACGGCGGCGGCCTCGGCGCGGGGGAACGCGAGCAGCGCCCACAGCACGATGGTGCACGCCAAGATCACGGTGCCCGCTTCCTTCAAGAACACCCACGAACGCTCCACCATCATGCGCAGCACCCCGCGCAAGAGCGGCACACGATACGGAGGCAGCTCCAGGATCAGCGGTACCTGTCGGCCGGGGACCACGGTGCGGCCGATGATGGCGGCCGCGACCAGTGTCATCACCATGCTGAACACGTACATCCCCACCATCAACACCGCGCCGAGCGGCAAGAACCCGAGCAATGCGCGGTCGGGGAACAGCGCGCCGATGATCAGCGAGTAGACCGGCAACCTGGCCGAGCAGGTCATCAGGGGCACCACCAGCATGGTGAGCAGGCGGTCGCGTCGGCGTTCCATGGTGCGGGTCGCCAAGATGGCCGGCACCGCGCAGGCGAAGCCCGACAGCATGGGCACGAAGGCCCGGCCGTGGAGCCCCAGCGCGCGCATGATGCGATCCATCAAGTAGGCGACGCGCGCCATGTAGCCGCTGTCTTCGAGCAGGCCGATGAACAAGAACAGCAGCAGGATCTGGGGCAAGAAGACCACCACGTTCCCGACCCCGCCGATCACGCCGTCGGTCAGGAAGTCGCGGGCCACGCCCTCGGGCAGGCGGGCCTTCGCCAGCTCGCCGAGGGCACGGAACGCGGCTTCGATCGAGGCGATGCCCGGCTCGGCCCACGAGAACAGAGCCATGAACATCACCAGCATGATGCCCACGAACGCCACGAAGCCGAACAGCGGGTGCAACAGCACGCGGTCGAGTCGGGCCGAGCCGGCGTGCTTCGGCGGGTGCCGCGTGGCGCGACCGAAGATGCGGTCGGCGTGGGCGTCCAGAAACGCATAGCGCGCGCCGATCACCTCCAGATCCAGATCGCGACCGCTCAGATCGCGCTGCACGTCGAGACAGCGCTCGCGCAGCGCCGGCGGGATCGAGTCGAGCTCGTCATCGGGGTCGATGCTCGACAACGCCCACAGGGCCAGGGCCCGATCGCGCTCCACGTTCTTGCGCCAGCCCGCGGGGAGCGCGTCCGCCACGCGGTCGAGGGCCGAGCGCAGATCGGGCGGGTAGGGGAGATCGACCCGGGCCTCACCCGTCTCGCTCAGCCGCCGGGCGATCTCGGCACGCAGCGCCTCGATGCCCTCGCCGCTTCGGGCGTTGGTGGCCACGGTGGGTGCCGAGAACAGCTCGCTCACGGCCGCAGGGTCGGGTCGCGCTTCGCCGGCCTCGTCGATCATGTTCAGGACCACCAAGAGCGGCACGCGCAGCTCGGCCAGCTGCAACACCAAGTACAAGTTGCGGATCAGCTGCCCGGCGTCGACGACCGCGACCACCAGGTCGGGGCGCTCGAAGCCCGCGATGCCCAGGGTGGAGTTGATCGCGAGCTGCTCTTCGGGGGACCGCGCAGCCAGCGAATACGCGCCGGGGACGTCCACCACCTCGGCGACGCCGTCGTCACCCAGCGCGAGCTCGCCCGAACGGCGCTCGACGGTGATCCCGGGATAGTTCCCGACGCGTGCGTTCTGGCCCGTCAGGCGGTTGAACAGCGTGGTCTTGCCCACGTTGGGATTGCCGACCAGCACCACCAGCCGCCGCGGCGTGGGGTGGGTGGGGGGCGCGGGCTTCGGGCTCGGCTCGTGACAGGCTTCGGCGCTCACATCGCGCTCCGCGCTTCGAGCTCGGGCTCGAGACGCGTGCTGTTCGGCTGGGACTCGCGTGCGGCTTCCACCGCCACCACCGCCACCCGCTCGGCCTCGGCCCGCCGAATCGACAGGCACGCGCCGCGCACCAACAGCTCGATGGGATCGCCGAGCGGGGCGACGCCGACCAGCTCGACGCGCGTACCGGGGACCAGCCCGAGCTCCATCAACCGGCGACGGAACGCCCGCTCGCCGCCGACCCTCTCGACGGTCACCACCTGGCCCCGTTCGGCCGCTGCGAGGTTCGAGCTCACCCCCTCGGTCTAGCTCAGGTGAAAACGGTTTTCAATTTCAACCTACAAAAACCTCGACAAATGGCCAGTGCCCGAGCTGACGGCGCTCAGCCGCGGGCCCGGAGCCGCTCGCGGACCTCGCGGATGCTGCCCGCCAGGACGGGGCCCGAGGTCGACTCGGGGAACACCCGCAGCACCTCGCGGAGCGCCTCGAGCATCTGCAAGGCCGAGTCGAAGCGGCGGGCGGGGTCGCGCTCGAGCGCGCGGTGCACGGTGGTGGTCAGGCCCATCGGAAGCTCGGGCCGCTTGACCGAGAGCAGCGGGATGCGCGGGTCCTTCAGCATGGCCAGCACCTGGATGTCGGTCGCCGCGTCGAACAGGCGCTGCCCGGCCAGCGCCTCCCACAGGCAGACGCCCAAGCTGAACAGATCGCTCTGCACCGTGGCTTCGTCCCCGCGGATCAGCTCTGGGGCCAGGTAGCTGAGCTTGCCCTTGACCACGTTGGGCTGGGTGATGCGCCCGCGATCCATGGCGCGGGCCATGCCGAAGTCCGCCAGCTTCACGATCCCGCTCACGTCGAGCAAGATGTTCGGCGGCGAGACGTCGCGGTGGAGGACGGGCGCCAGCTTGCCGGCGTCGTTACGCGTGGTGTGGGCGGCGTCCAGGGCGCGCAGCACTTCGATGGCAATGGCGGTGACCAGCGGCCACGGGGCGGGCTTGTCGAACCCCTTCTGATAGTCCCCGAAGTGCAGCCCCTCGACCCACTCGGTCACCAGATAATATTGCCCCTCGCCGTCGATGCCGAAGTCGTGGATCTGCACGATGTTCGGGTGCCTGAGCATGGCGCCGACCCGAGCTTCTTCCACGAACATCTGGATGACTTCCGGGAAGTCGTTGAAGGCCTCGTTCAAGCGTTTGACTGCGACGGTGCGGCGAAACCCCTCGGCGCCGTAGACCAAGGCGCGCCACACCGTGCCCATGCCTCCGACGCCGATCTGCTCGATCAGCGCGTACTTCGCGTCCACGATCGAGCCGGGGGTGTCCGAGGCAAGGGTCATGAGGCGCACGATTCTAGCACGCGCGGCTCACTCGGGTGCCGAATCACCGGCAGCGTCGGAGCCGTCGGGCGGCTGCGGGGCGGCGGCGTCCAGCACGGTGCAGAAACAGCGGCTCCACGCCCCGGGCTCGACGCACTGCTGGGCGCCGCGGCAGTGCTCGGTCTCGCACGCTCGGAACTGGTTGACGGTGCACTCTGGCTCGAGCGTGGCCGGAGCCGGCTCGGCCGAGCAGCCTGCGACCATCAGCGCGGCAGAAATCAGTGCACGGCGCCGCATCGAGCTCGACCTTCTGCACCGGCTGCCGCGTTGGTGCAAACTGGGCGCATGCCGGAGCAGGGTTTGCGCCTCTTGGTGTACGACCGTGATGCCCGCGGGCTTGGCTGGGCGTGGGCTGCCGGGGCTCGCTGGTATCGCGCCCGGGGGTGGCTCGATCGCGCCCGGGGTGCCGCCAGCTGGGGCGAAGCGCTCGAGTTCCTCGAGACGGTGCTCCCGGCCCGCCGGGTGGAAGAGATCCAGTTCTGGGGCCACGGCAAATGGGGGGACGCGCGCTTTGGTGCCGAGCGCCTCGAGCGCGCATGGCTCGAGCGCGGACACCCGCACGGGGATCGCCTGCGCCGCGTCGCGCGCCGTTTCGACCGCGGCGGCCTGCTCTGGTTTCGCAGCTGCGAGACGCTGGGGGCTCGGGCCGGTCGCGAGCTGGCCCGGGCGCTGTCGAGCGAGCTGGGCTGCAGGGTGGCGGGGCACACCTACGTGATCGGTCTCTTGCAGAGCGGGCTCCACGCGCTCTCGCCCGGCGCCGAGCCGGACTGGGACGAGCGCGAAGGCATTCTGGAGGGCACCCCCGAGCGACCGCTGCGGGCGCTGCGCTCTTCGGCGAACGCGCCGCGGACCATCACCTGCTTCGATGGGCGCTTGCCCGACTGGGCCTGAGCGTCACTTCACGTAGATGGCGTTCGAATAGATCCAGACGAAATCTTTCTCGGCGAGCTCCGCGTAGCTGGCCAGGTGCTTCTCGAGGTGACGCGGCTTCATCCGCACCTCGACGCGGTAAGCGCCCGGCTGGCTCACGGGGTGCGCCAGATCCTCGGCCGTCTCGTGCACCACGTCCCAGCCGCCGACCCGGGCGCGAAGCAGGCGCACCACCAGATCGGGACGCTTCGGGCCAAAGCCGCCCTCTGCCGTCGGCAAGCGGGCGTGGAGCACGGGCGCCGCCGAAGCCGCCACGTCGCCGCCCATCTCGGTGACCGCGCCCCCCACCTCGGCGTGGAAGTCGAAGCCCACGGGGAAGCCCAGCACCTCGAACGCACCGTAGGCCCGCCCGGCCCCCAGCGCGGACTTCAGCGCCAGGTCGTCGAAGCCCCCGTCGGCGCCGGGCTCGACCAGCAAGTGATTGGAGAACCAGCCCATCATCCGGCGGTAGCTGTCGATGCGCTCACCGTCGGGCAAGAGGTCCTTGAACGAGTTGCGATGGCAGTCGGTGCCCATGGTCGTTACCCGCTTCTTCCCCGCTGCGAGCACGCTGCCCCAGCGCTCGAGGTAGCGCTTGTCCTCGCTCACGATGGGCAACAGCACCAGGTCCGAGTACGGCATGAGCTCGGGCTCGTTCATCCGCTGGATCAGCTGGATGACCGCGCCCGCCCCGCGGAAGGTGTTGGCGTGCAAGTTGTACATCTCGAAGCCGTCGATCGGCAGCTCGCCGAGCTGCTCCACCGTCCAATCTTCGGTGTGCTGAAGCAGCACCACCGCCCCCAGCTTCTTGAGCTGCTCGATGGCCTCGGGGGTCTCCGCTCCGTAGACCGCCCCCCGCTCGCTGGGGGTCTTGGCCACGTGCCGCTCGATGCCCACGGGCATGAAGCTCGACTCGGTCCCGGCCAAGATCAGCGGCGTGCTGCCGTCGGGACACGCAAGCCAGCTGGCCACCGGCCCACCGGCGCGCTCCAGCAAGACGTCGCCCTTCGCCGCGTCGTAGAGGAGCGTGGCAGGGAACTCGGTGCTGCCGAACGAGTCGTTGTGGTCGGTCAGCATGACGAAGTCGTGGCGCGTAGCGCACAGCCCACTTCGGAAGTCGTCGAGGCACGGCAGGTTGGGCTTGCCGTTCGCGTCTTTCGGCTCGCCGTCGCAGGCGTCGTGGCTGTGCACGCTGTGGGCGTGGATCAGCCCGCGCCGGTCGAGCCAGCCCCGCGCCGACGGCTGGCGGGCGGTCGCCAGCACGGTTCCTGGCGCCCAGCCTGCCGGAGCCGGCTCAGCGTCGTTCGACGAGCAAGCGAAGAAGAACGAGGCCAGGGCCAGCCAGGCCGCGACGGTCGCGCGCATGCGGCGCATTGTGGCAGGCGCCGCCGCGCTGTCGAGCGGCTCGTGCGCCCGGCGCGCCAAACACCCGAGTCACAGCGCGTTGGAGCAGCAGCGCACCCCGGTCTGCGCTCCGAAGTAGTACTCGTCGTGGCCGGTGGTCGCAGCCACGCAGTTGTTTCGGCCCGCGAGCCACCAGCCGCCGCGCAGCGCCGACCGCCAGGGTTGCTGCATGCCGTCGCGAACGGCCCACTCGTCCACGTTGCCGACCAGGTTGCGCACCCCGAACGGGCTCACGCACCCCGGCCGCTCTGCCGGGCGCACCCGCTTGTCCCGGAGCTTGCCGCGATGCTCGAGGTCGGTCTGATCGTGGTTGCAGAGCTTGGCGTTGCGGTCGAAGCCATAGGGATACGGTCGCAGCTCTTCGCCCTGGCACGCGAACTGCCACTCCGATTCGAAGCACAGCCGCTTGCCCAGGCTCTCGCACAGATCCTTCGCCATGGTCCACGACTGCTCGACCAGCGGCAGCTCGCCCCCGGGCGGAACGTATTCGTCACGGTCGATGCAGAAGCGTCGGTGCTCGCGGGCGGCCAGGCACTGGGGCGTGCGATCGAACTCGGCGCACCGATGGTGGCTCAAGAACGCGCCCGGAACGCCGTCGTCCAGGTAGCGCAGGCAGCGGTGGCGCACGTCGGGGCAGTACATCCCCTCGACCAGCACCATCTCTGCCGGACACGGCGGGGGCGGCGCGGCGGCGTCGTCGGTCAGCACCGGCGCCGGTGCGGCATCGGCGCGATAGCGGGTCCACCACGGCTCGGCGCCGCCCGCGGTGAAGCACATGTCGGATCCGGATTCGGCGGCCACCCCCGGGCGCGTCACCGGCTCGAAGCGGCACTCTCTGAGCGGGGGGGGCGCCGGCTGAAGGTCGACCAGCGAGATGGGGGGCGGGCGCGACGACGGTCGCACGTCGTCGCAGCCGGCGCTCACGGTCACGAGCAGCGCGACGGCGACCCGCGAGCTCAACGGCAAGCCGCTTCGGCCTCGCTGAAGCGCTTCTGCGCCGAGTCGAGCAGGCCCTTGAAGCCGACGTACTTGTCCTTGTCGAAGTAGCCGTTGAACTCCTTGACCACGCGGTCGCGCGACTTGGTGCCGGTGGTCCACGAGATCTTCTGGAACGCGAACGACTCGAACACCAGCTGAGCCTGCTGCTCCATCAGCGTGAACGCCTCGAGGTGCGTGGTCTTCTGGGCGGCGTTCATCTCTTCGTAGCCCGCCACGCCCTGGAACTTGAAGCGCCCCGCTTCGTTCCGGACCTTCTCCCACTCGTTGGCGGTGGCCAGCCGGGCGCGCTCGCACTTCTCCTCGTCCTGGCAGCCCCAGGCGGCCAGCGCGAAGCAGAGGGGAACGAGCGCGTGCTTCATCGGACCGGACCCGACCACGCTAGCCTGCCCGGCGGGTTTTGGCCCAAGAACGCGGCCAAACTCCCCGGGGCTAGCCGCCCCAGGGCGGCGCGCCGCGCGACGGTCGCGAGGGGATGTTGCTGACCAGCTTCGGGAACTGGTCGAACACGAAGCGAGCCACGTCGCGGAGCGAGATCACGTGGATGGGCTCGCCCTGACCGTTCACCACCGGCACGTGGCGGTAGCCGCCGACCTGCATGTGGTTCATCACGAACTTGACCGCGTCGTCCAGCTCGAGCGCATCGGGGTCGGGCGTCATGACGTCGGTCACGGGGCGGCGGCGCCAGGCTTCGCCGTCGAGCCCGACCTTCACCAAGAGGTCCCGCTCGGTCACGATTCCGCTCAGCTTCCCGGCGTGGGTGACCACCACCGCCCCGAAGCGATGCTGGCGCATCAGTGCCACGGCTTGCTCCACCGTCGCGTCGGTGTTGACCGTGATTGCGGGCTTCTTGCAGAGCACGCGCAGCGGCTGCTCGAAGTGGTCGGCGTCGATCACCGCGCGCTGGCGGGCGCGCTCGGACATGATCTCGAGCTCGTCGTCCAAGTATTCGTCCATGGGGCGTCCCTCCACCCCGAAGCGTAGTCCACCCGGCCCGGGGGGGCGACCGCCGCTGGTAAATCCCGCCGCGCGCCCCCGCTGCGCGCCCCGCCCCGGGCGGGGGCTTCGCCAAAGGGCCCGGGAGCCGAGCCTCCACGCCACGGCGCGACGGTGGTGCCCGATCCGCCGCAGACGGGTCAGCCAAGAGGGGGCTTCGGCGGGTCGTCTTCTGGTGCCAAAAGCCCCAAGAGGGGTGCTAGCGTGCGCCTCACCATGGCCAACCCGACTGCAGTTCTCGAGACGAGCTTGGGCGACATCACGGTGGAGCTTTTCACCGATCAGATGCCCATCACCGCCGGCAACTTCGTGAAGCTCGCGAAGAGCGGCTTCTACGACGGCCTGCACTTCCACCGCGTGATAAACGGCTTCATGCTGCAGTTCGGCTGCCCGCACAGCAAAGACCCGTCGAGCCCCCGGGCCGGCACGGGCGACAGCCCCCTGGGCCCGCTCCAAGACGAGCACACCGCAAAGCTCTCGAACGAGCCGGGCACGCTGTCGATGGCCAACACGGGTCGCCCCAACTCGGGCAGCTGCCAGTTCTTCATCAACACCGTGCACAACGCGTATCTGGACTGGTTTTCCCCCGGCGCGTCGAAGCACCCGGTGTTCGGCAAGGTCATCTCCGGCATGGACGTGGTCAAGAAGATCGAGACCACCAAGACCGATCACGGCGACCGGCCGGTCACGCCGGTGAAGATGAACCGGGTGCGGGTGGTCGAGGGCTGAGCCCGGCGCGCTACGGCGCGTACGACTCGACCACGTTGCTGGCGCCGCCGCCGGCGGCGGCCTCGCCGCCGATCACGTAGAGGCGGCCTTGGGCTGCGACCACCGCGGCGCCGATCCGCGGCGTCGGCAGCGGCGGGCCGCTGGACCAGGCATTGCCATCCCACACGTCCACCGTCCCCGCTGCGTCGCCGCCGGCGACGTAGGCCTGGGTGCCGAGCACGGCGGCCCCCACCCCGTCGCGTGGGTGAGGGAAGTCGGTCAGGCCCGTCCAGTTGTCGCTCTTCGGCTCGTAGACGTCGACCTTGTTGGTGACGCCACCGCTCTCGGTCCGCCCACCCACGGCGTGCAACCAGCCCGAGAGCACGAAGCCGGCGAAGCGCACCCGGGGGTTCGGGATCGCCGCCTTCACCGCCCAGCTGTTCGTGCCGGGGTCGAGCACCACGCTGTCGCCCAAGAGCTTGGTGTCCCCCTGGCCGGCGACCACGATCAGCTTGCCCGCCTCGAGCTCGGCGGCGAACCCGCCGGCACGGCTCAGCAGCAGCGACGCCACCTTCTTCCAGGCCGACGCCCCGGGCTCGAGCACGAAGGTCGAGTCGGTGGGAGACGCGTCCACGTCGGAGTAGCCGCCGACGGCGTAGAGGGTCTCGCCCACGTGGCCCATCGCGACCAGCTGGCGGCCGAGCGGCAGCTCCGGTCCGGCGGCCCAGGAATTTGCCCCCGGATCGTAGGAGTAGACCTTCTGGCTGACCGCGCCGCCCGCCACACCGCCCGCCACCCAGATCTTTCCACCCACCTCGGTGGCCGACAGATGCGCGATGGCCTCGGGCAGCGGCGCATCGCTGCGCCACGGGCCGGCGCCACCCGCGCCGCCCGTGCCGCTCTTGGTCGACTCGTCGTCGCTCGAGCCGCAACCCAGGACCAAACTGCAGGCGACCCAGACCCACGTGAAACGCATGGCGGCGGCACGATACCGCGCTGTCGCTTTCCCAACCAGCCCGATTGGGTATCATCCGCGCCCTCGGTAGAAGGAACGGCGAAATGTTGGTCTACTCGGTGAAACAGGCGCTTTCGGGCGCGGGCGTCGAAGGGCAAGAGCTGACGGTGCGTGGCTGGGTGCGCACCCGCCGCGACAGCAAGGCGGGGCTGTCGTTCATCCACGTCAGCGACGGCTCGTGCTTCGCGCCGATCCAGGTGGTGGCCGAGCAGTCGCTCGCCAACTATCACTCCGACGTGCAACGGTTGGGTCCGGGCTGCGCGGTGATCTGCACTGGCAAGCTGGTGCGCTCTCAGGGCAAGGGCCAGTCTTTCGAAATCCAGGCGAGCCGGGTCGAGGTGACGGGTTTCGTCGACGACCCCGAGACCTATCCCATCCAGCCCAAGGCCCACACCATGGAGTTCTTGCGCGAGGTCGCCCACCTGCGCCCGCGCACCAACACGTTCGGCGCGGTGTCCCGCGTCAGGCACTGCATCGCCCAGGCCATTCACCGCTTCTTCCACGAACAGGGCTTCTTCTGGGTGAACACCCCGATCATCACCGCCAGTGATTGCGAGGGGGCGGGGCAGATGTTCCGAGTGTCCACCCTCGATCTGGCCAACCTGCCCCGGGGCGCCGACGGGAAGATCGACTATCAGCAGGACTTCTTCGGCAAGGAAGCGTTCCTCACCGTCTCGGGTCAGCTGGCGGTCGAGGCCTATTGCCTGGCCCTGAGCAAGGTCTACACGTTCGGCCCCACGTTCCGCGCCGAGAACTCGAACACCCCGCGCCACCTGGCCGAGTTCTGGATGGTCGAGCCCGAGATCGCGTTTGCCAATCTGCACGACGACGCCGACCTGGCCGAGGCGTTCTTGAAGTACGTGTTCCGCGCCGTGCTCGACGAGCGCGAGGACGACATGAAGTTCTTCGTCGAGCGCGTGGACAAGGGCGCGATCGAGCGGCTGGAGAAGTTCGTCGACGCCGCGTTCGCCCGGGTCGACTACGGCGAGGCCGTGAAGCTCTTGGAGGGGAGCGGCAAGAAGTTCGAATTCCCGGTGGGGTGGGGCATGGACCTGCAGACCGAGCACGAGCGCTTCTTGACCGAGCAGCACTTCCAGTGCCCGGTGGTGGTCATGAACTATCCGGAGCAGATCAAGGCGTTCTACATGCGGCTGAACGACGACGAGAAGACGGTCGCTGCGATGGACGTGCTGGCCCCTGGCATCGGAGAGATCATCGGTGGGTCGCAGCGCGAAGAGCGGCTCGACGTGCTCGATCGGCGCATGGCCGTGCATCAGCTCAGCGCTGCGTCGTACCAGTGGTACCGCGACCTTCGGCGCTACGGTACCGTGCCGCACGCCGGCTTCGGCCTGGGGCTCGAGCGGCTGGTCGTGTACGTGTGCGGCCTCGCCAACATCCGCGACGCGATTCCTTACCCTCGCACGCCGGGCAACGCCGAGTTCTGACCCGCCCCGGGTTCCATCTGGCCGAGAGCCGCTCTAGACGAAGGGGGTGACTCGAACTGCGCCCCCGCTCGCTCTGCTCACCCTCCTCTCTCTGGCCGCGCCCGCCTTGGCTCAAGAGCCGCCGGAGCCGCCGCCCCCGCCGCCGGCCGAGCCGGCTCCGCCTCCCGCGGACCCGGCCCCTGCACCGAGCGTGGCGCCTGCTCCGCCGCCGCCCCCGCCCGCGCCCGCGCCCGCGCCCGCGCCCGAGGTGGGCCAGGATCCGGCGCTGCCGCCGCTCGACTACTCCGCCGCCGGGCCGCCGCCGCCGCCGCCCGAGAAGCCCGAGCGCGGCTTCCAGATGCCGCCGTGGTCGGCGCGCGTCGACCCGTTCAACTGGCTGCTCGAGGGGCGACTGGGGCTCGAGCTCGAGGTGGGCTTGCTCGACTTCCTCTCGATCGAAGTGGTGCCGGTGTTCGTTGCCGCCGAGAAGCCGCCGACCCTGAACTTCCGCGGCTCGAACGACGTCTTGCAGAAGTCGGGCGGGCTCGGCCCGATCAGCGGTGCCTCCGTCGACCTGGGCTTCTGGCTCGATGGCGAAGTGTTCCGTGGGTACGTGATCCGCGCTGGCATCACCAACTATGGTTACGAATACCGGAGCGAAGACGACGCCGGGGTCATCGACCAGGTCGACGTGACCGAGCGCGAAGCGTTCTTCATGTTCGGCTCCCACTCGCGCTGGGGTGCATTCACCATTTCGGGCGGCATCGGCTTGGGGGTGCATCTGAAGAAGCAGCAACGCTGCTTCCCCCAGGGGGCCACGTCGCCCAGTCAGGCGACGACCGATCAGTGCGACAACCAGCTCTTGATCGCCCTCGACCGCGGCGCGAGCAAGGTCGTCGATCTGAATGGGCCGCTGTTTCCGGCGGACTTGTTCGGGCGCTTCTCGCTCGGCGTGACCTTCGACTGAGAGCGCGTGCTACGTTTTGCGCGCGGCCCCGTGGCGGAATGGCAGACGCAGTCGACTTAAAATCGACGGCCCGCGAGGGCGTGAGGGTTCGACCCCCTCCGGGGCCACCGCCGCGGCGTTCAGTCCACCGCGAGCCGGTCCGAGCGCAGCATGCGATACACCAGCCAGCCGCCCAGACCGAAGGCGGCGACCAAGCCCAGCGTGGCCAGCGCGCGCAGCGCGAACGCGAAGGTGCCGCAATGGTTGAGCAGGTGCCACTGAGTGAGCAGCGTGTCCCAGTCGTGCAGCACCTTGTCCCCCATGCCCACCAGCGCCAGCTGGTTCTTGTTGGCGTCGTCCACGTAAGTTGCGAGCTCGAAGGTGCTGAACGACAGCCACGAGACGCCCACCGACAGCCCGAACCAGTCGCGCTGGAAGAAGAGCAAGTACGCCGCGACCAGCGCGGGCGCGGCGAGCTGGGTCAGGCTGCCACCGAGCAGCATCAGGGTCTGACCGAACGCGCTGAAGAAGAGGTGCCCCAGCTCGTGCAGCACCAGCGTGAGCCCGGCGAACCACGAGCGATACATCGGATCGAGCAGGTGACGCACACCCGCGTACACCAGGTAGAGCAAGAGCGGCAGGCGCGCCCATGGCGAACGGGACTCCGACCAGTCGCGGGCGTCGTCGAGCAGCCCTTCCACGGTGTCGCGCACGGTCACGGGTCCACGAGCTTAGAGCGATCGGGAAGGTTTGTCGTGCTAGGCTCGTAGCACCCGAGGAGCACGGTCTTGTCGCGCTGGGACGAATTGTTCACTCGCATGCGCCGTCTCGAGTCCGAACGGCTCGAGGCAGCCCGGCGAGAGCGCGAGGCCGAGGAAGCGCGCCGCGACCACCAGGCCTGGGCTGAGGCGGCGCTGGACGATCTGTGGCGCGCCGTGATGATCGAGGTCGAGGCCCGGGTGGCCGAGTTCACGGCGTCCACGGGTCGCCGGATCGACGTGGTGCGGCACCTGCGCACGCTCGAGGCCAGCACCGGCAGCGCTGCGCTCCGGATCCTGGAGCTGAAGCTCGGCGACTCGGTGGTGTACCTCTACTCGCATCACGCCACGGGCGCCCACGTGCACGTGCACGTGGCCCAGTGGCCGGCGGCGGACGGCAAGCACCGGCGACACCACCGCATGATCAGCCTGCCGGTCTGCACGCTCGAGCGCGTCGGGCAGAGGGGCTGGGCCTTGTGTCGGGTGTCGCCCACGGCGGCGCCGCGCGGCCTGAAGGTCGAAGACGTCGTGTACCGGGCGTTCGAGCTCTTGGTGTTCAGCCTCGAGCGCGCCGACTCGCAGGTTCTCGGCCTCCGCGCAGCGAGCGAGCCGGATCCGCGCTCGAGCAAGACGGTCATGCAGTTCCCGGACTGAGCGGCCGTGTGGGACAATGTCCCACGCGAGAATTTTCGAGGGTGCACCGAGGGAACACCGGGGCGAAACACCCACGAAACACGCGCGGGTCACGCTTCCGTGCATGAGCGAGATCAACGGAAGCGACACCGCGTGGGTCCTGGTTTCGACCGCGCTGGTGTTGATGATGACCCCCGGCCTGGCGCTGTTCTACGGCGGCATGGTGCGCGCCAAGAACGTGCTCTCGACGTTCATGCACAGCTTCTTCGCCATGGGGCTGGTGACGCTGGCCTGGGTAACCGTGGGCTACTCGCTGGCGTTCGCCGATACGCGCGGCGGGTTCATCGGAGGCTTCGGTCACCTGTTCTTGGCGGGGGTCGGCCTCGAGCCGCGCGCCGGGACCACGGTGCCGCACCTGCTGTTCTGCGCCTACCAGATGATGTTCGCGATCATCACGCCGGCTCTGATCTCGGGAGCCTACGCCGAGCGGCTCAAGTTCTCGACCTATGCCGTCTTCACGGTGCTCTGGTCGGTGTTGATCTACGCGCCGCTGTGTCATTGGGTCTGGGGCCCCGGCGGCTGGCTCTTGGGGCGCGGCGCCCTGGATTTCGCCGGCGGAACCGTGGTTCACCTCTCGTCGGGGGTGTCGGCGCTGGTGTTTGCCATCGTGCTGGGCAAGCGTTTTGGTTTTCCGAAACGCAAGGCGCCCCCGCACAACCTGACGATGACGCTGCTGGGTGCGGGTTTGCTCTGGGTCGGCTGGTTCGGCTTCAACGCCGGGTCGGCGCTCAGCGCCAACGGGATCGCAGCGCTGGCCTTGGTGAACACCCACATCGCCGCCGGTCTCGGTGCCCTCTCGTGGGCTGGGGTCGAATGGGTGCGGCACGGCAAGCCCTCGTCGCTGGGCGTGGCGTCGGGGCTGGTGGCGGGTCTCGTGGCCATCACGCCGGCTGCGGGCTTCGTCGGGCCGATGAGCGCCGTGGTGATCGGTCTGATGGCGGGGGTGGCCTGCTACGGCGGAGTGCTGCTCAAGCACCGGCTGGGCTACGACGACAGCCTGGACGTGTTCGGCGTGCACGGGGTCGGCGGGCTGCTCGGGGCCCTGCTCACCGGCGTGCTGGCGTCGAAGGTCTGGAACCCGGCCGGTCAAGACGGGCTGATCCGAGGTGGCACCGGCGTGTTCGTCGAGCAGGTGATCGGCGCCTTGGCGGCGGCCTCGTTCGCCGCAGCGGGCACCTTCGTGTTGCTGAAGGTGCTCGACAAGGTGATGGGGCTGCGTGCGCAGAAAGACGAAGAGCTCGAAGGGCTCGACGTGACGCTGCACGGCGAAGAGGCCTATGCCCTCGCCGAAGGCGCGGGTGCGCGCGCGTTTCTCGAACCGCTGCCCGCGGGCTCGGAAGACGCGGGTGAGCTGGTCGAGTCGGAGGCGTGAGGGGCCGGAGCGGGGACCGTCGGGGGGGGCCGGGCTGGCGGCCTACGGCGTGCGCACGACCAGCAGGCGGATCTCGGTCATGTCTTCGATGGCCCAGCGCACGCCCTCGCGACCCAGCCCACTGTCTTTGACGCCGCCGTAAGGCATGTTGTCCACGCGGAAGCTGGGCACGTCGCCGATCACCACGCCCCCGACCTCGAGCCGGTCCCAGGCCGCCTGCGCCTTGTACAGGTCGCGGGTGAAAACGCCGGCCTGAAGCCCGTAGGGGCTGGCGTTCACCTGCTCCAGCGCCTGGTCGTAGTCGCTGTAGCGGCTCAGCACCGCGACCGGACCGAACGCCTCGTCGCACACCAGCGGCTCGGTGACGGGCACGTCTTCGAGCAGGGCCGGCGTGAGCAGGGCGCCGCGCTGCTGGCCCCCACACAAGAGCCGGGCCCCCGCGCGCTGGGCCGACGCGATCCAGGTCGCGACACGCTCGGCCTCTTTCTCGCTGATCAGTGGTCCGATGAAGGTCGCCTCGTCCAGCGGGTCGCCGCACACCAGCTGCTCGGTGCGCTCCACCAGGCGTGCCCGCAGTGCCTCGTAGATCGAGTCGTGGGCGAAGATGCGCTGCACGCTGATGCAGCTCTGCCCCGACTGGTAGAAGGCGCCGAACGCAATGCGGGTCACGGCGTCTTCCAGGTCCCAGTCCGGCTCGACGATCACCGCCGCGTTCCCCCCCAGCTCGAGCACCACCTTCTTCTTGCCCGCGTTTCGCTTCAGCTCCCAACCCACCTCGGGCGAGCCGGTGAACGAGAGCAGCTTCAGCCGGTCGTCGCGGGTGAATGCGCCGGCACCCCCGCGCGCACACGGCAGGATCGAGAACGTGCCGAAGGGCAGATCCGTCTCGGCCAGCACCTCGCCGATCAAGAGCGCGCCGATCGGCGTCAGGCTGGCCGGCTTGAGCACGAAGGGGCAGCCGGCGGCGAGCGCCGCTGCGACCTTGTGGGCGGCCAGGTTCAGCGGGAAGTTGAAGGGCGAGATGAACGAGCACGGCCCCACCGGCACGCGCCGGTACATGCCGCGATAACCGCGGGCCCGCGCGCTGATGTCCAGGGTCATGACCTCGCCGCCGATGCGCACGCTCTCTTCCGACGCGACGCGGAAAGTGTCGA
Organism: Polyangiaceae bacterium; assembly: GCA_023150915.1. Taxonomy (GTDB): domain Bacteria; phylum Myxococcota_A; class Polyangia; order Polyangiales; family Polyangiaceae; genus JADJKB01. Next base: position 47,610 of record JAKLKA010000013.1, read on the forward strand.
TCAGCCGCGTCACCTCGCCGCGCGCGTCTCGGATGGGCTTCCCCGCTTCGACCGAGAGCGCGTAGGCAAGCTCTTCGAAGCGCTCGCGGAAGCGCCCCACCGCGTGCAACAGCACCTCTTGCCGCCGATAGGCGGGCCACGCCGCGAACGCGGCGGCGGCCGTCACGCTCGCGGCGATGGCGCGGTCGATCGCATCGGCGTCGGCCAGCGCCACCCGGGTGGCGACCTGTCCCGTGTACTTGTTGGTCACGGGCAGATCGCAATTCGGTGCTTCGGCTCGCCCGCCCACGAAATACGGATACGACTCGCGGAGCGCCATGGCCGAGGGGCTAGCGGAGGCCGCGGCGCGCTTCAAGGGCAGGCCGGGCGTTCGGGCTGCCGAGAGCTCATTTGGGGATCGGCTCAGGCGGACGCGGCCCGTGCGAAATCGAGCCCGGTCAGGATGCCCTCGAGCCGGCGGTTCTTCACCGCGATGATGCGACGCGCGTCCATCGCCTGGGCCTGCTGGGCCGCGCGGTAGAGGGGGGTCTCGACGTCCAAGCAGAGCATGGCGGGTGAGAGCGCCTGCTCCACCGGCGTGTCCCGCGCCAGGTCTTTCGCCTCGAGCGCCTCGATCTGCGTGAAGACGCCGATCGGCCAGTCGTCTTCCATCACCACCAGCCCCGAGACGTGGGCCTTGTCCAGGCGCTCGACTGCGACCGCCAGCGAGTCGTCGAAGCTCACGCTGAACACCGGGTGCGACATGAACCCCGAGAGGGGCGCGGTGATTCGTTTCTCGACCACGGCGGACATCAGATCTTTGGTCGACACCACGCCCAGCAGCTTGCCCTGCTCTTCGACGAACAGCCGGTGGACGTGGTGCCGCAGCATCAGCGCCGCGGCCTGCGCGAGCGGCGTCTCGGCGGTGATGGTCAGCACGTCGGGCTCCATCACCTCGTGCACGGCCTTGCGGGGCAGCACCAGGACGCTCTCGCCGCTGCGCGTGCTGGCCTGGCGTCGTCCCAGGCGCAGCAGATCGGTGCGCGACACGACCCCGACCAGCCGCTGCCGTTCGTCGACCACCGCCACCGCGGAAAAGCCCCGGGTGGCCAGCGCCGTCTGCACCCGCTCGAGCGAATCGGTGGGGTGCACGGCCTCGACTGCCGTCGTCATGTAGGCGCTGACGGGCATCGCGAAGTGACTCATGGCCGCTTCATAGCAAGAACCGGGCGCGAAGTGATTGAGCTAGTCTCTGGCCCATGGCGCTTCCCCAGGTGCTGATCGTCGATCGGCTGTTCGACGGCGAACGGCTGATCGACGGCGAGCACGCGATCAGCATCGAAGCCGGCGTCATTTCCGGTGTTCACGCGCGCGATCGCGCGCAGCCCGTGCCGAGCGGCGCGCAGGACTTGCGCGGCAGCACGGTCTTGCCCGGCCTGATCGACGCGCACTGCCACATCGCTCGGGTCGGGCAGTTCGAGGCACACGAGCCGCCCAACCCCGCGGCCGTTGCCGCCAACCTGAGCTCGGCCCTGGCGGCCGGCGTGACCACGGTGGGCGACATGGGGTGCCCCGCGCCGATGATTGCCGAGCTGGGTGCCGCGACGCGCCGGCATCCGACGCACGGGCCGGCGATCCGCGCGGCGGGCCCGCTGCTCACGGTTCCCCTCGGCTACCCGCTGGACTGGATGAGTCGGCTGCACGCCTGGCTGGGCGCGGCCTTGCCCTGCGCCGACGAGGCGGGCGCGCGACGCGCCGTGAACACCGTCGCCCGCGCGGGCATGGACCACGTGAAGATCTGCATCATGCACCGGGGCTACGACCTGGGGGCGCTCCCCACGTTCTCGCACAAGACCGCCCGCGCGGTGGTGGACGAGGCGCACGCCCTGGGCCTGCGCGTGCTCGCTCACGCCCACTGGAACGCGGACTACCGCGTGGCCCTCGCCGCCGGCGTCGACGCGCTGATGCACTCGGCGTTCGACCCGCTGGACGCCGAGCTGGTGCAGCGCATCAGCGACGTGGGGGTCGGCGTCTGCCCGACGCTCTGGGTGTTTCACTCGGCGTGCCTCGGGGCCGAGCAGCGCTGGGACCAAGACGGTGAGCGCGTGAGCCGCGTGACGCCTCCGGTGCGTCGTTCGTGGCGGCGGTTCGCCGAGGCGTACGCGGTCAGCGGGGACGTGCTCCCGGAGGGCATTGCCGGCGGGCTGCCCAAGACCGCCGCGCGCGACGGAGTTCGGAACGCCATGGCGAACCTGCTCTTGCTGCGCGAGGCCAAGGTGCCGTTGGCCTACGGCAGCGACGGCCCGTACGGGTTCTCTACGGTGTTCCGTCCCCTGGACGAGCTGGCGCTCTTCGCGAGCGCCGGGCTGGACGCGGCCGAGTGCCTGCGCGCGGCGACCCTGGGGGCAGCGACGCTGCTCGGGGTCGCGGACCGCGGCGCGATTGTCGCGGGGCAGCGCGCCGATCTCGTCTGGGTCGACGGCGACGTCGCCCGTGACCTCACGGCGATCGGCCGCGTGCGTGGCGTGATGCGGGGCGGCCAGGTGGTCTCGGGCGCGCCCGCCGCCGGCGCGCGCGCAGTGTGGCGCGGGCTGGCGGCCACCGTCCGGCAGGCGCTATTGCGGCGGCAAGCCCGAGATCCACTTCCAGATGGTGGTCATGGCGTTTGAGTCGACCTCTTCGGTGCCCAGCGGGGGCATGGCCTCGAGGCCGCGCACGTTCATGCGCTGATACAGCTGGCTCTTGGTAGGGCTGCCCGGGACGATCACCTTGGTGGTGTTCAGTGTGGGGTGGAGCGTGTCGGCGTTGAACGCCGTCTTGTAGACCGGGGTCTCGGCGGGCGTCTTGGCGTCGGTGCGCAGCTTGAGCCGCATGGGCCTCAGCTTGCCGACGAAGCTCTCGTCGTTGTGGCAGTGCCCGCAGTTGCCGTGCAAGTAGCCCAGGGCGGCTTCCACCTCGCCGTCACCGGGCACTGGGAACTCGGCGGTCACCGGTGGAGAGAGAGAGCCCTGCTGCATCAACGTGGCCAGGAAACCGCCGCCGCCCTCTTTGCTGAGCTGGATGGCGCTGACGCCGATCAGCACGTCGCCAACGTTGTCGTGGCACTGCCGGCACTGTTCTGCGCTCGGAATGTCGTGCTGGGTGCCGAGGGCGTCGGCGCGACCCTCGGGTACGGCGAGCGCTTCGGTTCCCGCGTCGTTCCAAGCATAGGCCACCATCAGCCAGCCGTCGGCGCGCTTCCAGAGCAGCCGCGTCTCGACCCGCTTGCCGCTGCGGGTGAACTCCTTCCAGGCCTTCGTCCCGACCGGGAACTGCCACACGTCGATCAGGGTCGTGTCGATGGTCGACCCCGCGGGCAGCGCCAGGTAGCGCCGCTTGTCCGCGCCGTCGGTCCAGAGCGGAAAGCGAACGTCGAACTCGGCCACGCCCGGGGCCAGGGTCTGCGTCGCCATGCTCGCGTAGAGCCCGGTCTCGGACAGCTTCAGCGGTCCGTCGAAGGGTGGCGCGTCGGGGGCGTCGGCGCCGTCGGCGCCGTGAGCGTCGTGCTGACCGTCGTGGGCCGCATCGACGGGCCCGGCGTCCGGCGTCGAGATCGAGGTCCCCGACGGCCCGCCCGCGTCGCCGGAGCATCCGCCCGCCAGCGCAAACAGGGCGAACCAGGGACAAGAGGCCCGAGTTGGCTTCATCGAGCCAAGTATACCGTTGCGGCCGGAGCCGGTCCGCGTCATCGTCGCCGCCGGCCGCTCAGCGGTCGCGAAATACCTGAAGTTTTTCCGCGTGAGGGTTTCATGAGGCTTGGCAGTCGGTCGTTTGCAGCGAATGGTCGCATTCCCGAAGAGTTCGCAGCGGGCGTCCGCGGTGAGGCGGGGCCGGTGCCCGGGCCGAACCAGAGCCCCCACCTGGCCTGGAGCGATTTCCCGTCCGGAACCAAGTCGTTCGCGCTCATCTGTCACGACCGGGACGTGCCCTCCAAGGCCGACGACGTGAACCAGGCCGATCGGAAGGTCCCCTACGACCTGCCGCGCGTCGATTTCTATCATTGGGTGCTGGTCGACATTCCGGTCAGCGTCACCTCGCTGGAAGAGGGCGCCGACTCGGAATCGTTCGTGCCCAAGGGCAAGCCCCTCGGCCCGACCAAGCACGGCCGACGCGGCAAGAACAGCTACGGCGACTGGTTCGGCGACGACCCGGCCATGAGCGGCGACTACGGCGGGTGGGACGGCCCCTGGCCCCCCTTCAACGACGAGCGCCTGCACCACTACGTCTTCACCCTCTATGCGCTCGACGTGCCGGCGCTCGACGTGCCCGAGCGCTTCGGCGGGCCCGAGGCACTCGCCGCCATCAAGGGCCACGTGCTCGACTCGGCCAGCTGGACCGGGACGTACGCGCTCTGCCGCGACGCCCGCCCGTGAGATGAGCGGGGCGGCACCGAGCTGCGGGTGTTTCCGCGCCCTGCTCGAGCGGCAGGGGTATCGTGAGCTGGCCGCGGCGCAGCTGTTCGCCAGCGGGGTCGCGCTGGCGCCCACGCTCGACGAAAAGCAGATGCTCGCGCGCCACTGTCTGGACGAGCTCGAGCACTTCGAGCTGATCGCGACCGAGCTCGAGGAGTGCGGCGGGGGTGAGCTCTTGGCTCGGGTCAGCCCTGCGGTGGCAGCGCTGCCCAGCCCCGAGAGCTGGCTCGAGATGGTGGCGATCGGCATCCTGTTCGACCGCGCGGTCTACTTCCAGCTGCGGGCCTACGCGGCGGCCCCCGACACCCGGGTGGCGGCCCTCGCGGTGCGGGTGATCGCCGACGAGCAAGAGCACATTGCCGCCAGCCAGGCCGCTCTGGGCGACCTCGGCAAACGCGAGCCGGACTTCACCCACCGGCTGATTGCCGCGGTGGATCGCTGGCTGCCGGCCTCACTGGCGTGCTTCGACGACGAGACGCCCGTGGCGTGCGACGCCGGTCCCCACGTCTCCGTCGAGGCGAGGAACCTCGCGCTTCGGACGTATCGCGAGAGTCTTTCCGACGTGCTGGTGCCCGAAGGCGTGCCCCCGGGCCGTTTCACGGGCTGAGCCATGCAGCGCCGGGAGGTCTTGGCCGCGCTCTTGGCGTCGCTGGCGGCGGGCTGCTCGCCTCGGGTCGGGCTGTCGCCCCAGGCGGCGGGTCCGGCGCGCACCCGGCGCGGCGCGCGGGCGCGTCTGCACGAGCTGTCGCTCCGCTACGAGCGGCTGATGACCGAGCACGGCCTGTTCGAGTGGTCGCGCTATGCGGGTCGCCTGGTCGAAGGGCCGCCGGCCAGCGAACGCATGGAGAAGCTGCGGGCCGCCGAGCGCGAGCTGTTCGCAGAGGCCGACGAGCTCCTGACGCGCTTCGGCGACCGCGTCGTGTCGCCGCGGCGCGCCGAGCTGTGGCGGCGCGGCGCTCTGGGGCTCAAGCTGCTGGGCGATGCACGCGCGGCGACGCTGGGCGACCAGCTCGAGAGCGTGATCAACGCCCACCGTTTCGTGGACGATGGTCGACCGATCACGCGCGGCGAGCTGGCCGAGATGCGCCGCTCGGACGACCCGCGCGTCCGCCGGCGCACCCGCCAGCTCGAGCACGCGCTGCATCTGAAGGCGGCCCCCATCGCCACCGAGCTGCTCAGGCGCCGGCGCGAGCTCGCGAAAGAGCTCGGTCGGCCATCGTTCTACGCGGCGCTGCTCGAGGTGCGCGGCGCCAGTCTGCCCACCGTCGAGCGCGTGCTGGGCGATCTGGACCGGCGCACGCGGCGCCCGCTGCTCGACGCGCTCGGTGGCGGCACCGGCCGCCGGCTGTCGCGCGCGTTCGTCAGCAGCTGGGACGTGGACCACCTGGTGCACCGCCAGGCGGTGGTCCCCCACGACCGCTTTCCGGCCGATCGGGCCCGAGCGGTGGTCGAGGGGATCTTCGGGGCGTTCGGCTTCGACCTGCAGCGCGAGCGGCTCGACCTCACGGTGCGCGAGTTCGCGTTTGGTGGGCAGACCATCGCCGTCACCGCCCCGCGCGACGTGCGGCTGGTGGTGCGACCCCTACCGGGCATCCGCTTCTATGGCCTGCTGCTCCACGAGATCGGCCACGCGGTGGCGGTGCGCAGCACCGAGACCACCGAGCCGCTGTACAAGGGCTACGAGTGGGTGCCGGGCCTGCTCGATCCCGCGTTCGCCGAGGGGTCCGCCGAGCTCTTCGGTCGTCTGCTCGACGAGCCGCAGGTGCTGCGCGACCACCTGGGGCTCGACGCCTCGGAGATCGCGACCGTGCTCCGGGCGCGTCGTCTCGAGACGCTGGTTTCGGTGCGGCGTGGCCTCACCTCCGCTGTTTTCGAGCGCCTGGCGCTGGAACGAGAAGGCGCCCATCTCGACCCTCTGTCCCTCGACGTCGAGCGCAACGTTTCGGGCTTCTTCTTGCCGCGAGATGCCGAGCCGGTCTGGGCCACGTCGCCCTACCTGGCCACCTACCCGGTGTACATCCAGAGCTACCAGCTGGCCGCGTGCGTCGCCGTGCAAGTGCGCGACGCGCTGAAGGCGCGCTTCGGCAAGGATTGGATCTCGCCGCGAGCCGGCGACTTCGTGCGTCGGCACTTCCTGTCCGACGGCGCCCGCGCGCCGCTGACCGAGAAGATGGTGCTGACCACGGGCTCGGAGCTGGACGCGACCGGGTTGCTCCGCCATGTCTTGGCGAAGGAGTGATGGTATAGGGGTGCCATGCGCTGGGCCCTCATTTCCTTGGCGTTCTTGGCGGTGAAGCTCTGAGGCACATGAAGGAAGAACGACCCAGCGTGGGGCGCGTGCTGATCGTCGCCGGCTCGGACTCGGGCGGTGGCGCGGGCATCCAGGCCGACGTGAAGACCGTGACCGCCCTTGGCGGCTACGCTGCGACGGCGATCACGGCGTTGACCGCCCAGAACACCCGGGGCGTGTTCGGAGTGGTGCCCGTGGATCCGGGGTTCGTCGCCCAGCAGATGGAAGTGGTGCTGACCGACCTCGGCGCCGACTGCGTCAAGACCGGAATGCTGGGGAGCGCCGCCGTGATCGAGCGCGTGGTGCGCAATCTGGAACGGCACGCCCGCGGCGTGCCGGTGATCGTCGATCCGGTGATGGTCGCCAAGGGTGGTGCGTCGCTGCTGGCGCCCGAGGCGAAGAGCGCGCTCATGCTTCGGCTGGTGCCCTGCGCCGCGCTGCTCACCCCGAACGTTCCCGAGGCCGAAGCGCTGACCGGGCTCTCGATTGGCTCTCCGGAACAGATGGGGCCCGCCGCGGATGCGCTGCTCGCCCTCGGTGCCAGCGCGGTGTTGGTCAAGGGCGGCCACTTGCCCGGCGACAGCGTGGTCGACCTGCTCCGCACCGTCGACGGGGTCGAGCGTCGCTTCGAGAGCCCGCGCATCGAGTCGCGCAGCACCCACGGTACCGGCTGCACGCTGGCGTCGGCCATCGCGGCAGGCGTTGCCGAGGGGCTGCGGCTCGAAGACGCCGTGGCACGAGCCCGGGACTACGTGCTCGAGGCGATCCGCACCGCCCCGGGCCTGGGCACCGGGCACGGCCCCCTGAACCACGGTCACCCTTGTCAGAACCGCGCATGAGCTTCATCGTCTTCCCCGAACCCCCGGACGTCAGCGGCATCCAACTCGGTCACGGTCAGACGCGCCTGCGCTTCGAGGACGTCGCGCAGGACGGGCGCCTTCGTCTGGAGGGGATCTGGCCCGCCATCGGCCCCATCTTGTGGGGCAAGATGGATGTGGCCAGCGCGCTCTTGCGCCTGGGCGGCGAGGGCATTCGCGCGGTGCTGACCTACGTCCAGCTCGAGGGGGGCGACGACCCGGTCAGCGTCCGGGCGTTCTGCGAGCAAGAAGTGCGCTGGCGACTCGGGCGCAGCGTCGACCCGGCCGGGGCCACCACTCGCCTGCTGTTCGACACCTGGCTCATCTCCAGCGCGCCGCGCGGTGTTCCCGGCAACCCCGGGATGGACCCGCCGGGCGCCGAGCGCGTGCGCGTCGCGCGGGCCCACGGCCAGCACGTGTTCACGCGGCCCGCGGCGCCCGCAGGCCAGCACCGCGTCGAGCACATCTCCGACCCGCTGCTCGACGCGCTGCCGATCGTCGCCGCCGAGTATCGCGATCCGCGTGCCCTCTTGGCGCTGCCTGCCGGCGCAGTGGCGATCGACGTCGCGCCCCGTGCCGACCTGGCGCCCACCGTCTTCGGCCTGTGTCACACCGACGGTAACCAGCACGTGAACTTCCTGGCGTATCCCCGCCTGGCGGAAGAGGCCGCGCTGCGTCGCTTCGTCGAGCTCGGCCGCGGGGCGCGCCGGCTCGCGCGCCGCGCGGAAGTCTCTTATCGCAAGCCCTCCTTCGCCGGCGACGCGGTGCGGATCGTGATGCAGGCCTTCGAGCTCGGCGATGAGCTCGGCGTGGTGGCGGTGTTCGTGCCCGAAGACCAGAACGCGCCCGTTCAGAGCTTGGCCGAGCTCGCCCGCCCGCTGGCGGTGGTGCGCTTGGGGTTCGGTGGCTGACCCCCAAGGAAGGGGGCCCCGGGCGTGTCGGACCGGGCGATGAGGCTCTGCATCTGGGTCTGCCTCGCGCTCGTGCCCGCCTGCGTCGAGCTCCCTCAGACCACCGCGACCCGGCGTCCCCGCCCGCCGCCCGAGATCGGCTCGAGCATCACGCACAGCCGCACCTGCTCGTGCCGCGCATGTGGCGAGCCCCGCTACTGCGCGGGTTCGGAGGCGGACGAGCCGAAGCCCGAGCCCGGCTGTGACCAGAGCTACGATTTCTCGGCGAGCGAGGCCTGCGCCTTGCGCGTCGAGAGCACCGCGAGCCGGTGTTTCCAGCGGGTCTGGCGGGTGAAGCTGTCGCAGGGCTGCGAGCGAAGTCGTCCGCCGGAATGCTGCTCGTAAAATCCGCTTGCGCCTTGGAGCGGCCGTGGCGAAAACCCGGGTCCCATGTCGCGACAGTCCCTGGTTGCTTCCGCCCTCTGCCTTCCGTTCCTGGCGCTCGCGTGCGAGCAGCCGCCGCCCGAGCCCGAACCGAGCAAGCCGGTTCCCACCGTGGCGGCGGCGCCGAAGCCCACGGCCAGCGTCGTGGCGGTGCCGACCGTCGAGCGGCCCGCGGAGCCTCCGCAGCCCAAGGGGCCGCCGGCACCGGCCGACGTGGCCGAGCCGCCGAAGGACGCGAAGAAGACGGCCAGCGGCCTCTTCACCAAGGTGCTGACCAAGGGCACCGGCAAAGACAAGCCCAAGCTCGAAGATCGCGTGAAGGTCCACTACACGGGCTGGACCAAAGACGGGAAGATGTTCGACAGCTCGGTGGCTCGGAACGAGCCCGCCTCGTTCGGGGTCAGTGGCGTGATCAAGGGCTGGACCGAGGCGCTTCAGCTGATGGTCGCCGGTGAGAAGCGGCGGCTCTGGATCCCCGCCGACCTCGCCTACGGCGAGAAGGCCGGCGGTGGCGCACCGGCCGGGCAGCTCACCTTCGACGTCGAGTTGCTCGAGATCTTGGTGGCACCCAAGCCGTGGCCGGTGCCCGCAGACGTGAAGGCCGCCCCGAAGGACGCGAAGAAGACCGCGAGTGGGCTCGCCTACAAGCTGGTCACGAAGGGGAAGGGGGCGCAGAAGCCCGCGGCCACCGATCGCGTGACCGTGCACTACACGGGCTGGACCCCGGACGGGAAGGAGTTCGACAGCTCGGTGAAGCGCGGCGAACCCACCAGCTTCCCGCTGAACGGCGTGATCAAGGGCTGGACCGAGGGCGTGCAGCTGATGGTCGAGGGCGACCGCATGCGCTTCTGGATCCCGGCCGAGCTCGCCTACGGCGAGAAACCCACGCGGCCGGGGGCCCCGGCCGGGGCGCTGGTGTTCGACGTCGAGCTGATCTCGATCGCGGGGAAATCGAAGTGAAGACTCTCGCCAGCTACCTGGGCGATGCCTGGGTCTCGGGCGACGGCAAGCCGGCGCTTCTGGTGAACCCGGCGACAGAGGAGGTGCTGGCCGAGACCACGAGCACAGGGCTCGATCTCGGCCGAGCCCTGACCCACGCCCGGGACGTGGGGGGCCCCGCGCTGCGCGCCCTCACCTTCCGCGAGCGCGGCGAGCTGCTCGAGAAGATGAGCCGCGCCATCCACGCCGAGCGCGACCTCTTGATCGACCTCGCCATCGCCAACGGGGGCAACACGCGTTCCGACGCGAAGTTCGATCTGGACGGCGCCACGGCGACCCTCATGTCCTACGCTGCGCTCGGCAAGAAGCTCGGCGACCGGCAGCTCTTGGTCGACGGCGAGCCGGCGGATCTGGCGGGCTCGCGCCTGCAGGGCTACCACCTGCTCTCGCCTCGGCACGGCGTCGCGGTGCACATCGGGGCCTTTAACTTCCCCGCCTGGGGTTGGGCCGAGAAGGCCGCCTGTGCCCTCCTTTCGGGCATGCCCGTGCTCACCAAGCCGGCCACCGCCACGGCACTCTTGGCCCACCGCACCGCCGAGATCTGCGTGGGCGCGGCGATCTTGCCGCCGGGTGCCTTCAGTTTGCTCTGCGGGTCGGCCGGCGACTTGCTCGACCACCTGTGCTGGAAAGACGTGGTCGCTTTCACCGGCGGCAGCGCCACCGGGCTGTCGATCCGCAAGACCGAGCGCCTGCTGGCGCAGGGCGTGCGGGTGAATGTCGAGGCCGACAGCCTCAACTCGGCGCTGCTCTTGCCCGAGGCCGAAGACGCGACGGTGCAGGCCTTCGTGCGCGACGTGGCGCGCGACATGACCCAGAAGACCGGACAGAAGTGCACCGCCATTCGGCGGGTGATCGTCCCCGAGGGCCTGCTCGATCGGGTGCGTGAAGCGCTGTCCGAACAGCTGTCGACCATCAAGATCGGCAACCCGGCCCTCGACGAAGTCCGGATGGGGCCGGTGGCCACCGCGTCGCAGAAGCGCGACGTGCTCGCGGGCCTCGACCAGCTGCGCGCGCAGACCCGGCTCGTGTTCGGCGACGCCGCGTTGCCAGCGCCGTTGGGCGTTCCGGCCGGAAAGGGCTTCTTCGTGCCGATCGCGCTGCTCGAGGCCGACGACGCGCTGGCGGCGACCGCGGTGCACGAGCACGAGGTGTTCGGGCCCGTCGCCACGCTCTTGCCCTACGACGGCTCGACCGATCGAGCCCTCGAGATCGTGCGCGCCGGCCAGGGCGGGCTCGTGGCTTCGGTCTACGGCGACGACCGCCGGCAGCTGGCCGACGTGGTGCAGGGCGCCGCAGCGTGGCACGGGCGGCTGGTGGTGGTCGACGCGAAGGTGGCCGACAAGAGCGTCGCGCCGGGCACCGTCTTGCCCGAGCTGGTCCACGGCGGGCCGGGGCGCGCCGGCGGTGGCGAAGAGCTCGGCGGCCTGCGCGGCATGGCGCTCTACCAGCAGCGCACCGCCATCCAGGGCAATGGCCCGCTGGTCGCCAAGATCGTCGGCGCCAGCTGAGCTATGCTCAGCTGGCCCATGCGCGAGCCCCTTCGGATCACGGCATGCTTCGCGCTGCTCGGGGGGCTGGCGTGGGCGTGCGGCAGCGATCACGAGGCGCTGAAGAAGAAGGAGCCACCGGCCAGTGGTGGCGCGGCAGGGACCGACGCGGGCTTGGACGCCGCGCCCGACGTCCAGGTCGACGCCGAGCCGGACGTGTTCGTCGAGCCGACGGGATCGGTGAAGCTCACGCTGCTGCACGCGGTGGTGGACTCGCCGCGAATCGCTTACTGCTTCGCGAAGGTGGTCGACGGTCAGCCGGGCGCGCCCCTCGGTAGCCCGCTGCCCGCGGGCGGCCTCGAGTGGGGCCGCTCGCTCACGGTGAGCCAGCTCGAGGGCGTCGACTTCGCCAAAGACGACCTCTTGCCCGTGGTCGTGGCTGGGGACTTCTCTCTCCTCGCCGGCAAGGGCTGCGCCGACGCGGTGACGCTCGCTCAAAGCCTGGCCAAGCCCGACGCCGACGCTACGCTCGACGCCGAGGCCGCAGCGCTCGATGCCCAGCCGGACGGTGACGCCGCAGACGGCGACGCCGCGACCGTCGAGCTGCCCCCGCCGCCCAAGCTGCGCGCCGCGGAGCTCCCGGTGATTCCGGCCGGCACGTTGTCGATGGGCTACAGCCTGCTGCTGGCCGCGGCGGGCTGCATCGGCGGTCCGGCGTTCAGCGACCCCCTCGAGACCTGGGTGTGCGGCCCCGGCTATTCACCGTCCACCCCCACCCTCACGCCGGTGCTGCTGCCGCTGTCGCGTGTGACCAAGGCTGCTGCCATGGGGCTCCAGGTCGTCAACGCGGCCCGCGCCGCCGACCCGATCGACGTCGCGTCCAGCTACCCCAAGGGCAGCTCGGTGCCGAAGATCTGGGTGGTGGACGACGTGGCGTTCGGTGCCGTGGCGCCGCGGCCCCCGCTGCTCACCTATTCCGCGACGGCCTTCGGCGCTCCCATCTCGGCCTCGCTGCTCGAAGTGAGCAGCCAGGGCTCGACCGCCGCCATGTACACCAGCACCTGGAAAGATGCGCTCGATCTCGGCGGCCTCTCCGACGTCAAAGACGCACGAACGTACGCACTGGTGCTGATCGGGCCCCGCCCGAACAACCCTGCTGCCAAGTGGTGGAACGGCCCGCGTCTGGTGGCGCTGCCCGCCGATCCGTGAGGCAGCCCCGGCCCCGCGCGGCGCCGCGCGTCAGTGGTGCACCATCAGCTCGGCCAGCTTGCTCTTCGCGTCGTTGATGTGCGGGCTGGTCGGGAAGCGACGCACGAACGAGCGCAAGGTGTTCTTGGCGTCGTTCCACGCCTGGATGTCGATCTGGCAGTTGGCGAGCAAGAGCGTCGCCTCGTCCATGACCTCTTTGTCCACCGACGCCTCGGAGATCTGCATCAAGATCGGGATCGCCTCGCGCTGCCGCGAGAGCGCGCGCAGCGCGTGCGCCAGCTGAAGCTTCGCCTGTGGGCTGTGGGCGGCGTCGGGCTTGTGGGTGAGCGACTCTTTCAGCGACTGCGTCGCTTCGTGCCAGCGCCCGGTCCGCACGTGGTCCAGGCCCGTCTGGTAGGCGATCAGCGAGAGCTCGTTCTTGGCGCGCTCGACCGCCGCTTCGAAGACCGCGCGCTCGGTGTGCGTCAGCGGCAGCTTCGAGACCTCGTCGAAGCGCTCGACGACCTCGCGGCGCTTGTTGTTCACGATCAGATCGTAGAACTCGGTGGCGGCCCGACTGCTCTTGAGCGTGGTCTCTTCGCGCGCTTGGGTCGACTTCAGCTCTTTCTCGAGCTGCTCGATGCGCTCGCGCGACCCTTTGGTTTCTGCCCGGATGGCGTCGAGGCGCGCGTCCCAGGCCAGCTTCAGGCCGAGGAAGAGCACGATCACCGTGACCACGTAGGCGGTCGAGCTGTTGACCCAGATGCGCCGCTCGAAGCCCTGCTGGCGCTTGGCGATGCTCTTGAGGTCGGCGGCCAGCGCGTTGACCAGGTTGTTGGTCTTGATGGTGAGCGAGCGGCTCTCCACGATCTCGCGCTTGACCTCTTCCAGCTCGTACTCGTCCATCCGGCCCGGCCCCGGAGTATCGCCGAATGCCGGCCCGAGCAAGCCCGACCCTGCGGTCTGCCGCACGTGCGGCCGCCGCGGGGACCCTGAAAAACAGCGACAAACCACCGCGTTCGCGCTTGCAGCTTGAACGAGGCCGAAGACCCCGCTAGAGCCCTGCCCCCGCGCCCCGCGTGGGCAGTTCGACTCACTCGTTCACGAGTGTTCTGGGAGCAGCATGGATACCAGCGACATCCGCAAAGGCCTGAAGTTGATGATGGACGGGCAGCCGTACGTCGTCGTGGATTTCCAGTTCGTGAAGCCGGGGAAGGGTCAGGCGTTCACTCGGACCAAGATGAAGAACATGCTCACCGGGAGCACCATCGAGAAGAACATTCGCTCGAGCGAGAAGCTGGAGCCGGCGGACGTGGAAGACCGCAGCGTGCAGTTCATCTACCCCGATGGCGACATGTACTACTTCATGAACTCCAACAGCGGAGAGCAGATCGCCGTCCACAAGGACGCGGTGGGCGACGCCAAGGACTTCTTGATCGACGGCATCGATGTCCAGGTCACGATCTACAAGGGGAATCCGGTCAGCATTTCGCTTCCGCCCCACATCGTGGTTCAGGTGATCGAGACCGAGCCGGGGGCCAAGGGCGACACCGCCACCAACGTCACCAAGCCGGCCAAGATCTCCACGGGCGCCACCATCCCGGTCCCGCTGTTCATCGTCGAGGGCGAGTGGATCAAGGTCGACACCCGCAACGCCAGCTACCTCGAGCGCGCCAAGGCGCCGTCCTGAGCTGAGATCAGCGCCGGAAGATCCGGACGGCCGAGCCTGCCACGCAGGCGACGGACTTCGCGCCGTCGGAGACCGTGCACTCGGCGAGTGCTTGCGCGTCCGCCGTGCGCCAGAGCTCGGGCTTGTCGCCGCCCTCGAGCCAAAGGCCGGCGGCCATCGGAAGGACCAGCAGTCGACCGTCCGGTGATCGTGGGCTGCCGAACACGCGCGGGCGCAGCACCGCCTCGGCGCGAGTGATCCGGAGGCCCACGGGCTCGCCCGCGACCAGCAGCCCCGTCCGGCCGTCTTTCGCGCCCAGGACTGCGATCGACGGCGACGGAGCCTTGCCCCCGGCGCAGGCCCCCGGCCGCGGCGACAAGAGCCCCGAAGGTGACTCGAGGGGCTCGCCGCTCAGGTGCACGTCCGAGCGCTCGCAGGAAAAGACCACGCTCACGTCGACCCCGAGTGGCCACGCGGTCACGCCCGCGTCCGCGTCCAGCGACTCCACCTCGCCCGCCTCGGTCACGCGCCGAAGCCCGGCCTTGCTCTGCACCAGCAAGCTACCCGAAGGCTCGAACGCAAGCGGGCTCATCCGCGGCGCCGCACCCCGGGGCGTGACCTCGACCTTCGCCGGTGGGACCTCTTTCGCTTCGACGAGCGTGACCGCGCCAAGCACGCTCTTCTCGAGCTCGGCGCGGCGCTTTTCGGGGGCGCGCCCGAAGTACCAGCCATCGCGCTCGAGCGCGGCCATCGCACGGGTGGCGTCGCCCTCGGCGAGCAAGGCCTGGACTTCGGCGACCAAGAGGCGCTCGACCACGGCTGCCAGCGGTGCGCAGCGCACCATGCTGCCGTCGCCCTCCAAGATGCGCGCGCTGGCGCCTTCGGCGCACAGCACCCCCATCAAGCGCCTGAGCTGGGCAACGCCGCGAGCGACCTGGGGCGCGCTCTGCTTGCGCTTCGACCGCCCGAGCTCGGCCGCCGCGGCGGCCCCCAGCGATTGCGCCGGCTCGGTGGCATCACGGGACAAGCCCGCGGGACGATCGAGCCAGATCACCTGGGCGCTGGCGCTCTTGTCGTCCTTGTCCGTCGGGCACGGCCCCGACGCCGGGGCGGGCGCTCGACACGGGGGCCTCGCCGTCACCACCAGCCGCACGTCGTCGCGACCATCGCCGTCGCGATCGACCGAGTCCACGTCCACGGCGAAGGGCTCGCCGGTGGCGGGCGCCGCCACCCGCCAGGTGCCCAGCTCGGGTCGCTCCGAGAGCGGTGCCACGACCGACACGCTGCGGGTCGGCGCCCGCGCCAAGAGCGCCGTCGTGCACTGGGCCGTCACGTCCAGCGTGACGCTCTTCGGGCCGGTCTGCAGCAGGCTCGCGCCGTGGCTGCAGCTCGGGCCCGTGGGCACGAAGCCCGGCAGATCGAGCAGCTTCTTGGGGGCGCCCCGCGCGGGGAAGAGCCACAGCTCGCCGCTCGCCGAGGGCGGCGAGGCCGCCGCGGGGAGCGTCCAGGCGACGACCTCGCGGGCGCCATCGCGGTCGAAGTCGGCGGCCAGCGCCCGCTCGAACACGCGGCCGGCGGGTGCCGCGAGCTCGCGGCCGTCGAACGACCACGCCGTCGCCCGCGCGGGCGACGGCAGCGCCGCGCGCACCACGAACTTCGCGGGCGGCGCCGCGGCGTCGGCCTCGACCTCGGCCGCGCTCGGCACCGCGGCGCTCTCGGCCGCGCCGCTGGCGATGGTGAAGGGGGTGTAGGGCTTGCTCTTGCCGCAGCCGTCGCACCCCGCCAGCGCGCCCAGAAGCGGCACGAGCGGCAGGCAGCGTGCTGCGCGGCAGTTCATCGCCCCGTGAACTTCGCGGGGCGACGCTCGGTGAACGCCCGTGTCCCTTCGCGCATGTCCTCGGTGTCGAACAGAGCCGAGAACGCCGTCGCCTCGAGCTCGTTCGCCAGCGCCAGGTCGGCGTCGAAGCCCCGCGCCATGACCCGCTTGCTGTAGGCGATGGCCACCGGAGCCTTGCTCGCGATCTTCTGCGCGACCTCGCGCGCCTGGGTCAGCAGCTCGGCGTGGGGCACCACCGCGTTGACCAGGCCCAGAGCCAGGGCGCGGTCGGCCGTGATCGGGTCGCCGGTGTAGACCAGCTCGCGCGCCCGCGGCAGGCCCACCCGGCGCGACAGGCGCTGCGTTCCGCCGAAGCCGGGCATCAGTCCCAGGTTGACCTCGGGTTGGCCGAAGCGCGCCTTGTCCGACGCATAGATGAAGTCGCAGCACATCGCGAGCTCGCAGCCGCCACCGAGAGCGAAGCCATTGACGGCAGCTATCACCGGAAACGCTGCCGCCTCGATCACCAATCCCAGGCGGTGGCCCGCGTCGCTGAAGGCCTTGGCCTGGGCGGCCGTGAGCCCCGCCATCTCGGCGATGTCTGCCCCGGCCACGAAGGCCTTGTCGCCGGCGCCGGTGAGGATGGCGGCGCGCACCGGCGGGGCGGCCTCGGCCAGCGCGACGAAGGCGCCGGTGAGCTCGGCCAGCACCTGGGCGTTCAGTGCGTTCAGCTTGTCCGGGCGGTTGATGGTGACGGTTGCGACGCCGGCTTCGATGGCGACGGTGATGGTTTCGTAGCTCGTCATGGCTCACCTCTCGAACGCGCGGCCGACCTTCTGCCCCTTGTCGTCGTAAACGTAGAACCCGCGGCCCACCTTCTTGCCGTACCAGCCGGCCGCGACCAGGTTCCTGAGCAAGGTGGCAGGTCGGTACTTGTCGTCGCCGAATTCGCGGTGCAGCACCTCGGCGATGAACAGCAACGTGTCGAGCCCGATCAGGTCCGCCAGCTCCAGGGGCCCCATCGGGTGGTTGAGCCCCAGCTTCGCGCCTTGATCGATGTCCTCGGGAGTGCCCAGGCCTTCTTGCAGGGCGAAGCACGCCTCGTTCAAGAACGGAACCAGCATGCGGTTGACCACGAACCCAGGCTGGTCCTTGCTGGTGATCACCGTCTTCCCCAGCGCTTCACTCAGCTCCTTGATCATTCCGTAGGTCTCTTCGCTGGTCTGCACGCCGCGCACCAGCTCGACCAGCTTCATCAGCGGCACCGGGTTCATGAAGTGCATGCCGATCACGCGGTCGGGGCGCGACGTCTGGCCGGCCAGCCGCGTGATGCTGATGCTCGAGGTGTTCGAGGCCAAGATGGCATCCGGGCGCATCTTGGCGTCGGCGGCCTTGAACAACGCGACCTTCACGTCCAGGTTCTCGGTGGCCGCTTCGACCACCACGTCGGCGCCGTCCAGCGACTCACCCATGGCGTGGGGCGCGATGCGCGCGAGCAGCGCCTCGACCTCGTCGGCCTTGGCCTTGCCCTTCTCCACCTGCTTGGCCAAGATCTTTGCGATCTTGTCCTTGCCCTTCTTGGCAAGGTCCACCGAAGCGTCGCTCAGCACTACGGAATAGCCCTTGGCAGCGGCCACCTGCGCGATGCCGCCGCCCATTTGCCCGGCGCCGATGACGGCGAGGGTCTTGATGTCGCTGGACTTCATGCTCGCCCCGCTACCGCTTCGCTCTCGGGCGTGCAAGCCTTGGCGCAGAATGCTGCGTCGCATCGCGGTTGCCCTGATGGTCTTGGCCCTGGCGGGGTGCACCGTGAAGAGCGAGGCGAACACGGCTGCACGCGCCCGCATGCTGGTCCACAAAGGGCAAGAGAAAGAGGCCATCGGCCTGCTCCGCGACCACCTGGCAGCGCACCCCGGCGCGATCGACGAGCGCAAGCTCTTGATCCGGATCCTGGCGCTGACCGGAGATCTGGGCGCTGCCGAGCGCGAGGCGACCGCGCTCTCGGAGCGGCTGGGGCAGGGTGACCCCACGCCCTGGATCGAGATGGGCTACGCACTGGAGCTGACACACCGCTACGAGGAGGCTCTGGCGATGTTCGATCGCGCGGCCCAGGTCGCGCCCCGCGACGCCCGCGGTCCGCGCGCCGGCGGCCTGCGCTCGGCACAGTGGGGCGAGGTCGAGCTGGCCGAGCCGCGCTTGACCGAGGCGCTGCGGCGCGATCCCCGGGACGCGCGCAGCTGGCACGCCCTCGGTGTGGTCCGCTTCAAGCTCGGGGATCTGGCGGGTGCCGAGCGGGCGTATGCCGCGGGGCTGAAGGCGGATCCGGCCTCGCTGGAGAGCCATCTCGGGCTGGCCACGGTGGCTGTGGCGCGGGGCGATGCGGCCTCGGCCCTGGTGCACTACGACGCCCTGTGTCGGGCGCGCCCCAAGCATGGGGATCTGCGGCTTGGGCGGGCGTGGGCCTTGTTGAAGCTCAGCCGTCTGGCCGAGGCCGAACGCGAGCTCGCAGAAGCCGAGCAGCTCGGCGCCAGCGCCGGCGCGATTCGGGCTCAGCGGCGGCTGCTCGCCACGCTCAAGGCTTCAGCGGAAGCGCAAAGGATTCGCTAATTTAGAGGGCTTGTCACCCCCCGGCAGGGAGCCTAGGCTGCGCCTCTGCTCCTCGTGCGTTCGGGCCCGGCGGCGCCGACCCCAACAGCGCACTTGGGACAGCGACTTCCATACGGGCCAGAGAATGCACGCTCAGACCATCCGGACCGCGCTCGGTCAGCTCCAAGACGACCCCGACCTCTCGTCCGCGTGGGAGGCGCTGATCGCCTCGGTGGAAGCGGACGACCGCGACCTCGCCGCCGCGGACTTGCTGCACCTGCTCGACGCGGCGCGCGCGCGCCACGCCGACCGCGGGGAATGGGAGGCCGTGCTGCAGCTCTTGGAAGTCGCTCTGCCCGTGGCCAAGGGCGGCGAGCACGAGGCGACGCTGATCAAAGAGCGCATCCGCGTGCAGCGCGACGAGCTGTTCGACGAAGACGCCGCCTTGCGGGCTGCGCGCCGCTATCTCGAGCTGGTTCCAGGGGACGGCGCGGTGTCCGAGGCCGTCGAAGAGAGCGAGGGCAAGCGCGGCCGCTGGAAGGATCTGGTCGCGACCTACCTGGGCGAGGCCGAGCAGGCCCCCGACGACGTCTACAAGAGCTCGATGTTGATGCGGGCCGCGGAGATGGAGCTGCGCTTCGGCGCCGAATCGGCCGACTCGAAGTCGATCGCCGAGCGCCTCGAGCAGGCCGTGCGTCTCGACCCGACCAACGTGCGCGCGGCCAAGATGCTCGAGCGCGTGCTGCGCCAAGCCGAGCGCTGGCCCGACGTGGTGCGCGTGCTCGAGCGCCTCGCCGATCGCGCCGAGCAGCCGAAAGATCGGATGGAAGCCGGCGTTCGCCTGGCGCGCACCTTCAAGTCGCGGCTCGCGGACCCCGAGCGGGCCGCCCGCGCCTACGAGCGCGTGCTGCGCGACCGCCCGGATCACGCCGAGGCGATGGCGTTCTTGAGCGAGCTCTACGAGCGCGAGGCCCGCTGGGACGACCTGGTGGCCCTGTTCGAACGCGACCTCAAAGGGCGGGACCTGTCCGGCCCCGACCGGGTCGGCGACATGCTGCAGATCGCGATGCTGCTGTGGAAGAAGGCATCACGACTGCGCGAAGCCGAGAGCTGGTTCGAACGCATCGCGCGGGTCGAGCCGACGCAGCCTCTGGTGCTCGAGTTCTACCGCGAGTACGCCGCGTCGGAGCACGACGACAAGCGCTTGATGGACGTGCTGAGCGCCGCCCAGCGCGCCATGAAAGACGGCCCCGAAAAGAACGTGCTCGCCACCGAGATCGCGCGCTTGGCCGAAGGTCAGGCGAACGCTCAGAAGGCCATCGAGCAGTACAAGGGCGTGCTGCGCCAAGACCCGAACAACGTCGAAGCGCGCGACGCGCTCAAGCGCCTCTACAAGCAGACCCAAGGCTACAACGCCTTGGTCGAGCTGTTGCGGCAAGAGCTCGAGCGCACCGACGCCGCGGATCTGGCGAAACGCGTCGAGATCCTGCGCGAGGTCGCCGCCGTCTATCGCCAGTACCTCAAGAGCGAGACGGCGCTGGTCAGCGTGCTCAATCAGATCGTCCAACTGGACGAGAAGCTCGACGAAAACGACGTGGCCGAGGTGCGCGAGCTGGTCAGCCTGTACGAGAAGCTGCAGCGCTGGCGTGACCTTCTGACCAATCAGCTCCGCCTGGCCGAGATCACCCCGGACGCTGCCGAGAAGAAAGAGCTCTATCGGGCCGTCGCTCGGCGCTGGCTCGAGCAGTTCTCGAACGTGCAGAACGCGACCGACGCCTACGAAGCGCTGCTGAAGGTCGAGCCCACCGACGCCGAGGCGCGCGAACGGCTGGCCGAGCTCTACAAGAAGCGTCGCGCCTGGCCCGCGCTCTACGACCTGTACGAGCGCGAGGTCGCCGAGCTGGAAGGCAGCGCCAAGATCCCGCTCTTGTCCGAGATGGCGCTCTTGGCGGCCGAACGGCTGAACCGCGGCGCCGAGGCGGTGGAGATCTTCAAGCAGATCCTGGAGATCGATCCGGGCCGCAGCGAGGTGCTCGACGCCCTCGAGAAGCACGCCGAGCGGAGCCGGGACTGGAAGACGCTGGCCTCGGTGCTGGAGAAGCGCGTGGCCGCCACCAGCGACGACACGGCTCGCCTGGCGGTTCTGCAGAAGCTGGGCGGCGTGTACGCCGACCACCTGACCGACCACGCAGCGGCCGCGGGCGCGTGGCGGCGCGTGCTCGACTTGTCCCCCGGTCATGCCCGCGCGCTGCGCGTGCTCAGGGACGCGTACCTTTCCGGCGCCGACTACGACGGGCTCGAGAGCCTGTACGCGTCGCAAGGCGACTGGGAGGGGCTGGCCGAGGTGCTCAGCACCGCGGCCGATCGCGCCAAAGACGACGCGACCAAGGTCGATCTCTCGTACCGCGCGGCGGCGGTCCTCGAGGGCCAGCTGAAGCAGCCCGACCGCGCCTTCCGGTCGTACGAGCGCGTGCTGTCGGTGGACCCGACCGACGCCCGGGCTGCCCGCGCCCTGATCCCGCTCTACGAGCACGATCAGAAGTGGGCGCGCTTGCCCGCGCTGTACGAGCTGGTGGCCGAGCGCGCCGATTCCGACGCCGAGCGGCTCGAGTGGCTGACCAAGCTGGTCGACATCGCCAGCCACAAGCTGGCCGACAAGAAGGCCGCGGCGGGCTATGCGCGCCGCGCCTACGAGCTGTCGCCGAACAGCGCGGACGCCCTGGCGCTCTTGGAAGAGACGGCGCGCGCTGCCCAGGCCTTCGGTGAGCTGGCCGCCGCGCTCGAGGCTCGGCTCGCTGCGATGCCGAATTCCGCCGCGCCCGAGCCCGAGGCGGCACCTGCCGAGAAGGGTGACAAGGCAAAGAAGGGCAAGAAGAAGAAGTCCCGCGACGAGGCCGTGACGGTGCCCGACGGCGCCGCGGCGCGCGCCGCGGCAATCCAGGACGTCGAGCGACGCAGCCTGTCGCTCAAGCTCGCCAGCGTTTACGCCGCGGACCTCGGGCGTACCGACGACGCCGTTCTCTTGTACAAGCGTCTGCTCGACCGCGACGCCTCGGACGGCGAGGCGGCCGGCGCTCTCGAGGCCCTCTTGCGCCAGCACGATCGGCGCGACGAGCTGCGCTGGCTCCTGGACCTGCGTGTGCAGAACGCGGCCAGCGACGCCGAGCGGGTCCAGATCTTGAGCGACTGGGCCACCCTCGAAGAAGACGTCTTCGAGGCGCAAGACAAGGCCATCGAGCTCTACCGGCGCGTGGCCGAGATCGACCCCGGCGAGGCCAACGCCATGCGGGCGTTGCCGCGGCTCTTGCTGATGAGCGACGACGCTGCGGGTGCCGCGCGGGTGATCGAGGCCCATCGCGAGCGCCTGACCGGCGACGACCTCGCGCAGCGCGAGGTCGAGCTCTGCGAGCTGTACATCTTGCGGCTCGAGCGCTTCGACGACGCGCTTTCGTCGGCCGTGCACGCCCTGGAGCTTTCCCCGGGCAACGCCCGGGCGATCGCCGTGCTCGAGAAGCTGATGGAGCGCGACGCGACCCGCGCGCGCGCCGCCGAGGTGCTGGCCACGCAGTACGCCACCGGGGGTGATGCCCGCCGCGAGGCGCAGGCCCTGGCGGTCATGTTGGGCCAGACCCGTGATCCGGCCGAGCGGCTCGACATCTACACCCGGCTCGCCGACGTGAACGATCAGAAGCTTGGCGCCCACGGCAATGCCCTCGACGTGATGCTGGCGGCCGTGCGCGAGTTCCCGACCGAGCTCGGCGCGTGGGACCGGGCCGAGGCGCTGGCGGGCGCCGCCGGGCGCCCCACCGACCTGGCCGAGGCGTTCCGCGAGGTGCTGCGCAGCGATCTCGATCGCAGCATCGAGATCGAGCTCTGCGAGCGCGCCGCGCGCCTGTACGAAGACAAGCTGGGCGATCCCATCGGCGCCACGCCCTACCTCGAGCGCGTGCTGAAGCTGGACGCTGGCAACGAGCGGGCGTTCGGGCGGCTGAAGGACATCTTGACCGCCGCCGAGCGCTGGAGCGAGCTCGAGGCGCTGTACGACGGCGCGGCTCGAGCCACCGACGACTCTGCTCGCAAGTGCGAGATGCTGGTCGAGGTCGCGCTGGTCTGTGAAGAGATCATCGACGACGCCGTCAAGGCCACCGGCCACTACGAGCGCATCCTCGAGCTCGACCCGGCCCACGATGGTGCGATTCGTGCGCTCGACCGACTGTACGGGCGGCTCGAGCGCCACGAAGACCTGGCTCGTTTGCTCGCGCGGCGGGTGGAGCTGGCGACCGGCGACGAGCTTCTCGAGCTCGAGCTGCGGCTGGCGCGCATCGAGCTCGACCGCCTCCACCGTCCCGAGCGGGCCATCGGCCACGTCGAGAACGTGCTGCGCGAGCGCCCCAACGACTACGACGCGCGGGAGCTGGCCGAAAAACTGCTCACCATCGGCAGCATGCGCGGCCGGGCTGCCAAGATCCTCGAGGGGGTATACGAATCGCGCGACGAGGTGCGCGACCTGGTGCGCGTGCTCGGGATCCGCCTGGAAGAGATCGACGAAGCGCTGCGCGCCGGCGCCGACACCATGCACGAGGACGAGCGGCGCGAGCTGCTGCGCCGCATCTCGGTGTTGCGGGACGAGCGTTTGCACGACGACGACGGTGCTTTCGAAGCGCTGGCGCGGCTGGTGCCCCTCGACCCGCTCGACGCCGATGCCCGCGGTCGCCTGACGGAGATCGGGCGTCGGGCCAACGCCCACGGCCGCGTGGCCGATGTGCTGAACCAGGCCGCCGAGAAGGCCGACACGGCGGGTCTCCGCGGCGAGATCTTGATGAAGGCCGCGTCGATCTACGAAGATCTGCTGGACGACGCCGCCCGCGCGGAAGAGACCTATCGCCGGGTGCTCGGGCTCGACGAGACGGACGCCGAGCTGGTGGTCCCGGCAGCCCGGGCCCTCGAGCGGATCTACGTCGCCGGCGGTCAGCACAAGAAGCTGGCCGGGGTGCTCAAGACCCAGGTGTCGCTGGAGCAAGACGGCGAGAAGCGGCGCGAGATCTTGGGCCGCCTGGGCGAGCTCTTCCAGAGCGTGCTCGACGACTCGGCGGGGGCCATCGAGGCCTGGTCCGCTCGGCTCGAAGAGAACCCCGCCGACGAGCTGGCGCTCGCCTCGCTCGATGCGCTCTACCAGAAGACCGAGAGCTGGGCCGAGCTGGTGCGCATCTTGGATCGCCGGCGCGAGGTCACCGACGACGCCGACCTGCGGCGCCGGTTGATGGTGCGCATCGCCGAGCTTCGCGCCGATCGTCTGGGCAACGTCTCGGATGCGATCGAAGCCTGGCGCGCGGTGGTGGACGAGTACGGGTCGTCGCTCGAGTCGCTGCTCGCGCTCGAGCGTCTGTACCAGACCGCCGAGCGCTGGGACGACCTGGGCGATGCGTATGTCTCGCACCTCGAGATCGTGCAGACCGACGCCGAACGCCTGGACCTGCTGGCCAAGCTGGGCGACCTGCGCGAGAGCAAGCTGCACGATCTGGAGGGCGCGCTGGACGCCCACCGGCGCGCGCTCACGCTCGACACCGGTCACGCGGCCAGCCGCAACGCCCTCGAGAAGCTGCTCGACTCGGAAGAGGCGCAAGCGCGCCGAGAGGCCGCGGGGATTCTGCGTCCGATCTACGAGGGCGAGGGCGAAAACGAGCCGCTCCTCAGGGTGATCGAGATCGAGGTCGCGTCGACCGACGACGCCGTCGAGAAGGTCGAGGCGCTGGAGAAGGCGCTGCACATCGCCGAGCACTCGCTCAGCGACGCACGCCGGGCGTTCGATTATGCCGAACGTGCGCTGCGCGAGGCCGTGGGCCACACGGAGCTGTCGGTCTGGCTGAATCACCTCGAGCGCACCGCCTCGAGCTCGGCGCGACACGCCGATCAAGTGAAGCTGCTCTGCGAGGTCGTTCCCAACATCTTCGACGGCGACCTGCAGCTCTCGGTCACCTTGAAGATCGCCGACACGGCGCGCCAGAAGCTGGCGGACAAGAAGCTGGCGCGTGAGTACTACGAGAAAGCGCTCGAGCTCTCGGCCGAGGACCGCCACGCCTTGCTCTCGCTCGAGTCGCTGTACGAAGAAGAGGGCGACTCGAAGGCGCTCTTGGGCGTGTTCGAGCGGCGCATCGAGAGCGCGGCGACCGACGACGAACGCAAGGGCCTGCTCTACCGCAAGGCGCGCCTCTTGGCCGACGCCCTCGACGACAACGCCCAGGCGATCAGCGCCTACGAGACCATCTTGGACATCGCTCTCGAGCCGCAAGCGCTCGAGGCGCTCGAGGCCCTCTACACGCTGGAAGAGCGCTGGCAAGACTGGGTGGATCTGTGTCGCCGGCAGCTCGACGCCAGTCAGGGCAAGCCCGCCGACCTGCACGTGAAGATGGCCCGTGTGCTGTCGGTGCGGATGAACGAGACCCTGCGGGCCTTCGACGAGCTGGAAGAGGCCCTGGGCATCGAGAAGCAACACGCGGGTGCCATCTCGGAGCTCGAGAAGCTGATGACCAGCGCCGATGACGCCGAGCACCGCGCACGCGCGGCCGCGATCCTCGAGCCGGTGTACCTGCTTCGCGCGGACTTCGGCAACGTGATGGGCACCATCCAGGCTCGCCTGGAGGTCAGCCAAGATCCCGACGAGCGGCGCGAGCTGCTGTCGCGCTTGGCGCAGCTCTACGAAGAGCAAAAAGAGGACTACGTGGCTGCCCTCGAGACCACGGCCAAGCTGTTGCACGAAGACCTGGCCGACCAGTCGACCATCACCGAGCTCGAGCGCCTGGCCAAGGTCGCTGGCGCCGAGAAGCGCCTGGCCGAGATCTATGCGGCAGAGCTCGAGAACGTGACCGGTGACGAGCCGGCGACGGCGGCCCTGGCGCGGCGCACGGGCGAGATCTTCGCCGAGCTGGGCGAGAACGACCGCGCGCTGGCGTTCTTGCGGCGCGCGCTGGCCTTCGAGCCCGAGAGCCGGGAGCTGTTCGACGCGGTGGACGCCATTCTGATCAAGACCGACCGCGCCGCCGAACGGGTCGAGCACTATCGGGCCGCGCTCGACCACCGCTTCGAGCCGGCGGACCGCCTGGCGGCGCTGCACGTGATCGCCGAGCTGGAACGCAAGCGCATGGGCAACGCCGACGCGGCCATCGACACCTATCGCGCCGCGCTGGACGTGGACGAGCGCGACGTGCGAACGCTGGACGCGCTGACCGAGCTGTATCGCGAGCGCGAGCGGTGGACGGATCTGGGTGAGCTGCACCTGCGCCGCGCCGAGAACGCCCTCGACCCCGAGGTGGCGGCACCCGATCGGCTGGCGCTCTCGCGCCTCTATCTCGATCAGCTCGGCGAGCCGGACCGCGCGGTCGATCAGCTGGAAGAGATCGTGCGCAGCGTGCCCGGGCACTCCCAGGCCTTGTCCGAGCTCGAGAAGCTCTTGAACAACGAGGGTCTCAAGCTGCGCGTGGTCGAGATCTTGCGCCCGCTCTACGAAGGCGCCGACGACTGGAAGCGCCTGGTGCGGCTCAACGAAGACCGCTATGCGCTGGCCGAAACACCCCAGGAGAAGGTCGCGGTGCTGCGTGAGACCGCCCGGCTGTGGGAAGAGCGCGGCGGCGATCCGGCGCGCGCGTGCCGCGCGTTGCGCGTGGCCGTGGGCCTGGACCCCGACGACGGCGAGACCCGCGCCGAGTTCGAGCGGCTCACGGACGCGACCAGCAGCTGGGACAAACTGACCGAGGCGTACGAGGCCGCTCTGGAGCAGAACCCCGACGTGCTCTCGCGCCGCGACCTCCTTTCCAAGATCGCCGAGGTTCACGACAAGCGCCGCGACGATCCCCGCGCAGCGCTGTCTGCCTACGAGCGCATGCGGCAGGTCGACGAATCCGATCTCGACGTGCTCGCACGGATGGAGATGCTCGCGACCTTGCTCAGCGACTGGGGCGTGCTGGTCGCCGTGCTGTCGTCGAAGGCAGAGTACGTGCTCGAAGACGAGGAGCGCGCCAGCCTGTTCCGGCGGGTGGGTGAGGCCAAGCGGGACATGCTCGAGGACCCGGCTGGGGCCATCGCGGCCTACGAGCGCGCCCTCGAGCTCGATTCCGAGAGTGCGTTCACCGTCGATTGCCTGATCGAGCTGCGCGAGAGCGGCGAAAGCGCCGAGCTCTTGGCCGAGCTCTACCAGCGGCGAATCGATCTGTGTGGCGACGACGACGCCGAGCTGAAGTACGACCTTCTGCGCCGCGCTGCCAAGCTGCACGAAGAGCGCCTCTCGGATCGGCCTCGGGCCATCGACCTGCTCGGGCAAGCCTTGGCGGTGCGCGCGGCGGACCCCGAGGTGCTGGCCGAGCTCGACCGGCTGTATCGCGCGGAAGAGATGTGGCCCGAGCTGCTCGACAACCTGAAGCTCGAGGCCAGCCGCGCCGAGTCGGCGGACGAGCGCGCACGCTTGCGGCGAGAGATGGGCAACCTGCTGGCCGAGAAGCTGACCAGCTACGACGAGGCGCTGGAGGCGTATCGCCTGGTGCTGGACGAAGTCCCCGGCGACGGCGGCACCATCGAGCGGGTCTTTGCCCTGGGTAACGAGCACGAAGACCTGCGCCCGACCGTCACCGGCATCCTGGTTCCGGTGCTTCGCGCCACCGAGCGGCACGAGGACCTCACGCGCGCGCTCGAGATGCGCCTCAGCATCGAGTCCGATCCCAGCGAACGGGCCGAGACGCTGCGCACCATCGCCGAGGTGCTCGACGCCAAGCTCTCGCGGCCGGCCGAGGCCCGGGCCGCGCTGCTCAGGGCGCTGGCCGAGCGCCCGGAAGCCGCCGATCTCCACGGCGAAATCGAGCGGCTGTGCGCCCTCAGCGACGGGTGGGGGGCCTACGCCGACGCCCTGGCCGAGCGGGCCGGAAGCATCTTCGAGCCCGACGTCGCCAAGGACCTCTTCGCGCGGCTGGGCCGCATCGCCGAAGAGCGCCTGTCGAACGACGCGCGAGCGGTAGAGGCCTATGGTCGTGCGCTGGAACAAGCGGGTGAACAGCCCGAGCTGCTCGAGGCCCTCGATCGCCTGCACGGCAAGATGGGCAACGCCCAGGCGCTGGCCGACGTCATCGAGCGCCGCATCGCTCTCGAGTCGTCCGATGCCGGTCAGGCCGAGCTCTATCACCGCCTGGGCACGATCCAGGCGCAAGACTTCGGGGAGCCCGCTCGCGCGCTGGCCTCGTTCCGTATGGCGCTGGAACGCGCGCCCGAGCACGACGGCGCGGCCGAGGCGCTCGAGAAGCTCACCCAAGAGCGTGACTTGTTCGAAGAGGCGGCTGAGGTGCTCGAAGGCGTCTATCGGCAGCGCGGCAAGACGGATCGCCTGGCCTCGCTCTACGAGAAGCGCGTGGGCTTCGCCGACAGCCGCGAGCAGCGCATCGACATGCGCAAGAACCTGGCGCGGGTGCTGGAGGACGACGTCAAAGACCCGGCAGCGGCGCAGCGCGTGCTGCAGCAAGGCCTTGGCGACGACCCGTCGGACGGATCGTTGCTCGACGAGATCGAGCGCCTGGCCGCCATCACCAGCAACTGGGAGGGCGCCGCGGCGGCGCTCGAGAAGGCGGTGGGCGACAGCCCGGACCTGGGCCGTGAGCTGGGCCGCGATCTGTACGTGCGCGTGGCGACCTGGCAGCGCGACAAGATGGAAGCCCCGAGCGCCGCCGAGCGCTCGCTCAGCCGAGCGCTGGAGCTGGATCCGGCCAGCGACGACGTGCTGGTGCTGATCGAGCAGCTTCAGCGCGCCCCCGGTCGCGAGCGGGATCTGGTCGAGACGATTCGCCGGCGGGCGAAGCTTCAGACCGACGAGTCGCGGCGCGAGGACTACTACCGCGAGGCGAAGCGGCTGGCCGACGGCCTGGCGGACGCGAAGCTGGCCGAGACGCTGGTGCGTGAGCAGCTCGAGCTGGACGACGCCAACGTCTGGGCGCTGGCCGAGCTGACGGCGCTGCGCGAGCAGGCCGGAGACTTCGCCGAGACGTTCCAGTTGCTCACGCGCCGCGCCGAGCTGGGCGCTGGCGGGGACGAGGTCCGTGAGCTTCGCCATCGCGCAGCCCGCATCGCCCGTGGAGAGCTCGGCCGGCGTGACGACGCCATCGCGATCTACGACCAGCTGTTCGAGGACGAGCCCCACGACAAGGTCGCGTCGGCGGCCCTGCG
The DNA here is from genome assembly GCA_023150915.1 of Polyangiaceae bacterium. GTDB lineage: Bacteria > Myxococcota_A > Polyangia > Polyangiales > Polyangiaceae > JADJKB01. The sequence continues at coordinate 76,463 of JAKLKA010000013.1, forward strand.
TGAGCTGTACGGCGAAGCAGCGCGGCACGAGAACCTGGGCCGGCTGCTCGAGCGGCTGGTGGACCTGTGCGATACGGCCGCCGAGCGCAGCGCGCTGCGCATCGAGCTGGCGCGGCTCAATGTTGCCCAGTTCCAGGCGGTGGATACCGCCGTGGAGCTGCTCAAGACCGTGCTCGAAGACGAGCCGGGTAACGGCGACGCGGTGGTGATGCTGAGCGAGCTGTTCGAGAAGGCCCAGCGTGACGAAGAGCTGGCAGAGCTGCTCTCGGGCCAGATCGAGGGCGCGCGCCAGCGGGGCGACACCCAGGCCGAGCTGCGCTTCCAGGTGCGGCTGGGCGAGATTTACGACACCCGGCTGCACGATCGAGCCAAGGCCATCGAGACCTATCAGGCGGTGCTCGACCGCGACGCATCGCACCGCGGCGCGCTCGAGGCCCTGGCCCGCCTCTACCAGGCGGGCGGCGACCAAGCCGAAGCCGCCAAGGTCCTCGAGCGCCTGGTCGGCGTGAGCGAGGGCGACGAGGCGCTGCGCCTGTGCGGAACACTGGCAGACGTGCACGAAGCGCTGGGCGACAAGACGGCCGCGGCGGCGGCGCTCGAGCGCGGCCTGGCCATCGACAAGGCGCACCCCGAGGTGCGCGCGCGCCTGCTCGGGCTGTACGAATCCGCCGAGGCCTGGGAGAAGTTGGCCGCGCACTTGCTCACCGATGCCGAGCTCGCCAGCTCGGTCGACGACCAGGTGGCCATCTTGCGTCGGGCGGCGGACACCCACGCCAAGCGGCGGAACGACTGGGGGCAGGCTGCGGCGGTGCTCGAGCGCGCCAGCGCCCTGCGGCCCGACGATCGCGAGCTGCTCTTGCTCTTGTGCGACGCCTACAGCGCGTCGGGCAAGGGGCAGGCGGCGGCAGAGGTCTTGCAGAAGATCGTGGACAGCTACGGCGGGAAGCGCTCGAAAGAGCTGGCCGAGATCCACCGGCGCCTGGCCGACGCGCACCTGGCCGACGGCAGCACCGAGAAGGCGCTGGAAGAGCTCGACAAGGCGTTCCGCATCGAGCCCGGGAACGTGCACGTGCTCCGGGCCCTGGGTCTGGTCGCCATCAAGGTGGACGACCTCAAGAAGGCGATGCAGATGTTCCGCGCGCTGCTCTTGCAGAAGCTCGAGGCGGACTCGCCCATCACCAAGGCCGAGGTCTTCTTCCACCTGGCAGAGATCCACGCCAAGCAGGGCGAGAAGCCCAAGGCCATCCAGATGCTGGAGCGCGCGATCCAGGCCGACGACAAGCTGGAGAGCGCGAAGCAGCTCCTTTCCGAGCTCAAAGGGTGAACGCCGCCATGCGGCGGGTGGTCGGTTTCGCCATCGGACTCTTCTTGCGCGTCTGGGTCTGGACGTTCCGCGTGCGAGTCTGCTCGCCGCTGCCGCTGGGGCAGGCCCCGCCCAGCGTCTTTGCCTTCTGGCATGGGCGGCAGATGGCCCTGCTGTCGGCGGGCCGCGGTCGCGCCAGCGTGGCACTGGTGAGCCGCTCGGACGACGGCGAGCTCCAGTCCGGGGTGCTCTCGGCCCTGGGCGTCGAGAGCGTGCGTGGCTCGAGCTCGCGGGGCGGCGCGCAGGGTCTCGTGGCGGTGATCCGGCGGATGGTCCGCCGGCACCAGCACGCGCTGTTCGCGGTGGACGGTCCCAGGGGGCCGGCGTTCGTCGCCAAGCGCGGGGCGGCCCAGGCGGCGCTCTTGGCCGGTGCACCGCTGGTGCCGGTGGGCGCGGGGGCCCGCTGGGCCATCCGGCTGTCGCGGATCTGGGATGACTTCCTGGTGGTGCTCCCGTTCTCGCGGGTGGTGGTGGTGGTCGGTGCGCCGCTCGACGCGGGGGCTGCCGCCGCCGACCCCGCGTTGATCGGTCGGGCAATCGCTGCGGCGGGTGTCGCCGCCGAGCGCGAGCTCTCGGACTGGTGCGCGGCGTGACCACTCGGGTGTTCATCGACGGCATCGCTCACGAGCCCGACCAGGCAAAGGTCAGCGTCTTCGATCGCGGCTTTCTCTACGGCGATTCGGTGTTCGAGACGCTCCGGACCTATGGCGGGCGTCCCTTTGCCCTCGACGATCACATGGCCCGGCTCGAGCACAGTGCCGACGCCGTGTTCATCGGCCTGCCGGTGCCGCGCGCGGCGCTCACGGCCGAGGTCCAGTCGGCCATCGCCGCGGTGGGAAACCCCGAGTCGTACGTCCGCGTGATCATCACGCGCGGCAGTGGGCCCATGGGCCTCGATACCGGTTTCGAAGCCCACCCGCTGCGGGTGGTGATCGTCGGCCCGCTGACTCCGCCCCCGCCCGAAGCGTACGACCGGGGCATCGGCGTGGTGACCTATCGCACCCAGCGCGTGGCCGAGGCCACCGAGGCGGCGGGCACCAAGGTCGGCAACTATCTGGTGGCCGTGCTCGCGATGCGCAGCGCGCGCGCCGCCGGCGCCAGCGAAGCGCTGATCGTGGACGGTGCGGGCAACGTGGTCGAGGGGGCCACGTCCAACGTGTTCGTGGTGCAGGGGGGGCGACTC
>JAKLKA010000197.1 GCA_023150915.1 Polyangiaceae bacterium
CCGGTGGGAGCGCCGCCGCCGCCGGTGGGAGCGCCGCCGCCGCCCGTGACGCCGGCGCTGCCCGCGGTGCCGCCGCCCGAGGGCGTGCCCGCCGAGCCGCCGCTGCCGCCACCGCCACCGCCACCGCTGCTGGTGGCGCCGCCAGTGCTGCCGCCGCCCAGCAGCTCGTCGTCACTGGGCGCCAGCAGTGAGCAGCCCGCAAGGCAGAGCGAAGCGAACAGAAGCCCGGGCCGCGCCTGCATGGCAAGAGAGCCTAGCACGCCGCCCGCTCAGGGGCCGAGCATGGCCCCGATCTCTTGGGGATCTCGATAGCTCTTCAGCTTCGCGACCAGCTCGTCACGGGTCGACCACGGCAGCACGTTGCCGCGCGGGGTGGCGTACTCGAGGTAGAGGTTGTCGTCCGTGGAGAGCAGCTTCGCCACCTCGAGGCCGCCATCTTTGGCCGAGTCGCTCACGAAGCGCCGCAGGGCCTGGTTGCCCACCACGATGTCGTCCAAGAGCGACTCGAGCTTCCGATCGCCGGGCACCAGCTCGTGGACGCGCGGGTCCTGCATCAGGCGGCCGAGATTGGCCTGCGACGCGACCAGCGGGCGCTCGGAGGCCACCAGGATGCCCTGCCCACCGCCGTAGAACAGGACCACGTGCTCGAACTCGTCGGCCAGCGTGTGCAAGATGGTGGCGAAGTCCCGCCGCGTCATGTGGTGGAGCTGCACCCACTGCTGGAAGACGCCGCCCGGCTGGAGCTTCGAGTGGACCAGGCGATAGAACTCGCGGCTGTAGAGGCTGGAGGCGCCGGCGAACCAGACGCTCGACAGCTCCATGCCGATCATGTCGTAGCGGTTGGTGGTGAGCAGCAAGAAGTTGCGCCCGTCTGCCAGGTGCAGCTTCACCCGGGGGTCGTCCAGCGAGTTCTTGTTGATGTTGCCGAAGTGGTCCTTCGCCGCGCGGGCAATGGCCGGCGAGATCTCGACCATGTCGACGCCCTGCCAGGGATAGGCCGCCACCGTCCCGAGGGTGGTGCCGGTGCCGAGCCCGATCAACGCCGCTCGGCGGAAGTCTTTCACGAACAGCGAGGGGTAGTGCGCGAAGAAGCGCTGGGCGTACATCTCCCAGCCGTTGTTCCCCTGGAACTTCCCGTTGGTGTACAGCGTGAGCACGTCTTTTCGGCGCACCACGGTGGTGACGCCGCCGTGCACGTCCTCCTCCATGGTCAGGATCTGGTCGGGCTTGTCGTCGCTGACGAAGTAGACGTTCGAGCCGCTGGTCAAGCGGCTGAGATCCCAGCGCGGGGCCAGCACCACCGCGCCCGTGGCCGCTGCGGCCGCCACCCAGGCGAAGGTCTTGCCGCGCGAGGCGCGGGTGAGCACGGTGGCGACGCCCAGCGCGCCGAAGACCACCGCGCTGGCGCCGAGCACGCGCTGCGAGCCCAGGGCCGGCAGCACCCAATAGCCGGTGACCAGCGAGCCGGTCACGGCGCCGATGGTGTTGACGGCGGTGAGGCGCCCCACCAGCCGGCCGACGCCGGCGTAGCGCGCAACCCGCGTGAGCAAGAGCGGGAAGGTGAGCCCCATCAGCGATGCCGGCAGGCACAGCATGGCGAACGCCACCAGCCCGCGCACGGCCTCGCGCCCCTCGAAAGATTGCACGTGCTCGCCCATCCGGCTGAAGATCAGGGGAAGCCGATCCCAGAACGGCAGCGAGCCGGCGAGCAACGCACCGGTGAGCGCCAGGCTGGCGGGCAGCGCGGCGTCGCCGAAGCGCCGCTCGAGCGCCGGCGCCCGCGAGGCCCCGACGAACAGGCACGAGAGGAACACCGCCAAGATCAGGCCGAAGGCGTAGGCGCTGTTGCCGATGATCAGCGCCAAGAGGTGGGTGAACACCACCTCGGCAGAGAACACCAGGTAGCCCGAGGCGAAGGCCAAGGTGGTCAGCAGCAAGAGCTCGCGCGAGGGCGGATCGGCCTCGGGCGCTGCGCGCTCGGCCGGAGCCTCGTCGGCCACCGCCGGCTCGGGCGCCTCGGACAGCAGGGCGCCGCGCCGACCGAGCGCGATGGCCACCACGCCGATCGCTGCGCTGATGGCCGCAGCCACGCCCAGGGTGCGGGTCAGCCCCAGCGCGGGCAGCACGCTGTACGCGGCCAGCAGCGAGCCCAGCGCGCCGCCCAGCGTGTTCGAGGCGTACAAGATCCCCAGGCGGCGAGCGCGGCCGGCCGCCTCGGCCGACGACGCCGCGGGGCCCTCGCCCAGCGCGCGCGACAGGAACGGCAGGGTCGCGCCCATGGCCGTGGTCGGGACGATCACCACCAGCATGGCCAGGCACCAGCGCGCCGCGCTGAGCACCACCAGCGAGCCCGGCGCGCTCTGCGCCACCTTCACATAGAGCGGGGTGAGGGCCTGGAACGCGACCGGCGCCAGGGCAACCGAGGCCGCGACCGCCAGCTCGAGCACGCCGTAGGCGATCAGCGGGTTCTTGATCCGGACCGAGAGCTTGCCGCCGAAGTGCGCGCCGATGGCCAGGCCCGCCATGAACGCCGCCAGCACGGCGCTCACCGCGTGGGCCGTGGAGCCCACGATGTAGGTCAGGTACTTCGAGAAACAGAGCTGGTCGATCAGGCCCGTGGCGCCCGAGGCGACGAACAAGACGACCGGGACCCAGAAGGGGATCGCGCTCGGCGCGACGGACCCGCGGGCGAGCGCCGAATCGGCGGTGGGGGTGAGGGGCGTGGACAAATCGCGGGCACCATACAGGGTTTTCGGGCTAAATAGGCCACCCGCATGCAGCCGCTCCCGATCGGGGCCGCCGAGGCCGAGCAAACCCTGGCGCGCGCCAGAGACCGGCATCGGAAGACGCCGCTTTCGCTCACCACGGTTCCGCGCGGCCTGGGGCCGTATCGCGGCTACGGCGAGGTGCTGGCGCAGCTCGCCGAGCTCGCTCGGCGGGGGGCTGCCGTGTCGGTCATCGGCCGCAGCGTGCGCGACGAGCCGATCTTCGCGCTGACCCTGGGCCCGGCCTCGGCCCGGCGTACCAGCGCGATCCTGAGCGGCGTTCACCCGATGGAGTGGATCGGCGTCGAGACCCACTTCACTCTGCTCGACCGCCTGGTCGAGCGACCGCCCACCGATCGCCGCATCGTGTCCGTAGTCGTCGCGAACCCCGATGGCGTGGTGCGGGTCGAAGACAACTTGCGAAAGTCCCGCCGGCGCTTCGTGCGCCACAACGCCCGGCGCGTGGACTTGAACCGGAACTTCCCGAGCTTCTGGGGCAAGGGCAGCCTGTCGCGCCTGCTGCTTCGCCCGGTTTTTTCCGCGGGTTCTGGCCCTGCCAGCGAGCCCGAGGTGCGCGCCATCGTCGGCTGTTTCAAGGGCCAGATGGTGGACCGCGCCCTGTCGCTCCACAGCTTCGGCGGCGTGGTGCTCTACCCCTGGGGCAACCGGCTCTTTCCTCCGCTCGACCGCAGCGAGCTCCGCCGCTGGGCGCGGCACGTCGCGCGCCGGGCCGATCCCCACCGGCCCTATCGCGCGACGCAGTGCTCGCACTGGGTTCCCGGGTTCACCGCGCCGGGGATGGAGCTCGACTGGTTCTACGACCAGCACGGCGCGCTCAGCCTATTGGTCGAGTGTTCGCGCGGGGGGCTGGGCCTGCCCAGCGTCGCCCCCAGCAAGCTGATCGAGCCGTTCGCCTGGTTCAACCCGCCGGCGCCCGAGCGCGTCGCCCCCCACGTGGCCCAGGCGGTCGAGCGCTTCGTCAGGGGTGCAGCGCGCCCGTCCGACTGAGGTAAGCTCCCGGCATGGGAGCCTGGGACGTCGGCACCTTCGACAACGATACCGCCAGCGACTGGGCGTACGAGCTGCACGGCGCCGAAGATCTGGCTCTGGTCGAGAGCGCCATCGAGGCGGTGCTGATCACCGCATCGGACTATCTGGACGCCGACGAGGCCAGCGAGGCCCTGGCCGCTTGCGAAGTGATCGCCCGCCTGCGCGGGCGGTGGGGCGTTCGCTCGCCGCACACCGAGGCGGTGGATGCGTGGGTCGAGGCGCACCCCCTGAGCCCTTCGGACGAGCTCTTGGCGCACGCGCGGCAGGCCATCGATCGCATCCTGGCCGAGGCGTCTGAGCTGCGCGAGCTGTGGGACGAGAGCGACGAGCGCGACCAGTGGCGAGCCTCTGTCGCCGAGCTGCGCGCGCGGCTCGCGTGATTCAGGGCGCGTCCTGGCAGCAGCGGAACCCGACCTCGTACCCCTGGTAGCTCTCGCCGTGGCTCATGGTGATGGCGCGGCAGCGGTTGCGCACCGGTCCCCACCAGCCGCCCTTGATCCCCGAGCGATGCGGCGGGTTCTTCCACGGCTGACTGACCCATTCGTTGGCGTTGCCGTTCAGGTCGTAGATGCCGAACGGCGAGACGCACTCGGGGTGCGAACCAATCGGCTCACGCCCGTCGACCCGCGCGTATTCGGCGGCACACGCCGGATTCGCCAGGCACTGGTCGTAGGGCAAGAGGTGCTTCTGGGGCGTGAGATAGGGCTTGTCGATGTTGCACTTCTTCGCGTCGCGCTCGTAGCCGTAGGTGTAGGGCAGCATCTTCTCGCCCTCACAGGCGAAGGTGAACTCGCTCTCGGTGCACAGTCGCTTGCCGTGCGAGGCGCACACCCGCTCGGCGTCGGTCCAGCTCACCAGCGTCATCGGTTTTTCGCCGACCTTCCCCGGGTATTCGTAGCGATCCATGCAGAAGCGCATCTTGCGGGGCTCGGGCGCGGTGCTGGTGCACTTCGATGCTGCGAACTTGGCGCATCGGTTCTCGTCGGCCCCGCCGTCGGCTGCGCTCAGCTGCTCCAGACAGCGCTGTTCCACGGCGCGACAGTGATCGCCTTCGACCAACGCCATGCCCTCGGGGCAGGCGGGGGCCGCGGGCTCGGCCGAGGCGGGTGGGGGCGGGGCCGCTGCCGGCGTGGGCTCGGCCACTGCCGGTGCGGGCTTGGCGCGGCGGCCCTTCTTCGCCTTCGCCGGGGCGGTCTTCGCGGCCGGCGGCGGGCTGCCGTCGTCGGTCGCCGCGCAGCCGCAGCACACCGCCAGCCCCAGCAATCCCAGCAGAATCGGCCCATGGCAGCGCATCCCGGTCGAAGCTAGTCAGCGAGCCCCAGTTGGCCGAATTTTCGGCGGGCCCGAGGTACACTCCGCGTGGTGCTGCGCGTTGCGACCGCCCTGTTCCTGGCTGCGTGCACTACGCCCGCGCCGGCGCCTTCGCCCGCGCCCCTGCCGCCCCCGCGCGGCTCGGCCGCCCCCCCGCCGGCGAGCGCGCCCCCGGCCATGCCCGTGGCCGAAGCCCCGAAGCCACCGCCGCAGATCGACCTCGACGGCAACGACGAAACGGTCTCCCCGGCCGCCCTGCTGCCCGAGCGCCCGCGCTTCGCCAAGGTCGGGCGCCACTGGTCGGCGCTGCATCGGATCTGCGACTTCGCCGAGCGCGACGGCGTGCTCACCATGTCTCACGCCACCGCGCCCCTCGGCTACACCGGCGCGACCCTGACTCGCTACGACCCCCGGCAGAAGGAGCCGTTCGCGCTGGTCTTCGACTGGAACCGAACCGGTGAGCCAGAGACCGGCGGCGCCGGCGGGCAGGGCTTCCTGCGCATCCGTCAGATCGACGGGCGCCTCTACGTTCCCGACGCGGATCCGCCCTACCTTGGCCTGGGCGTCGGCTTCGGCGTCGAGGGCTACGTGTTCACCAGCAACGCCGCGGGTCGCTTCGAGCCCGTGGGCCGTCCCGGCCATCGCCCGCCGCGCGGCAGCATCCTCTTGCCCGGCGCCATCCACGTGTTCGACGTGATCCGGTTCCGCAGCACCCTGTATGCGTCCACCGGCGCGGTGATCCCCCCGAAGGCCACCGCGTCGCGCTCGCCCGGCGTGCTGTTCGCGCAGGGCGACAAACCCGATCGCTGGGACGTTGCCTACGCCTACGACGGCGCACCGCGCGAGGCGGCAGCGCGCCTCGGCTACATGACGCGCTTCAAAGATCGCTTGTACGTCGCGGTGAGCCCGCTCTACGGCATCGATCGCCACGACTATGTCGTGATCACTCCACCGAAGGACGCGACCCGCCTCTCTGCCGAGCACGCCCGCGCCGTGCAGGTCACCCGCTCGGGCGGCGCACACACCCTGCGTTGGTACGCCGACCGCGGGCGCCTCTACTGGATCACCCTCGGCGCCGACGGCGGCGAGCTGCGCGTGTCCGCCGACGGCGACCGCTGGGAGCGGCTGTCACTGCCGGCAGACGCCGGCCGACCCACCGACGTGCTGCGCGTCGGCGAGCGCCTGCTGCTCATGGCCGAGCGAGCCCTGCTCGAGATCGGGCCGAGCGGCACCGCAGTTCTGGCCCGGGTCGAAGACAAGAAGAGCCCCTTCGCCCTGGACGATGGCTATTGCGCCGCACCCCTGGCGGCCTTCGACGGCCGCATTTTCGTGGGTGATCAGCGACGCGGTGCGCTTTGGACCCTCGAGGCCACACCTTGATTGTCGTGCCGCCGAGTTTTTGCTAAAGGAGGCGACCTCCTAGGTCCCCATCGTCTAGCCCGGCCCAGGACACGGCCCTTTCAAGGCTGTAACACGGGTTCGAATCCCGTTGGGGACGCCATCCGTCATCTCCGCGCATTTTCGCCAGCACGTCGAACGGCTTTCTGAAATCAAAACGCACGGTTGTCCCATCGAGGCGCGGGTTACAAACCAGCCGTTCCAGAAAATCGCGCTGCTCCGGGGCCGAGCGAGCTTCGAGTAGCGATCTCGCGCTCTTGGCGAGTTCCAAAACGCTCTCGGCCGTTTCGAGGTAGCTGGCGTCGATCTCACCATCGGCGTCACGGAGCTTCTCGAACCGATCTTGCTTGTCGGAACGAAGGCGCGCGAGCTGCCGGTCGTAGGTGTCGCGGTCGATCTCACCGCTGTCGAACCGATCGAAGAGCCGGTCTTCCTTCTCTTCGAGCGACCGGATCTCGGCGCGGTAGACCTCCGCTGACTTCGCCTTCGCCACCGTCGCTGCTCGGTGCGTCTCGTTCAGCGCTCGCGCCACGGCCTCCGCAAACTCGGTCGTGATCTGGATGGCGTCCGCGGCGCTCACGAGCTGGGCGAGGATCCGCTGCTCGTGGACGTTCACTTGCGACTCGCCCCTGCCGCGGTGCACGCGCCGGCCGTCCGCGCAGCGGTAGTAGGGATACACGACCCCGTTCGGCTTCGATTTTGGCGCGTACGTGATCTTGCAGCAGCACGCCGGCTCCGCGCACGTGAGAGACAGCGGGCCCTGGGCGAAGAGCCCATCGTGGCGGAGCTTCCGGTACAGCGTGCGCTCCCCGAACGACGCCCTCAGGCGCTCCCACTCTTCCGCGGTGAAGATCGGTTCGTGCTTGGCCTCGTACCAGGTGCCGCGCCAGACGAACTGGCTCTTGAAGCCGTCGTGCGGGTTCGGGATCGCAGCGTAGAAAGCGTTCTTGAGATGCGCGTCAATGATCGAGCAGTGGTACCTCGGGATCAGGCGCGTCGGCACGAGCCCCTCTTCGAGACAAGTCTCCCGAATACGCGTCAGGCTGAAGCCGCGCAGGTGCAACTCCATCTCGCGACGCACGAGTCGGCGGCCCTCCGGCGTCGGCCCCATCACGGTGCTGCCGCGTCGCTTGGGACGGCCGTCCTCATCCAGCACGGCTTGCTGCCAGTAGAACCACGGTGGCTTGCTCGGGTACCAGCCATTGCGACAGCGCTGCTCCATGCCGTCAATCGTCTTTCGCCGCCGGAGCCGGTTGTCCTGCTTCGCCTGCGCGACGTTGATGTCGAACATGAAGAACTCGGAGTCATCGCTCTGCGCGTGGAGCACCGTACGACCCGATGCGATGTGGAGCGTGATCTCGTCGTCGCGGATCATCTCCTCCAGCAGCTCGGCATCAGTGAAGTTCCGCGTGATTCGATCCCAGAAGGAGAACACCAAGTGCTTGATGTTTTGCTTCCGGGCTTCGGCGATGGCCGCGTGAAACTCGGCCCTCAGCGCGGACTTCTTCGCGCTCTCCTGGAACGGCCTCGCTGCCACGACTTCCAAGCCGACGTCGCGCGCGTACTCGGTCGCTGCCGTTTCCTGCGCGTCGAGAGACACGCCGTCCTTCTGCTTCTTGTCGCTGATGCGGCAGATGAGCATCGCGCGACGGTTCTTGGCGTCCCACCACGGCGGCTTCGATTCGCCACGCCGGTTGTCACCGATCATCGTCGTCCCTCGTCGCGCCAAGAGCGAAGGATGCCGAAGACCTCGACCACGGCCCTCATGTCGTCAGGAGCGAGGGTAAGACGTTGGTCGTTCGTGTTGGCCGCACGGTAGCGCTTCAACCGGACGGGGCTGAAGCCGTATTGCGTCGGCTTCATCGCCAGCAGTGCAGCGCCACGTGGCATGGTGATCGTCTGCCTCCCGTCAGCCCGCGAGTCAAGCAAACGCGAGCAGAAATTCCTCGTCGCCCGACCGACGCGCCGTGCTCGTGGTTCCATGACCGCGTCAGCTGGTCGCGCTCGGGCGATCGGCACCGGGAACAGAACCGATCATCACCGGCGACGGGCTTGGCGAGCATGACGCGTCGCATCCATGAAGAGCCTCGCCCCAGGAGCCATCGATCGCCAAACTGGGATGTTTTGTGCCGTTTGGTGCCCTTGTCCGAGCCAGCTGTGAGTTCGAACCGAACCTCTGAAAGTGCGGTCGCTAGGATGTGGTCTCGACTTTCCGGTGTCAGCGCGCGCGACAGGAAACTAGTCCCGACATCGAGTGCAACGGAGTAGTAGCGGTTCGACGCGCGACACGAGAATTGATCCTGGTGATCCAGAGTTCGGAATTCGAGATCGGCGCAATTGGAGTCGCCGTTACGATGAGTCTGCGCATTCCATCGGCGCGCGTTACTCTGATGCGCCCCATGCACGACGCGGTGCTCGCGCGGTGATGATCGGTGGTTGCGTTCGACGTCGCTCATCGCCGAGCACGCCGTCAACGTGATGGTGCCGCACGCGTCTCGATCACACTACGGCGCGCTTGACAAGGCCCTCGCGGTGAGCGACACTGTGCAGCATAGTTACCCCGGCGTTGTTGCCGGACCTGCGGACCATACCCCCTTCGGGAACCCGCAGTCGTGAGCCCCGGAGCTGGCACCACCAGCTCCGCATGTTGGCCCGACTGCGGATGCATCGGGCCTCCCGAAGGAGATCAGCCCGATGGACGACAAGAAGAAAAGACGAACTGCGATGAGGGCCGTGGAGCAGGCATCTGCCATCGACCCGCGAGCCCACAGCGCTCCCCCTGCTGCACCTGCAACGAGCGCAATCACCGGCGACGCCATGGTCGTGGCGACTTTCGACCTCTCGGAACTCGCCATCGCTGTCTTGGCCATCGAAGCCAAGCAACGCGAGGACTTCATCGCGAGCGTGTGGGTCATCGCCGACATGCTTGCGATGGGCCTGCGACAGTCAGGGCTCGGTGTTACGCGTTACACCAAAGCGATGGCCAGCGCCCTGGAGCGCTCGAAGAGCTATGTGATGAAGTACTTGCGCATCGCGTCCCACCCGGTCGTGACCCTCCCCCGATTTCTTGGACAGGAAGGATGAGGCAAAATGGCCCGACCGAGAATGTCCAAAGACCCGACGAAGAAGCGTCGCCAATTCAAGGCGGAGTACAAGGCAGAGGTGGTTCGAATCTGCCGAGAGTCGAA
>JAKLKA010000198.1 GCA_023150915.1 Polyangiaceae bacterium
CCGCTGGCGCCGCCGCCGCCGCTGGCGCCGGCGCCGCTCGAGCCGCCGCCGCTGGTTGCCCCGCCCGTTGCAGCGCCCCCGTTGCCGCCGGTGCTGCTCGCCCCCGACGAGTCTTCCGAGCCGCAAGCGGCTGCGCCCGCCAGCCCCACCACCACGCACGCCCAAACCCCAAGTCGGCTCATGCCCCGATGATAGCAGCGCGACACCACGCTCACGAGCCCGTCGCGATCTCCCACCCCGAACGCACGCGCGCCGGCGCGCCCAGACCCCGGCGCCCCATCAGCAGCGTGCCCCGAGCAGTCAGGTGTCGCCACAGTCGCTCGGTCCGAGCGCGCCAGGCCAGGTCGCGCCGGCCCAGCTCGAGGGCCTGCTGTACCGCGAAACGCTGCGCGCTCTCGGGCGACCGCTCGGCGACCTCGAGCGCCTGCCGAAGGGCAGCCAGAGTATCCGCGCGCACCGCGCGGCCCAGCTCGATCACCTCGCGGCTCAGGGCGTCGGTGGCGGGCCCCGGGAAGAAGTGCTCGTGGATCTGCCGCGCGAACGACAGGCTGATCAATCGGTTGAGCAAGCTCTCCATGGCCAGCGCGCGCTCGTGCAGGCTGACGCGGGCGATGCGGAACATCACTTCGGCCCGGGCGTCGCGCATCACGTAGCCGAAGCTTCGATAGTCGCCGCGCAGGCGCCCTTCCTCTGCCAGTCGGGTGCGGAGAGCAGTGCCCGAATACACCTCGGTGCGGCAGACGTTCCACGGCAGGTCGAGGTGCTGCTCGGCCATGTCCAGCGTCACCGCGACGTCGTCGAGGGAAGCGTCGGGGTCGAAGAGCATGAAGTTGAAGCTGGGCACGATGTCGTGCGCGCGGCACAGGGCGATGGCCGAGTCGTTGTGCAGCGGCAGGTGCGTGCGGCCCAGATAAGCCAGCCGCTCGGCCGAAGCGCTCTCGACCCCGAGGAACACGTGGATCGCCCCCATGCGGCGCAGCGCCTCGCACACCGTGGGCGTCACGGTCTCGGGGCGGGCCTTCACCCAGAAGGCCAGGTCGTGCACCCCGCGCTCTGCGAGCGCAGCCGTGAGCGCCCCCACGCGCTCGACCGTGCGCTTCTCGCTGGGCAGCACGAACAGATCGTCTTGCACGAACATCACCCGGGCGTTGCGCTCGCGATACAGCGTCGCGATTTCGTCGGCCACGCGCTCTGGGCTCCGCAGGCGGAAGCGCTTCTGCTGCGCCTCGGTGTAGGCCGCAATGCTGCAATAGTGGCACTCGCCCACGCAGCCGCGGGCGGTGAGCACGAAGTCGACCACCGCGCCGCCCACGCTGAAAGGCTCGGGCGAGCGTGCCGCCACCGGCAACTGATCCAGATCGGCCAGCGCGGCGCGGACTGGCCCCGCCGCCACGCGATCGCCTTCGCGCCAGACCAGGCCCGGAAGGTCGCGCGGAACATCGCCCCGCGCCACCGCCGCCAAGATCTCAGTGAACGTCTCTTCGCCGTCGTGGCGCACCACGCTGTCGAGCCCCGGTGCGTCGCGCAGAAGCTCTTGATGGCAGAAGGTCGGCACGTGCCCGCCGGCGGTCAGGTGCCCGCGGAAGCCCCGCGCGCGCAGCTCGCTCAGGAACGCGAGATAGTCGTCGATGTTGTTCTGGAACGCGATGCCCAGGCCCACCACCTGGGGCTCGAAGGCCAGCACCGCCTTCACGGCCACGTCGATCTCGGCGCGCCGCGAGTAGGCGATCACCGTCGCCTGGTGCCCGGCCCGCTCGGTCACGGCGCGCAAGTACGCGAGCGCCAGGTTCTCTTGATAGATGGGTCCGACCAGCGCCACCCGCAGGCGCGGGGTCACAGCGGCTCCCAGTCGAAGCTGGCGACCGCGGCGCCGTCGGGCTGCTCCACTGCCACCTGCAACAGGTGCGGCAGCTCCGCGGACTCGGTGGTCCACAGCACCAGATCGGGAGCGAGCTCTTCGAGGCGGCCGGCGGTGGCGTGCCACCGGTACTGCGCGTCGGGCCCCGCGTCGTTCTCGGCCAAGAGCAGCGCAGCGTTGCCCGCGCGCGCCAGCTCGACCACGCGCAGCCGGAACGCGCGCGCCAGGGGCAGGCCGTCGGCCAGCTGGTCCGGCAAGATGGGCGTCGGCGCCATCTCGGCGATGGTCTTGCAGGCCGTGCACTCGTCCCCCGAGCTCACCCATTCCAGATCCGCGTCGCCGATGCACAGGTGGATCTCGGTGATGGAGGTGACGCTGCGCAGCTCGGTGCCCGATGGATCACACGCGATCTCGAGCTCGACCTCCATCACCAGGCGCACATAGGGTTCGGGCTTCAGGTTCAATGGGCCGGGCCACGTGAGGTGAAACGAGAACCCGCCGGCCAGCTGGGTCACGTTGCTCACCTGACCTTGGGTCAGGACCGCCAGGTCCGCGGTCTTGATGCTGATCTTCGGGACCCCCACCACGACCTTCTCGAGATCGGGCGGCAGCGCCACGAAGCCCTGCGCCAGCTCGAGGGCAGGCGAGTACTTGGTGAGCGTGACGCGCGCCGCCGTGTTGCTCTCGACCGGCTCGGCCGTCACCGCACAGAGCTGCCCCGGCTCAGCGGGCACGCCGGGCGGAGGGATGTCCACCGTGAAGGTCACGAGCTGATTGTACGAGGGGCACACGAACGCGCCGCCTGTCCCCCCGGTGCCTCCCGCGCCGCCCAGCCCGCCCGTGCCTCCGATCACGAAGCCGCCACTGCCACCGCCGCTGCTGGTGCCGCCGGCACCGCCGCTTGCGCCGCTGCCCCCGCTGCTGCTGCCGCCGCTGGTCCCGGCGTCCTCACTGCTCTGCAACCCCGAACGCGACCCGCAGCTCACC
Organism: Polyangiaceae bacterium; assembly: GCA_023150915.1. GTDB lineage: Bacteria > Myxococcota_A > Polyangia > Polyangiales > Polyangiaceae > JADJKB01. The sequence goes on from JAKLKA010000198.1 coordinate 2,846, forward strand.
ACGATCGGCAAGATCGTCACCGCCGCGATGGCCGACAGTCGTGGCGCCCGTGCGATCACGATCTCCACCCTGCGCATGCCGAGAGGGTCGCATGAGTCGCGCCCGGGCGCGAGCAGCGCTTGCCAGAGAACGGCTCGGGCTTCATCATGCGGCTCGATGCGGACGCTCGGTGCATGGGTCGTGGTCTTCGTCTGCGCGTGCTCGTCGAAGACGGCCAACGAAGGCGACGGTCCGGGCAGCGGGGGTGCGGTCGCCACGGGCGGAAGCGCCGGGAGCAGCAGCGGCGGCAGCAGCGGCAATGGCGGCGCGCCCTCGGGCGGGGCCAGTGGTGGCGGCGGGGCCGGCGCGGCGGGCGGCGGGGGCGGAGCGGTGGGCGGCACCGGCGGTGCGACCAGCGACTGTCTTCCCCCCGCGAAGCAGAGCGGTGCGATCTGCGAGTTGGCCGGCATCCCCGGTGGCGAGAAGGCGGTGGCCATCGCTCTCGACTCGACGCACGTGTGGTACACGACCGGGAAGGTGGTCCGCCGCGTTCCGAAGGACGGAAGCGCAGCGCCCGAGGACGTGAGCCCACCGCTCACCGGAACGTACAAGATCGGTGGCCTGGTAGCCGACGGCCCCCGGTTCTGCTGGAGCCACGAGGACGGCAGCGTGACCAACGGCTTCGTTCGCTGTCGCCCGGGTGACCTGTCGGCAGCGGCGACATCCATTGCTACCGGCGAGCTGCGCCCCCGGGATCTGACCCGGAACGAGAAGTCACTGTTCTGGATGAACGAGTCGAGCAACGCCAACGGCGGCATTCGCTCCATGCCCACGGGGGCAACCAGCGGCGCGAGCTACCTGGTTTCGCCCATCCCGATCTCGGCCATCGCCGCCGACACGATCGACGAGTGGGCGTACTACATCTCGGCGACCGACATCCGCCGGGCCAAGGGGGCGTACGTGGAGGTCGTGCTGGCCGGGGTCGTTCTGCCCGCGCGGCAGCTGCTGGCGCTGGCACCCGGGTACGTGTTCTTCGCCGCGAACGACGGCATTCGGCGCGTCGCACGCAAGCTCTTCCAGCCCTCATCGGCCCTGACCGTGCCGGTGCCTTCGAACCAGATCACGGCGCTCACCGTTTACGAAGGCACGGTCTACTGGGCGCTCGACGACAACAGCCTCTGGATGGAGCCGGTCGCGTCGAACGGCGAAAAGCAGCTCCCCGCCTTCGGAACCGCGCAGGCCATCGCCGTCGATGCCCAGTCGATCTACTGGGTGCACGGCTCGGGCGTGGCGAAGACGAAGCGCTGAGGCTCGGACGCTCAGCGCGCACGTACCAGCCCCCATCAGTCGACTGTGACCCGACGGCCAGCGCTCCGTTTACCGAAAGCGCTTCCGATCCGGAAGAGCAGCAGGAACAGCGCCACGCCGGTCGTCGCGTAGTAGTAGAGGCGCACGCCGAAAGCGCTCGAATCCGTTCCCAGCAGGGTCGCGTGGAGCAGCGCACCGGCGTAGGTCAGCAGCGTGGCGAGATGCAGCACGCGCCAGACGCGCGAGCCGATGCGCTTGCGAACGTAGAAGCTCAGCGTGACGACGGCGCTGAGCTCGAAGGCGAGCTGGCCGATCCCCAGAAGCAGCCGGTCGCGGTGCGCCGCAAACGGTATGAGCAGCTCTACCAGGGTGAAGCCGTGCGAGGCCGGCAGGGCCAACACCAGCACGTGGAGCAGCGTGAAGCCCAGAGCCAGGAAGCTCAGGTGCTCGTGCAGGTCGATGCTCTGCGCTGCGCCGGGCCAGCTTCGCGCAAGGCGCGTGCTCACGAACAGGCCCCAGACCACGCTGAGCCAGAGCAATCCGAAGGCAACGAACCCGCTGGCGCGGGCCATGTTCCACACGCTTGCCGCGCTCACCACGTGGCCTCGAAACCAGAGGTCGTGACGCACTCGCCGTCCGCGCAGACCACCAGCGCTTCCAGCCCTTGCAGCTCTGCCCAATCGAGCCCGGCGCTGCAGCCGAGCAAGAGCACGACCTTGGCGGCCACGTCCGCACACGCGGCGCTCGGGGCGGCGACGGTGGCGGTGAGCACGTCGGTGACTGCGGGCTCGCCCGTCCTGGGATCGATCAGGTGGTGATGCCAGCGGTCACCGGTCTTCCATCGCCGATGATCGCGTCCCGATGTGGCGACAGCCCCTCGGCGCAGGTCGATCTGGCAGAGCGCATCGTCGGGCCTCGACGGGTCGCTGATTCCGACGCCCCAGGCCGAGCCGTCGGCGCGCGGGCCGCTGACGCGAATGTCCCCTCCGGCGTCCACCAAGCACGGCGCGTGTGCCCCAAGCCGCGCCGCGAGCTGATCGGCGATGCGCCCCTTGAGCGTGCCGGCAAGGTCGAGGCGCACCGCTTCGGGGAGGCGTACGCGGCAGTGCAAGAGGTCGAGCTCGACCCCGCGATGGTCGGGCGCGGGCAGCGCGGGCGTGCCCGCCGCCGCCGCTGGCCCTCCACCGAAGCTCTGCGTGTAGCCTGCCCGCTCCAGCGCTGGCAGAACTGTGGGCGTCACGAGCCCGCCGGTCCATTCGGCGGCCGCGAGCGCCGCGGCCACGTCCGAGCAGAGCTCGCGGCTGACCGCCGTCGGGTGGCCGGCGCGCGCGTTGAGCCGGGACAGCTCGCTCTCGGGCAAGAAGCGACTCGCGCGCGCCTCGTGGTGGCCGAGCAGCTCGGGGATCTCGGCCAGCAGTGCACGCCCTCGGGGGCCGTCGTCGTCGATGCCCACGAAGACTCGACAGCCCAGCGCGCGGTGCTCGAGGGTCTGCATCCGGTTCACCGGGACGAACGCGTGAACGTGACGGGTGGAGGCGGCGGCGCGTCGACCTGACGCAGGGGGCGTTCGCGAGCCGTGTGCCGGGCTGGGACGACCTTGCGCTCGGGCCTGGGCGGTGTCGCAACCGGGTTGCCCGCGCTGCTCCCCGCGCCAGTGCGAGCCGAGCCGAGCGAGAGCGCCGCCCAACCCCCCAGCGTTCCGAGGACCGACGCGATGCTGAGCACGATCTTGGCGAGGGTCGGAGAGAACGTCTCAGTCGTCTTCATCGCCGTCCTCCTCGTGCTCGTCGTGGTGGCGCCGACGGCGATCCACACGGGCCAGCTGCCCGTCGTCGCCCCGCTGACCCGCCTTGGCCGGCGGGCGCGTGCCGTCGTGCAAGATGCGGCGCGTGTAGGCGTCGACGTAGACCGTGCCGCGGTCGAGGCCGGCCTCGTAGGCGGGCTTTCCCCGGAAGGACACCAGCTCGGGCGTGCCGAGCAGGCGTGCTCCGGGCACCGCGGCGAGGGCGGCGGCCGCGGCGGCAGACGCCCCGATCGGCTCTTCGGTTAGCGGGTCCGGGGCGGGAGCCATGGCCGGCTCGGTTGGCAGGCCGGGATCGGGCGTCGGTTGGCCGACGTGCAGAGCTCCCGGGGCCTCGGGGGCCTCCGCGGTGGACCGGCCGAACAGCGCGCCGGCACCCAGGAGGGCGACGGCGGTGAGGGCGAGAGAGGTGACGAGCAGCGGGCGTTGGGACATCGGGTTCCTTCGCCCAGCAAAACACCTCGGCGGAGCTCCTCGCGATGCGTCGGACGGCAGACCACCCGCGAAAACGGCCGGATTTGCCCCGTCCGATGCGTCGGATGACGGATGGGTCTGGGGCTGGCTCGCGGGCGGCACGGGCGCCATCGGCCCCGCTGCCGCCGCGGGTTCACCGCCTGCCGACCTGCTTCGGGCCCTCGTCGAAGCCCATGTTCACGAGCGGGCTCCATTCGAGCACGCCGTCCTCGGCGTGGTTCAAGAGGCCGATCTGCAGGCCGCGCAGCCGCTTGGCGTGGTTGAAGACGCCGATCTGTACGCCGCTGGCTCGGTCGCTGATGTTCGCCAGGCCGACCTGCACGCCCCGCATGCTCTCGGCATAGTTCCCGCCGCCAATCTGCGCGCCGGTGTGCTGCTCGAGCGCCAGGTTGGCGAGGCCGATCTGCCCGCCGTACGAGCGCTCGGACACGGTCGCCGCGCCGATCTGTGCGATGCCGCTGAAGGTCTCGGCGCCGGCCACCACGCCGATCTGCAGGCCGCCGCTGAAGTCGTGGGCCGCGCTCATGCCGCCCACCTGCACCAGGCCGCGGAACGCGTTGGCGTAGTTGACCACGCCGAACTGACCGATGGCCCAGAGCGTGCTGTCGTCGCCGTGGCTCTCGAACAGCTCTTTGCCCTGAGCGTTGAAGCCGCCGATCTGCGCCAGGCCGACGAAGTCGCCTCCGGCGCGGTTGTACCCGCCCAACTGCAGCGCCCCGCCGAACGACTCGTCCACTCGGTTGTAGCCGGCCAGCTGCAATGCGCCCACGAACTCTTGGCTGCGGTTGTACCCCAGCGTGACCTGGCCCAGCCCGTAGAAGTAACGCGCGCGGTTCTCGCCCAGGCTCACCTGCGCGAGGCCGCCGAACTCGTCCGAGAGGTTGCGACCGATCCCGACCTGCGTCAGGCCAAAGTGGCTTCCTGCGTCGTTGCGGATCAGCGCCAGCGAGGCCACGCCGTAGAACCGCTCGGTGCGACTCTGCGCCGCGGCCAGCGAGGCCAGCCCGATGAACGTGTCGCGATGCGTCCGCAGGCCAGCGTCGAGCACGTACCAGTTCGACGGTCGCTCTTCGGCGACCACCAGATCGCGCGGCGGAGGCGCGGCGGGCGCGCACTCTACGCCGCTGCATGGCGGCTGGTCGGCGAGCTTCGGCGGCGGCGTTTGCCCGCCAGCGTCGCCCGCAAGCGCGCCCTCGGCGACCACGGCTGCACCCGCAGGCCGCGTCCCGATGTCGTCTTTTGCTCCGCCAGCCCGAGCGGCCGTCGCCGCCAAGAGCACCCCACTCAGCACCTTCGAAACCAAGAAAGCTCTTCGCATGACGCCGCGAAGAACGTCCCAGCGGGCGCTCCGCTTACACGCGGCCTGTGGGCTGCCTCCGGCCAGCTGGAGGGCCGCGCCCTGCCAGCGTCCGGCGACAAAGCGGCATTTCCGCTGCAGTGGTGCGGGCACGCGGCTTGCTGAAGCCGAGGTCGAGGAGACGATGAAGATGAACTATCGAATTGCTTGGGTCGTTCTCGGTCTCACGTTCGCTCCCGCGCTGGCGCACGCGCGCGAGCCCAGCGCCGACACCGGCTCGAGCGCGCCGAGCTCGGCCGAGCGCACGCTGCCGACTGGCGGGCTCTCGCTGGCAGGTCTGGTCGGGAACGGATTCGAAGACGGAGTCAACGTGGGCTTCGGAGCGCGCGCCGGGTACGGCTTCGATCGCGTCTACGTCGGCGGCACGCTCGTCTATCACCTGGGCGAGACGCGCACGGCAAACACGCTGGGGGGCAGCGAAGACGTGAGCGTGAACGTCTGGTACTTCGGCGGCGAGGTCGGGTACGACCTGGCGGCCGGTCCGCTGCGGGTCCGACCCTACGGCGGGGTCGGAATGGGAACCGCTCGCGGGTGCCTCGGCAGCTCGTGCGACACCGAATCGCGCGCCTACATCGCGCCCGGTGTCGTCGGGTTGTACCCGCTGTCCGATCGCTTGTTCGCCGGCGTCGATGCGCGCTTCGTCGTGCCGCTCGACGACGACAGCGACTTCGATCACTTCGGCCTGTTCGCGACGGTGGGCGGGTACCTGTGAGAAAGCCGCGCGCTCACAGGCAGCAGAGCGTCACCGGCGCCGTGGGCGTGGCGCTTCCCGTCACCTGCCCACCCGATGCGCCACACGAGCCTCCGACCGGCGGCTGGCCGTCGTAGAACATGCTGCGCGAGGTCTGATAGGGCGGCGGCGGCGGCGATGGGTCGGGCGGCAGCGACGCGCAAGCCCCGACCTGCCCGATCGTGACCGAGTCCACGCTGCACTGCGAGTTGGTCCAGAGCTCGACGCTGCCAGGACACGCGGCCCCCTGCGGCGAGCCGCAGCTGCAGTCCGTACAACCGCGCGTGTCGTTCGCGCCCTGGAAGAACGACAGCTTCTTGGGGTACCCGGCCGGGCAGGCCTCGTCGCCGGCCCTGGCCACGCACAGACCGCCGAAGGGCGACTCGGGCGCCGGGGTGCACACGCCCCCGCCACACGCGGCGCCCGGCTTCGCTCCGCCGCAGGCCCGAGCGCGTGCGTTCCACGCCAGCGGCGGGACGACATCTTGAGTCGGCAGCGGATTGCACGCGCCCCCGGCGGGCGGTGCGGTCGCGAGCTTCGCGCTCACCGGATCGTAGCCGAGGATGACGAACGCCTGGCACACGTTGGCGGCGATGGTCAGTTGACCAGGAGTGCCGCTGCAGCCGGCTTGCTGGAAGAACTGCACGGTCGCGAGCGCACACACCATTCCGATCGGCGAGCCGCAGCCACACGCGCCGCAGCTCGCCGGGCTCGCCAAGAGCCCCTGCATTCCGTCCACGGTGAGCGTTGGGTAGGCCGCGCCGCAGCTGGGTGGCGGCGCGGAACCCGGGCCGCCCCACACGGCGAGCGGACCCTGCCACCCCGCGGGCGCGGAAGGCGCGCACACCGAGCCGCCCTCGCAGCCGGTGCTGCCACCCGTGCCACCGAAGCCACCGAAGCCACCGAAGCCACCGAAGCCGCCGAAGCCACCAGCGCCGCCGGATCCGCCAGCACCGCCGGATCCGCCAGCACCGCCGACACCGCCAGCACCGCCGACACCGCCAACGCCGCCGACACCACCGAAGCCGCCGAAGCCACCGAAGCCACCGAAGCCGCCGACACCACCGAAGCCGCCGAAGCCGCCGAAGCCACCGAAGCCGCCGAAGCCACCGAAGCCGCCGAAGCCGCCGAAGCCACCGGAGCCGCCGAAGCCACCGGAGCCGCCGAAGCCACCGGAGCCGCCGAAGCCACCGGAG
>JAKLKA010000199.1 GCA_023150915.1 Polyangiaceae bacterium
CGCAGATGTCTTGGGGCGCGCACGGCGCACAGGCGCCGCTGCGGCACGACTGCCCGCTGGGGCAGTTCGGTGGCCCGATCTCACCCTCGCGCGTGCAGCTCACCTGCGACAGCTCGGCCTCGATCATGCTCGAGCAGGCCACGCCCATCGCGAGCGCCACGCCCGCGACCCCAACGGCCAGCGCGCGGCGGATCCGCATCAGAAGGCACCTCGCAGCGCGGCCGACCGCGGCGTCAGCACCACGCCCACCTGCGACCCGCTGGGTTTGGCGTCGCGCGTGAAATACAGCACCACGGCGGCCCCCGCCGACACCGCGCCGACCGCGAAGGCCACGTCGGCGATCACCGCATAGTCGTGGGCCTGCGCCTTGCGCTCTTCCAGGTCGTAGACGCTGGTCGAGCTGCCGGTCGCATCTTCGCTGCTCTTCTCGGTCGAGAGCGCGGTGAGCCCGTAATAGGTGCCGACGCCGAAGCTCACCAGGGCCAGCCCCCCGGTGGCGTAGACCCAGCCGTCGAGCCGGCCCTTCTCGGTCTTGGCCTTCTTCGGCGCGCGGTCTCTGGCCGGCTCACGCACCACGATCACCCGCGGCGGCGCGTCGGCCTTGGGCGTCTCTTCGGCGGCCTTCTTCCGCGCCAGCTCGTCCCGCGCCCCTTCGAGGCGCCGCTGGATCTGGATCGCCTTCTCGAGCTCCGCAATGTCGGTCTCGAGCTCGGTGTAGCGCTTGAACGCGGCAATGGCCTGATCCACGTCGCCCAGCTTCTCGTGCACCAGCCCCAGGTTGTAGAAGAGGTCCTTCCCCTTCGGATCGAGCTCGATCGCTCGGTTCAGCTCGCCGATCGCATCCTGATAGGCGCCGGCCTTGTAGGCCTTCTTCGCGGCGTCGAAGTGCTTCTTGGCCGCCGCGGGGCCCGAGGCCTGAGCCCCAGCGGGGGGCGCCAGCGCCATCAGGGCCGCTGCCAGACCCACGGACGAAAGCCACAGCCGCATGCCAGAGGAACCATAGCGTAAGCTCGGGGAGGGCTGTCGCGTTCCTTCGTCGAACCCGCTTGGAGGACCGCATGAGGCACCTGGTTTTCGCCGCGCTGGCGCTGGTTTCCCTGACTCCGACCCTGGGCAGTGCCCAGCCCTACGCCGAGCCGCCGGACCACCCCGCCCCGGCCGTGGCCACCTCCCGGCCCTACGACTCGTACGACCGCCCCTACGACCGCCCGTACGACCGCCCCTACGACGACTTCTACCGGCCCCGCTCGACGGTTCGGATCCACACCGGCCCGGCGCTGCGCCTCTCGGAGCACACACCCGACGGCGGCCTGTTCGCCGCCGTCGACATCGGCGAGAAAGCCGCCGGGATCCGCGTCAGCGGCGCCTGGGTCCGGGTGGGCGGTGAACGGGGGCTGTCGCAATACGGCGGCGAGCTGTGGCTCGACTTCAACCACTACGGACCGCTCCACCCCATCGTCGGCGCCGGCGCGGCGGCCGCCCGCATGCAGCTCACGGACACGGCGGGCAGCACCGACGCTTACACCCTGGGCGTGGGCACCCTGCGCGGCACGCTGCAGTACGCGCTTCCGATCCGAGACACCGATGCCCGGGCCTCGCTCGACGTGATCGGGGCCGTCCCGGCCATCCGCGGCTCGGACACGCCCAGCGCCAAAGCCTATCTGCTGGTGGTGGCCACGGTGGGTGTGGGTTTCTGACCGGCGCTCTGGCGCTATACTGCACGGCACGTGAGCGACGGCGCCCCCATCTACGACCCTTACGCCGCCCAGGGCCCGACGCCGCCGAACCCCGGGGCCGCGCCCCACGGCCCGGCCAAGACCAGCGCGCTGGCGATCTGGGCTCTCGTCCTGGGCGTGCTCGGCTTCACCTGCATCCCGGCCATCGGGGGGCTGTTCGCGCTGACCCTGGGGATCGTCGCCAAGGGCGAGATCAACCGCTCGGAAGGCGCTCTCACCGGCTCGGGTCTGGCTTTGGGCGGTGCCGTGCTCGGCGCGCTCAACGTGGTCGCGTCGGTGCTGGGCCTGGCGGCGCTCTTGTCCTGGGCGGGTTCGCCGTCGTCGCCCACCGCTGCGCCCGCGCCGCCGGCACCGATCGTCGCGCCGGCGCCCGCCCCCACGACGCTGCTGCCCACCCCGCCGTCGCCGACCCCGAAGAGCCCGGGCCCCACCAGCTCGCGCCAGGGCGGGGTCGTCGCGACCAAGATCGGGAAGGTGGACCTGGTCGACCTGGACCGCGACCTCACCTCGCTTTCGCGCGAGCTCGAGGGCCAACGCAAGACCGCCGCCCGCGACGGCAAGAAGGTCTTGCTGTGGGTGGTGGTCGACGACTGCCTTCCGTGCAACGGCGTCGCGGCGTCGCTCCCGGCGTCCGAGATGCAGACCGCGCTCGAGCCCGTCCGCGTGGTCCGGGTCAATGCCCGCGACTTCGGCCAAGATCTCACGCTGCTCGGCATCCCGGTGGCGAAGGTGCCGGGCTTCGCCCTGCTCGGCGACGCCAGCCGCCCCCTCGACTACGTCAACGGCGGCGAGTGGGACGAAGACATCGCCCGCAACATCGCGCCGGTTTTGGGGAATTTCGTGCGCGGCCGGTACGCGAAGCGGCGTGAGCCTTGGCGTGGCCCGCGGCGCGAGGACGAAACCGCGCTCTAGCCGGCGTCTCATTCCGAGGCTGTCTCCGGTCGCCGAGCGGTGTAGACTTCCGACCCCGCACCGAAGATGACCACCAGCGCGCAACGCCTCGGAACCCCGCTTCCCGTCGGCTCCACCGTCCCCCCCGGCAGCCTCCGCGCCAAGATGGAGGAAGCACGATCCCGCGGGACGCTTCACACCCTCAAAGAGACGGTCGGCATCATCGTGCCGCTCGCGGTCGAGATCGCGGAGCGCCACGCCGCCGGCGAGAGCCTGTACATCCACCCCTCCAGCATCATGATCGACGCCGCGGGCGGCGTGCAGATCGCAGCCGAGCTGGCGATCCGGCCGCCCACCCTGCCCCGCGACAAGGTCTGCATGGCCCCGGAAGAGCGCGATGGAAAGCCGGGCAACGCACGCGCCAGCGTGTACGCCATCGGTGCCATCGCCTACGAGCTGCTCACCGGCATGACCATCGGGCCCGGCATGCGCCGGCCGTCCGAGGTGGTCCCCACCCTGCCGCGCGATCTGGAGATCATCCTGGCCAAGTCGCTGGTCGCCGATCCAACCCATCGGCCCGACGATCTGAAAGCGCTGGCCCAGGCCCTGCACCACCTGGCGCCGACCGGCAGCATCGCGCCGCCGCCCGCCGACGAGTCGCACCTGGACCACGACGGCAACTTCGACGTCGACGTCTCGCTCTCGATGCTGCCGCCGGCCCCGAGCCAGATGTACAACGAGGTGCCCTCGGGGCCGCTCAACCTGGCCGTGGCCCAGGCCCCCGGCTCGGGTCCGCGCATGAGCGACTCGACCACCGAGCTGGCCCAGCTCAAGGCCCGGCTCGAGCGCGACAAGCGGCCGCGTTACGTGGTGATCAAGGAGGGCATGGACCACGGTCCGTTCAGCGCCGTCGAGCTGCTGCAGCAGATCGCCAGCCACACCTTCGTCGAGGGCGACGTGCTGCGCGACGCTTTCAGCAAAGACGAGCGCTCGATCCGCGACTGGGAAGAGTTCGCGCCCTTCGCCGAGCACGCCCGCCTGCACCGGGACATCAAGGCCGAGAAGGTCGCCCTCGAGAAGACGGTGACCGCCGAGCGCAAGAGCACCACCAGCAAGGCGCTGATCGGCGTGGCAGTGGTGGGCGCGCTGGTGGTGGCCGCTGCGGTGTGGCTGGTGGCCCGGCGCGGCTCGCGCAGCGACGCCATCGCGGTCCACGGCGATACCGCGACCAACGTGGACGTGGACGGCGGGCTCAAGACGGCGAACCGCCCCGGCGCGGGCGGCCCCGGCAAGGGCGGCGTGCTGGGCGTCTCGAACGGCATCCCGATCCTGTCCGGCGGCATGTCGTGCGAGGGCGCCATCGCGGCCTACAAGGGCGACGAGGTCACCATCGGCGGCGGCCAGAAGCAGGCCGACCTCACCGCCGGGCAGTACGGCTCGATTCTGAACAAGGGCACCTATTTCGCGCACTGCGGCGCGCCCGACGACATGCAGATCAACATCTGCGCGGCCGTGCAGAACGGCCGGGCGGTGGGCGTCTCGGTCACCACCAAGCCCAACAATCCGGGGGTGGCGTCGTGCGTCGCCGGCGGCGTGCGCGGGCTCTCGTTCCCGTCCCGCCCGAACCTGGACGTCACCCGTACCACGTTCTGATCCCCCGGGCGGCGGCGCCCGGTCCGTGCGCGGGTGGCTGGCCGCCGGCACGGCATCGCCCCGCTTCCCGCGCCCGCCGTCGTGAGGTAAGACACGACCCATGAAATGGGGCCTCGTCGTGGCGCTGGCGCTCACCGGCTGCGCCGTCCCCATCGTCAACGGCGCGGAAGAGACCGACGCCAATCGCGTGGTGGTGGCCCTGGAAGAGAGCGGCATCGCCGCCAGCAAAGAAGCCGACCCCGTGGCGGAAGGCCGCTACCGCGTGCTGGTGGCGCGCGACGACGCCTCGGGCGCGGCCCAAGTGCTGCGACAAGAGGGCCTGCCCCCGCCCGAGACCAAGGGCGTGCTCGACGCTCTGGGCCAGGGGGGCCTGGTGCCGAGCCGCAGCGCCGAGCACGCCAAGCTGGTGGCGGGCACGGCCGGTGACCTCGAGCGCTCGCTGCGCGCCATCGACGGCGTGGTCTCGGCGCGGGTGCACCTCGCGGTGCCGGCCAAGGCGGCGTTCGAGGCCGAGCAGAAAGACAGCGCCACGGCGTCAGTGTTGCTCCGGCATCGCGGCAGCGCCACGCCGATCCAGGCCAGCGACGTGCAGAGCCTGGTCGCCGGCGCGGTGCCCGGCCTGGCCCCCGACAAGGTGCGCGTGGTCCTGACCGCGGCGCCCCCCGTGGGGCGACCGGTCGATCGCGAGCTCAGCCGGCTGGGGCCCATCACCGTCACGCGCGGTTCGCTGACCCCGCTCCGGCTGGCGGTCGCGGCGGTGGCCTTGATCAACCTGCTGCTCATCGGCGTGCTACTCGCGCTCTGGGCCAAGGTCCGCCGCGCGAACGCCACCCTCGACGAAGTGCGCGCGGCCGCCGAAAAACCCCGGTGATCGAGCTCTCGGGAATCACCAAGTCGTTCGATCGCCCCGTGCTGCGCGGCGTGAATCTGCGCGTCCCCGACGGCTGCCTGTACGGCCTGATCGGTCCGGGGGCGAGCGGCAAGAGCGTGCTCTTGAAGATCATCGTCGGGCTGATCCGCCCCGATGCCGGCACCGTGACCATCCGCGGGCGCGATGTCTTCGCGATGAGCGACCTCGAGCTGCAAGAGTTCCGAAAACAGATCGGCATGCTGTTCCAGAACAACGCGTTGTTCGACTTCATGACGGTGGCCGACAACATCGCCTTTCCGCTGCGCCGGCTGTTCAACCTGCCGGAAGACGAAGTGCGCCAGCGCGTCGCCGAGCGGTTGGCCGTGGTGTCGCTGCCGGGCTTCGAAGACCGCCTGCCCTCGGGGCTGTCGGGCGGGCAGAAAAAGCGCGTGGGCGTGGCCCGCGCCACCGTCGCTCAGGCGCCGATCGTGCTGTACGACGAGCCGGCCGCGGGTCTCGACCCGGTGACCAGCCAGAAGATCTTCGACCTGCTCCGGGCCGAGCAGCGCGCCGCCGGGGCAACGGTGATCATGGTGTCCAGCGATCTCGACCGCCTGCTGACCGTCACCGACCGCGTGGGCATGATGTACCGGGGGCAGCTGATTTTCGACGGCACCACCCAGCAGGCCCAAGAGAGCACGGACCCTTACGTCCATCAGTTCGTGCACGGGATCCCGGAAGGGCCGCTATGATGGCCGGCTCCGTGGTGACCCGCGCCCTTCAGCCCTTCGCCGCTCTCGGCGCCTTCTTCATCACCACCAGCGAGGTGGTGGGCGGCATGGGCGTGATGTTCGGGCGCATCATCTCGCGCCTGGTGCGCTTCGCGTTCGACCGCAGCGAGCTGCTCAAGAACCTGTACAAGATGGGGGTGAAATCCGTGCCCATCGTGGTGGTCACCGCCCTGTTCACCGGCGGCATCATGGTGATTCAGGCGGCGCCGCTGGTGCAGCGCTACGGCGCCCACGGCCTCTTGGGCTGGGGCGCCGGTTTCGGCACGCTGCGCGAGATCGGGCCCCTGCTCACCGCGCTGATGATCTCGGGTCGGGTCGGCGCCAACAACACCGCCGAGCTGGGCACCATGGTCGTCACCGAGCAGATCGACGCACTCCGCGCCCTGGCCATCGACCCGATCAGCTTCCTGATCGTGCCGCGCTTCATCGGCATCGTGACCACGCTCTTCCTCTCCACCGTGTTCGCCGACGCCCTGGCGCTGTTCGGGGCGGCCTACGCCGGGACGGGCATTCTCGGGGTCGAGCCCATGGTGTTCTACAACGGGCTGACCAGCGGCCTGCTGGGCCTGGGTGACGTCTTCCACGGCCTGATCAAGAGCGTGGTGTTCGGCATCGTGATCGCGCTCGCCAGCTGTCAGTTCGGCATCACCACCAGCGGCGGCGCCCCCGGCGTGGGCCGCGCGGTGAACAGCACGGTGGTGGTGAGCGCCGCGGGCATCTTCGTGCTCGACTACATCGTCTCGTTCGCCATCGGGTGACCATGGTCGAAGCCGCCGAACCCTCACCCGAGAGCGCCGTCGGTCACATCGACGAAGACGCCATCGTGCGCGAGCGGACCGGTCTGGCCTGGGTCGGCGGTTCGGTGCTCGACCTCTTGGGCGCCGCCCGCGCGATGTATTCGGTGTTCGTCAAGACCTTGTACTACTCGGTCCGCGGCGTCCGTCGCCCCGGGGCCGTGGCCCAGCAGATGTACGAGGTGGGCAACAAGAGCCTGGTGTTCTTGTGCGTGGTGATGGGCTTCATCGGCATGATCTTGGTGTTCCAGGCGGGGCTGCAGGCCAAGCGGGTGGTGCCCGACCTCTCGCTGTTGGGCGCCACCTTCCTCGAGCTCTTGGTCCGGGACCTGGCCGCCAGCATCTCGGCGCTGATGCTGGCCACCCGCGTGGGCGCGGGCATTGCCGCGGAAATTGGCTCGATGGTGGTGACCGAGCAGGTCGACGCCCTGCGCATGTGCGCCGCCGACCCGGTCGACTACCTGATCGTCCCACGCTTCAAGGCCAGCATCGTCATGACCACGGTGCTGGTGGTGCTGGCGGCGGGGGTGGCGTTCACCACCGGCATGCTCACCGGCTATGCGTTCTTCGACATCAACCCGCGCACCTTCGTCAACATGAGCATGGTGGACGCCGGCGACCTGACCATCGGCCTGGCCAAGTGCGTGGCCTACGGCGCCGCCATTCCGGTGGTCAGCGGGTACTGCGGCCTGTCCACCTTCGGCGGCTCCGAAGGCGTGGGGTGGGCCACCACCCGCGCGGTGGTCAACGCCTCGCTGGCGGTGATCATCCTGAACTTCTTCATCAGCGGCGCGGGGTTCTTGATCTTCGGCTGACGCATGATCTCGTTTCGCGACGTCAAGAAGTCCTTCGGCCCGAAGAGCGTGCTTCGGGGCGTCAGCTTCGACGTGAACGACGGCGAGGTGTTCTTCATCATCGGCGCCTCGGGCGTGGGCAAGAGCGTGCTGATCAAGCACCTGATCGGCCTGCTTTACCCCGACGGCGGCGAGATCTGGCTCGACGGCGAAGAGGTCAGCCGCTTCGACGAAGGCAAGATGTACGGCGTGCGCATGAAGTGCGCGATGGTCTTCCAGCACTCGACGCTGTTCGACTCGATGACCTGCGCCGAGAACGTGGCCTTGCCGCTCCGCAAGCACAAGGGGCTGAAGCCCAAAGAGGCAGCCAGCGAGGCGCGCCGGCTGCTCACGCAGGTGCACATGGCCGAGTTCGGCGACCGCTATCCGGCCGAGCTGGGCGACGGCATGCGCAAGCGGGTGGCGATCGCCCGCGCGCTCTCCCTCGAGCCGCGCTACGTGCTGTTCGACGAGCCCACGACCAGCCTGGACCCGGTCAGCGCACGGCGGGTCGACAAGCTGATCCGCGAGCTGAGCGACACGCTGGGGGTCACCAGCATCGTCGTCTCGCACGACCTGGTGAGCATCTTCACGATCGCCGACCGCATCGTGATGCTGTACAAAGGCGAAGTGAAGCTCCTCGGGACCCGCGACGAATTCAAGAGCTCGCCCGACGGAATCATCCAACAGTTCATCAACGGACGTGCCGAAGGACCGATGGAGGCCTGACCATGAGCCAGCGATCGATCGAAGTGAAAGTCGGCGTGCTGATCTTGCTGGCCCTGGGCCTGCTCGGCGCGTTCGTGATCGTGATGGGCGGGCTCTCGTTCGAGCCCACCTACACCGTGTACGTCGATTTCGACAACCCGGGCGGCCTGCAGAGCGGCGCGCCGGTGAAGATCGCCGGGGTGAAGGTCGGCAAGGTCAAAGAGATGCGCTTCCGCGGTGGCGAGGTCGACCCGAAGACCAACCAGCCGGTGCCCCCGATCCGCATCGTGGCCAACGTCGAGAAGCGGTACCAGAAGGCGATCTTCGAGAACTCGCGCTGGTACGTCACGACCCAGGGCGTCCTCGGCGAGCAGTTTCTGGCCATCGAGCCCGGCTCGCAAGACCGACCCATGCTGGCCGACGAGGCCGTGGTCAGCGGCATCAGCCCGCCGCGGCTCGACCTGCTGCTCAGCGAGAGCTACGAGCTCTTGCACCGGGCGTACGAGGGCATCAGCAAGAACGAGAAGAAGATCGGCGAGACCTTCGACGGCCTGCACGCCACGCTGAAGGGCACCGGCGACTTCATGGCGACCAACCAGAAGAAGCTGGACAACATCGTGACCAACGTCGAGACGCTGACCGTCGAGGGCAACGAGACGGTGCGCGCCGCGCGCGACCGCTACGTCGACAACCCGCAGATCCAGCGGATCATCAGCAACGTGGAGCGCACCACCACCACCGTGGACAAAGAGGTGGGGCCGCTCCTGGCCGACAGCCGCGGCGTGCTCTCGGACGCCAAGAAGCTGACCGGAACGTTGAGCAGCGACCCGCAGCTGAAGAAGTACGAGAAGATCACCCAAGACGTCAGCGACACCACCGGCCGGGCGAAGCTGGCGGCGGCCGACGCGCAGTCGATGGTGGCGCACATCAAGCGCGGCAAGGGCACGGTGGGCGCGCTGGTGATGGACGAAGCTTTGTACGACGATTTGCAGGAAATGCTGCGCGACCTGAAGCACAACCCGTGGAAGTTCTTCTGGCGCGAGTGACGGGCCCCGCCAGGGCCGTGCGGCGGCGCGCTCGGCGCCCCGGCTCAGTCGCCGCCTGCGTCGCTGGGCGAGCCGCCACCGCCGGGTGAGCCACCGCCACCGGTCGAACCGCCGCCACCGGGTGAGCCACCGCCACCGGTTGCACCGCCGCCACCCGGCGAGCCACCGCCGCCGGGTGAGCCGCCGCCACCCGGCGAGCCACCGCCGCCACCCGGCGAGCCACCGCCGCCGGGTGAGCCGCCGCCACCCGGCGACCCGCCGCCGCCGGGTGAGC
>JAKLKA010000200.1 GCA_023150915.1 Polyangiaceae bacterium
GGCTCGGGGGCGGTGGGCGGCGCGCTCGGCGGAGCCGGCGGCACGCTGCCCAGCGGCGGCGGGGCGGGCGGCAGCGGCGGCAGCACCGGTGGCGCCGGCGGCAGCGTGGGCGGCGCGGGGGGCGGCCTGGGTGGGGGTGGGGGCGGGGGCGCGGGCGGTGGCCCCAGCGGCGGCGGCACCGGCGGCGGAACGGCCTGCGACGTGGCGGGCTGTCTCGACGGCAGCGAGAGCGGCGCGGGCTGTCTGGGCGCGCGCGTCGTCGGGCGCAAGACCGCCTCGCAGGCCGGCGGGTTCCAGGTCTCGGGCAGCACCTGCGCGGCGGGCAACGATCTGAGCGGCTACGACGCGCAGAGCTGCAAAGACGACGGGAAAGACCGGGCGTACCGGCTCTATCTGAAGAAGTTCGAGAAGCTCGACGTGCTTCTGACCCAGGGGGCCAAGTGCGCGGCGTCGTCGAGCTGGGATCGCGTCTTCAAGATCCATTCGGGCACCAGCTGCACCGACAAGGGCTGCGGCAAGAAGCTGCAGTGCTCGAACACCGGCGCGGGCACCTGGAGCACCACCTTCGTGGCGCCCGACGACGGCTGGTACGTGGTGGTGGTCGACGGCAAGACCGGCAGCGACGGCGGCGACTACACGCTGACCTTGAGCCTGCTCTGCATCTTCGGCGGCTGCGAGTGCTGATTCACGGCGCGTTCGGGTGCAAGGCCAGCAGCGTCTTCAGCTCGTCGAAGGGCGCTTTGCCCTGCAGCGCACCGGCCGCCAAGAGCTGCGACGCAAGAGCGTAGCGACTGGCGCTGGGCGCGCGGAACGCCGCCACCCAGGCGTCGATGGCGCCCAGCTCGTCCAGCTCGGGCACGGGAAGGGTGACCTCGGTCGACAGCTGCCCCAGCTTCAGCGGTAGGGTGGCCGCCGTGCCCGTACCCGGCAGCGTGTATGACACCGAGACGTCGAGCGTCTCGGCGGCGCCCGCCAGGGCGGTGTCGCACATCAGCAGGTGCGACACCTGCATCATCGTGCCGCCGGGCGACAGGTGCTGGGGTGGAGCAGGATCTGCTGCGTCCGGTGCCTTCGGATCGCTCGACTTGACGAACCAAGGCAGCTTGACCGAAAAGCGGACGTCCTCGGCGGCCAGCCCGAAGAGCTCGTCGAACCGCGGCTCGATCAGCTTCGACGGCTCTGTCTCGCTGTCGGCGTAGAGGTGGGCGCCGCGGCCCGCGCGCGACAGGGCTCCGAGCAGCGCGCCGTTGTAGGCGTCGCCGCCCAGGCCAACGGCGGAGAAGAAGATGCGGTGCGGCCCCTTGGCGGCGGTCTCGACCACCGAAAGGTCCGGGCTGTCCGACGCACCGCCGTTGCTGACCAACACGGCGCGCTTCCACACCGCCGGGTCGGCCGGGGTCGTCTGGAGCTTGGTCAGCGCCTTCTCGACCGCCATGCGGGTCGACTCGCCGGTCTCGCGAACCAAGAGGTCTTCGACGCCGGCGAGCTCGGTCTTCGGATCGCTCAGCTCTACGCTGAGCGCCTCGGTGCCGGCGACGTCTCTCAGCGTGAAGTGGTCTCCTGGAAGCATCGAGCTCGCCAGGGCGCGGACCGCCTTCCTGCCGCGGGCCAGCGACTCTTCGGAGAGCGCCCACGATGTCTCGAGCACCACCACCATCTCGACCTTCTTCCGGGTGTGCACGGCCGGATCCGCCCTCACCGCCATGAGCAGGTCGTAGTGACCCGGGAGCACCGTGCCATCGACCGTTCGCGGCCTCAGCCCCACCCGCGCGAAGAAGCCGCCGGCGACGGGCGCCTTCGGCCAGTCGAGCCGGAAGTAGTTGGTGATCTCGTCGCGGCGCACTGCGGCGGGCCCCGGGGTGCCCTTGGCCAACAACTCGCGAATGCGCGGCCCGCTGGCCATGCCGTGGGCGTCAGCGACCGCGACGGTCAGCTGGCTACCGTTGTCGAAACCCGCGCACGCCGACGCGCCAGTGGGCGGCGACGACGCGCTCGGCTTCAGCTTCACGTCCGGATCGAGCGGCGCCGCTTCCGTGGTGACCTGGCCGCTCGCGCCCGCGCCCCCGGACCCGATCCCGCCGTCGGGTGGGAAGCCCCCGGCCCCGGCCCCGCCGCCTGGCCCAGGGCCGCCACCGTCCTCGGCAGAGCTGGAGCCGCAGGCAAAGAGCCCGACCCCGAGAAGAAACGGCAGCCCGAGCAAGTACCAGCGAGCCATCGACCCGGAACTCTAGCACGCCACGTGCCGGGGCCCGTTCACGGGGCTTTGCGTGGTTTGCCCCAGCCCCCGCTGGCACATGTGCCAGCGCTCACTGACAGGCGGCCTTGCCGCACTCGGTCAGCGCCAGCTGCACGCAGGTCAGGTCCCAGTCCTTGCAGCAACAATATCCGTCTTTGTCGCACACCTTCTGGATGCACTTCGGATCGATCTTGGGGGCGATCGTCACGGCGCAGCTGGGGCTGAGCGGGCCGCCCGGGACGCACTCGTCGTGGCAGCTGGCGGTCCCGCAGTCGGCGACGCACTTCCCACCAATGCACTGCCCCGCGCAGCAGTCCGCGGCCTGGGTGCAGGCATCGGTCGAGCACCCGCACACGCCGCCCTGGCACTTCTTGCCACAGCACTGACCGTCCCCCAGGCACACCGCGCCCTTGGACAGGCATGCTTCGCCGCACAGCTTCTGCGCCGGATCACACACCAGCGGCTTGTCGCCCCCGACGCAGCAGTCCGCCGTGGCCTCGCAGGGGAACGCCAGCGGCGCGCAGGGTTTCTCGGCCTGGCACAGCTTCTTCCCCGGGCTCGCGGGGATGTCGAAGCACTCGAGCCCCGCACAGCATTCGCCAGTCGACGCACAAGCTTCGTTCGCGGTGCGGCACTGCTCGTAGCCACACCGGCCATCCAAGCATTTGCCCTCGCAGCAGTCCTCGCCCTTCTGGCAAACGCCGCCGAGCGCGATGCACACGCCCTCCGAGCACACGCCGCCGTCGCAGATCGAGGTGCAGCAGTCGAAGGGGTTCAAGCACGCTTCCCCCGGTTCGAAGCACTGGGTGCCACCGCAGTGGCCGTTGCGGCAATCGCCGTCGCAGCACTGGTCCGCCGATGCGCACGCGGCGCCTTTGGACAGACAACACGCGCCGTTCGGTCCGCACGCGCGCACGCCACCCAAGAACCCGCAGCACTCTTGCGACGTCTGGCAGGGCGCGTCTTGCGGAGCGCAGACCGGCGCGATGTTCAAGCAGCGCCGGGCGGCGCTGCACTGCTCGAGGCACGCCTGGTCGGTCACGGCGCCGAGCCAGCTCTCGCGCTCGGCGGCGCTGGCGGCGTCGAGCCGCGGGCCCAGCCGCGCCCGACAGTCTTCCACCTGATAGCACTGCTCGAGCAGCTGACAGAGCTCTTCCGTCGAGTCACTGTAGGCGTCCACGCCCAGCAGTGACGCACACCCGAACGGCGCGAGCAGGGCGGTGGCGGACAGCGCGTACCGGAGCTTCATCGAGCGCAAAGCCTAGCCCAGCCGCCGCCCGAACGGCTCACGGGGTCATCGGATGGCGCGCGAGCAGGCCCTGGATCTCCGTGAGCTGAGCGTCGGCGCCCGCCTTCAGGGTGCCTTCGATCAAGGCCTTGGCCGCGCCCAGCCGCTCGGTGTCCCGCGCCCTCAGCGCGTTGGCGAAGGCGTCGACGGCCAGGGCCTTGTCCACCAGCGGGTGAGGCAGCTTCTTGAGCTCGTGCAGGTTCCCGGTCCAAGTCGCGGTCTTGCCCGAGAACTTGGCGGTCACTGTCAGCGCCGCGTCGTCGGGCCAGCCGCCGAACTTGCACGGCACCAGCCGCACCAGCTTGGTCATCGACCCGCCCGGCGCCAGATACTGGGGGCGGGGCTCCGACGGCTCACCGTCGCCCTGCTCGACGCTGAAGAAGGGCGACACTTCCAGCTGGAGCGACACCTCGTCGAGCGCGAGCTCGGTCAGCTCTGCCAGGCGCGTGCCGAGCAGGTTCTCGGCTTCGTCCTCCGAGTCCACGTACACGTACGGGCCGCGGCCGACCTCGCTGGCGCGCCGCAAGAGCGTGGAGCGGAAGGTGTTCGACGACCCGGTGCCGATGGCCGTGAGCAAGATCGGGGCCTGGCCGGGTGTCGAACCGGCTGCGATGCGGGCCTCGTTCAGTCGGGTGACGTCGCCGCCGCCGTCGCTGATCAAGAGCACGCGGGCCGGGACCCCCGAGCCCTGCTTGGTCTCGGCCAGGGCGTAGGCGCGGTCGATCGCGTCGGTGATCGGCGCTTCGGCGCCCAGATCCAGCGCGCCCACGGCGGCCAGGGCCTGCTCGCGCTCGGCGGGGCCGGTCAGATCGATCTCGACCAGCGCCTCCTGCTTCGGATCGGTGGTCAGCACCACCAGGTGATCGCCAGCGGGCGCGCTCTTCAGCAGGGCCGCCAGCACGGCCTTGGCCCGGCCCAGGCCCACGCCCGCCATGCTCGGCGTGGTGTCCACCACCGCGATGAAGGCGTGCGCCGCGCGGGCCTTCTGGGGCAGCGCCTGCAGCGTGATGGCCACGTCCCACTGCCCAGTGAACACACCGCTGGGGTTCGCTGCGTTGTACAAGAAGCGGTACTTCGCCTGGGCGGTGACGAACGCTTCGCCTTGCGCGTCGGCGGGCTGGGCCACAGAAAAGCGGTAATAGTTGAGGAAGTCGCTGGTCCGGATCCGGCTCGGCCACGGGATCTCGGCCGGGTCGCGCTGCAGCGCCTCACGGGCGCGACCCACGCTGGCCATGCCCTGCGTGTCCGGAAGCTCGAGCCCCACCGCTTCGAGCGGTGCGCTGGTCAGGCAGGTGCCCGCTACCGGAGCCTTGGTCTGGCTCGCCCCCAAGCCCGCTTCCGCGACGTCCTCCGGCAGGTCCGACTCGGTCGTGTAGGGCGCACTGCCGCCGTTGCCGCCGGGGCCGCCGCCGCTTTCCGAGTCCGATTCCGCCGAGCCGCACGCGGCGCACAGCGACAAGAGGGCCACCGACAGCGCGAGCTTGTTCATCACCCAGCCTCCGTCAATTGCAAGCATTGTTACAAGCCTTGAAGGCCTGGTCGACGCACAGATCGTCCCAGGCCTGACAGCAGCAGAACGGGTCGGCTTTGCACACCTGGGCCACGCAGGTCGAACAGGTCGGCTGCATGGCGGGCCCGGCCACACAGGCGTTGTGACACTTGCTGTCGACCTTGCAATCCAGCTGGCAGCTGCCGCCGATGCACTGCCCCGTGCAGCAGTCCCCGTCGCCGACGCAGAAGCCCGTCGAGCAGGTGCAGGCTTTTCCGTCGCACTTCCCGCTGCAGCACTCGAAGTCGGCCGTGCAGCCGCCGGCCTGGGTGGTGCATCGTGACCCGCACAGCTTCTTGTATGGATCGCAGTACAGGTCCCCGCAACACTTCGAGGCCGCCGGGTCGCACGGCTCGCTGGCCTTCAGGCAGTCGCGACACAGGCCCTTGCCGTCGGTCACCAGGCAGGGCCGGCCGTCGCAGCACGGCGGGGCGCCCGGCTCGCCGCACGCTTCGCCGTCGGCGCGGCACACGTCGCCCTTGCTGCACACGCCGGCGGTGCACGACAGGCCGACGCAACATTCCTCGGGTTTCGAGCAGGCAAAGCCCTCTTGGCTGCAGAGGTTCGGCTCGCAGTGCTGGTCCTGCCCGCAGCGGCCCGAGCAGCAGTCGAAGGCGTTCTTGCACAGGGCACCCACACTGGCGCACACGGTGCCACCGCACGTGCTGGTCGAGCGGTCGCAGTCGCCGTTGCAACAGTCCTCGTTCTGCGTGCACGTCGCGCCCTTGGCCCGGCAGCACACGCTGTCGCCCCCGGTCGGGGCGCCGCACTCGCTGGCCCCGTTCAAGAACCCGCAGCACTGTTCAGTCCGCGTGCACGGCGCGCCCTCGGCCAGGCACACCGGGTCGATGTTCAGGCAGCGCCGAGCCGACGAACACTGCTCGAGGCAGCCCTGATCGGAGATCGCGGCGAGCCAGGTCGAGCGATCTCCCGCGTCCGCATCGCCCAGCGCCTTGCCCACCTGGGCCGAGCAGTCGAACTGGTAGCAAGTCCGGAACAGGTCGCACAGCTCGGCGGTGGCGTCCGAGTAGCCGTCCATCTCCAAGAGCCCGCTGCAGCTCGGCATTGCCGCGAGGCACGCCAGCGCCACGGCGAGCCCCCCGCGCCTCACGTGCACTCTCCGGTCGCGGGCTGGGTGCAACACCGCGCGCAGTTGTTGTCCGGGCACGGTCCGGTCAGGCCGCAGGTGGGCGGAGTGAAATAGCAGTCGGCTGACTTCGCGCAGGTGGTGCAGGTCGAGGTGAATTGCTTCATCCACGCCGCCCGCGTCGGCTCGGTCACGCGCTCGAGGCTGCGCTCCACGTCTTCCGCGCAGCGGGCAGAGTCGCCGCCGTACAGAGAATTGACCTCACCGCACACACACAGCTGCTTGGCTGCCGAGCGGTGCTCTTCGTCCAGACCCAGCGTGCTCACGCAGCTGGGTGCCGCAGCGGACGAAACGAGCGCGCACGCCAGCAGCCGCCGAACGATCATCACAGCCGCCCGCTGATGGCGACGCCGCCCCCGCCCGGTGCGACCCAGCCGCCCGCACCCACGCGCAGCGGCCGCTTGGCGCGCGCGGCCTCGGTCGACGACGGCGCGGTGAACACCAGCGTGGCCCCCACGGCGGTCAAGAGCACGCCGCCGATCCCCACCCACTGTCCGATGGTGGCCAGATCCTTGGCGTCTTCGATGGTCTGGAAGCCGTTCGGGCTGCAATAGCCGTTCACGCACTGGTCCGGCTCGTCTGCCTTCGACTTCTTGCTGAGCGCCATGCCCTCGAGCACGCCGGCGGTGACCAGCGCCACCACGCCGACGCCGCCGACCACGAAGCCGATGGTCTTCTGCGAGCCGGAAGGCGGCGGAGGCCGCCGGGGCGGAGGTGTGGGGGCCGGCGCCGGCGCGGGGGTGGTGGGCGGCGGCGCGACCTTCGGCGGGGGAAACTCGGCGTCGAGGGCGGCCAGATCGAGCTCCACGCTCGCCGTCTGCGATGCCTTGGCGGTGACGGTCTCGCTCTTCAGCACCTGTTCGCCACGGCGCACGCTGACCACCACGTCGCCCGGATCGACCGCCAGCGCCGCGCCATAGGTCGCGGCCTCGATCTTCGAGTCGCCGCGGTACACCGCCAGCGACTCGACCGGGTTCTTCACGTTGATCTGCAGCTTGGGCAGCTTGGGCTCGATCTTGTCGCGGCGCTCTGCGGCGAACTTGGCGCGGACGTCGTCCTTGTCGCGCTTCGCCAGGTCGTGGGCCTCGTTCCACTCGGCCCACGCCGACGCCAGCTTGCCGACGCGTTCGTGGCAGTCGGCCAGGTTCACCAGCGTGCCCAGACCCTTGTCCAGCTTGTAGCTGGCCTCGAACTTGGGGCACGCCGCGGCGTAGTCCCCCTTCTTCGTCAGGGCCTTGGCTTCTTTGTAGAGCTGCTCGGCCGCCGCCGCGTCGCCCTGTGCCAACGCACCCATCGAGACGAACAGCAGCACGAGCGCAGCAAGCGATGCGCGGAAGCGCGGAGCGGTGACGATCATTTCCTTCCCATGTCCAGCGGGTCGACGTTCCCGCCCGTCGGTTTCGGCTTGGTCTCGCCCAGAGGGGGCTTCACGGCTTTGCCCCCCGGTTTTGGCGCCGCTTGCGGCTTGGGCGCGTCCGAAGCCACGCTGGGCGTCGCGCTGGGCGGCGCGGCGACCGCCACCTCGACGCTGGGCGCAAGGGCCGGCGTCGTGGCGGTGGGCTCGGCGGTGCGGATGGCCGCCGCCGCGGGCGGTGGCTCGCTGGAAGGGATGGGCGAGCGCACTGCCAGCCAGACGCCGATGCCCAAGAGCGCGCCGATGCCGGTCACGGCGGCCAGCACCACCACCTTGCCCGGGCCCTTCTTGGGCGCCACCTGCGCGGCCAGGGTGTCCGACCCCAGGGGCGAGACGGCGGTCTCTGCCAAGGCCACGTCGTGGTTTGCCCGCAGCACGTGGCGGCCCGAGTCGAGGGCGCTGTTCGGACCCAGCGCCACGCCCTCGACCCCCAGTGCCGTCGCCAGCGCCGCAATCGCCTCCGACGCAGAGCCGAAGCGATCACCCGGCTCGCGCGCGCAGGCTCGGCCGAACCAGCCATCGAACCCCGAGCCCAGGGTCGAGCCGCGCTGACTGGGTGTCGGCAAGGGCTCGTACGCGATCTGCGCCACCAGATGCGGCAGCGTCTGAGCCGTCCACGGCTCGTTGCCGACCAGCATGCGATGCGCCAAGACGCCCAGCGCCCAGACGTCGGTCTGCGGGCAGATGCGATCGGGCTGCCCCAAGATCTGCTCGGGGGCCATGTACAGCGGCGTACCGAAGATCGCGCCCGTGGCGGTCTTGGATGACACGTCGGCGCCCTCGGTCAGCTTCGCGATGCCGAAGTCGAGCAACTTCACCAGCGGTGTCCCGTCTTCGCGCTGGGTCAAGAACAGGTTCTCGGGCTTGATGTCGCGGTGAATGATGCCCAGGCCGTGGGCCTTGTCGAGCGCCCGCGCGACCTGCCCCAGGTACTTCAAGGTCGTGGCCGGGGCCAAGGCGGCCCCCGCCAACAGCTGGTCGAAGCTCTCACCGCGCAGCAGCTCCATCACCAAGAAGGGCGCGCCGCCCAGATCTGGGGCCACGTCGGCGTCGGTCACCTGCACCACGTGGTCGCTCTGAATGCGTACCGTTGCTCGGGACTCGCGCCGGAAACGCTCGAGCGCGATCTGGTCCTGGACCATCTTCGCGTTCAGGACCTTGAGCGCGACCTCTTGGCCGGTGTGAACGTGCTCGACCTTGTACACCGACCCCATGCCGCCCTCGCCGAGCCGCTGGAGCACGCGGTACCGACCGGCGACGACCTTTCCCGCGGGGAGGGCTTCCGTCTCTTTCATGGCGAAAGCAAGCTGGTGAACGTTCGAACGAAGGCTATCACGTCGGATCCGGATCGGGCCAGGCAAGCGCCTGGCCCGGGGGTTCTGCCGGCGGAAACGGGCACCGGGCTCAGGTGCAGGTTCCGGCCTTGCACTTTTTGCCGCCCGAGCAGGGCGGCCCGGACCCACAACCACGCGAGCAGACGCAGATCCCCTCGCTCATCGTGGCGTCGGTGCAGGGCCGAGCATCGGCGGTGTCCGCCGCGCACTGGCTTGCCCCGTTGTCGAACACTTGCAAGCACTCGCCTCCGCCGTCGGTGCAGATCGTCGAGCATGGCTGGCCCGAGTCGCCGACGTTCGGATCGGTGTCGACCGCCAGTGTGCACTTCGATGAAGTGGCGTCGCACACCTGCAGCGTGCCAGTGACGCTGCCGTAGAGCGCGTTGCAGGTGGGGAGGGGCGCCGTGCCGCCCGAGCCCCCCGCGCCGCCGGACGCACCGCCGGTTCCCCCCGCGCCGCCGCTTGCCCCGCCCGCGCCGCCGCTTGCCCCGCCGGTGCCGCCGCTTGCCCCGCCGGTGCCGCCGCTTGCCCCGCCCGCACCGCCGCTTGCCCCGCCCG
>JAKLKA010000014.1 GCA_023150915.1 Polyangiaceae bacterium
CTTCTTGTCCCACACGTAGAGCCCGGCGAGCACCAAGAGACCGAGGGCCACTTCGTACAGCTGGCTGGGGTGCCGCAGCGGGGGGTTCGGCACGCGATCGAAGCGCGGCAGCCGCACGCCCCAGGTCTGGTCGGTGAGCTTGCCGACGATCTCGGAGTTGAACCAGTTCCCGACCCGCACCAGGGTGGCGCCCAGCGCGGCCGAGTAAGAAAAGCGATCCGAGCCCTCGAGGAATGGGACCCCGCGGCGCTTGCAGAACAGGTACATCGCGATGATCAGCCCGATCACCGCGCCGTGGCTGGCCAGCCCGCCCTCCCAGATCTTGAGGACCCAGACCGGATCCTTCAACGCCTTGTCGATGTCGTAGAACAGCACGTGCCCGAGCCGCGAGCCCACCAGCACGCCGAGCACGCCATAGACGATGAAGTCACCCGCGTCCTCTTCGTCCCCGTCGCCGCGCTTGACCTGCCACTTGAGCAGCCAGAAGCCGCCCAAGAACACCAGCACGAAGAGCAGGCTGTACCAGCGCAGTGAGACGGGGCCCAGGCGCGCCAAAATCGGATCGACGTTCCAAGTGAAGGTCGGCACGGGGCGCTTCTACCGCGATTTGGCCGGGCCCGCGAGGGTTTCAGTGCAGGCGTGCCCCGCTGGTTTCGCTCGGCTCGGGCGCCACCCCTGCCAGCGCCCGCACGCGCTCTTTCAGCTCGGCCACGCTGATCGGCTTGGGCAAGATCCGGTCGGCCACCTTCGCGCAGAAGGCCGTCGCTTCGGGGGTGAACGCGCCACCGGTGGTGAACAGCATCCGCTCCGCGACCTTGGGGAAACGGCGCTCCACCGTGGCGTACAGCTCCATTCCACTGGTCCCCGGCATCATCAGGTCGGTCACCACGGCATCGAGCTCTTCTCCGCGCTCGAGCCGCTCCAGCGCTTCTTCGGCCGACACGCACAGCGTCAGATCGAAGTGCCTGCGAAGCGGTCGTGCCAGCGAGCGAAGCAGCGCCTCGTCATCGTCGACCAGCATCACCCGCAGCGATCGGGTGGGGGGGGCCGAGACACGCTTGGCGAGCCGCAGCGGTTCGGTCGTCGGTTCCACCGCCGGCAAGAGCACCCGGAAGGTGGTGCCGACCCCCAGCTCGCTCTCGACCTCGATGTCGCCGCCCAGCGAGCGCACGGTCTGGCGGCAGATGCTGAGGCCGAGGCCGGTGCCCTGGCCCACGGGCTTGGTGGTGAAGAACGGATCGAAGATCCGCGGCAGCACGTTTGCGGGGATGCCGCTGCCGGTATCGGACACCTCGCACACCGCCCGGCCGTTCTCCGAATACGTACGGACGCGGATCTCGTTCTTCTCGGGGCCGCCCTCGTGCACGGCGTGGCAGGCGTTGACCAGCAGATTGAGCAGCACCTGGCCCAGCTCGGCCTCGTTGGCGCTGACGTAGAAGTCCTGCTGGTGGTCGATCGACAGCCGAGCCCGGTGGCGGATCTCGTTGCCGGCCATGGTGGTCGCCGACTGCACCGCGTCGCGCAGACTGGTCGCGTGCCGCTCGGGCGCGGCGCGCGAGAAACCCGAAATGGCCTGGACGATGTCGCGAATGCGGCGCGCACCCTGCAAGGCTTCGTCCACCAGGACCTTGGGCTCGGCGGGTCCCTTGCCGAGCGAAAGCTCGAGCTCTTCCAGGTTTGCCGTCAGATAGGCCAGCGGGTTGTTGATCTCGTGGCCGACGCCGGCCGCCAGGGTGCCGACCGCCACCATGCGGTCGAGCTCCATCATGCGCGCGGTGAGCTCGTTGCGATCGGTGACGTCCCGGGCGATCAAGGCTTGGGCCGGGGCGCCGTCGAACTCGATGGGCACGCAGGCCACCTCGGCCGTGATCGACCGATGACGTGAGCTGAGGCGCAGCTCGGCTGGCGTTCCCCCTTCGCGGATGGCCTGCAATCGCTGGCGATCCGCGTGGTGGACCAACCGCCCGGCGCGCAGCCCACTCAGGCTGTCTTCGGCGCTCAGCTCGAGGAGGTTGCTGAGCGCGGCGTTGATGTAGAGGATCTGGTCGCCCTGGAGCACGGCGATGGCGTCGGGCAGGCTCTCGATCAACGCGCGCGAGTTCTTCTCGCTGCGGATCAGCGCCGCGCGCGCCGCCTGTTCGGAGGTGACGTCGCGCAACACCGCGATCACCCCGCCGTCATGGCCGAACGGGGCGATGGTCCACACCACCTGGACCCTGCCCCGGTGATCGTGCTGCGTGATGGGGGCCGTGGTGACCGTGCTGCCGCGGGCCGCCTGCGCCAGCTTGGCGGCCAGCGTCTTTTCGTCCTTCGCGGCGATGCGCAGCAAGTCCCACAGCCGCTCGCCCAGGGCGCTGTCGGTCGGCACGTTGGCCAGCTGTGCCGCCACCGGGTTCCAGAGCCGGACGCGCTGCGCCGCGTCGAGCACCACCACGCCCTCGCCGATCGACGAGACCACGTCGTGGTGCAAGAGCTCGAGCGCCCGGTGCTTGCTGGCGTTCGACTCGGCGGCGTGCTCGCTCTGGGCGAGCGCTTCCATGAACCGCTTCACGTCGTGGGCGACCACGCTGGCCGCCAGGGCGGTGAAGCCGTATTCCGTGGTCGAGAAGGCTGCCTGTTGGCCGAGCCAGATGCTCACCGCGGAGTACAGCGCCGTCAGGCCCCACAGTCCAATCCCCAGCTGGAAATGGCGGACTTCGCGGCGACGTTCCGGTGGAGCCCGCGTCGAGACGACGAGCGCGCCACCGAGCAGCGCTAGCCCTACCAGCAACAGCGCGGTGACCCCGGGGGACACGTTGCGGCGCCAGAACACGCCCTCGCCGAGGGGCTGGGTCACGGGATGCACCCCGGTGATCAGCCAGGGCGACAGGGTCAAGCCGACCGGCAGCAGCGCACACGCCCAGAGCACCGTCAGGGCGCGAGGCGTGGCGCGCCCCGCCACGGTCAGGGACCAGGCCAGGGTGGCGAAGGCCGTCACGCCCAGCACGGCGCCCTCGATCCGCGAGAGCAACAGGGCGGCCTCTGCGCCGACGTTGTAGTGCACCGCCATCAGCCCGGCGTAGGCCGCGGCCATCAGGCTGGTGACGCCCATCCAGAGGTGCTCGGCATGGGCGGGGCGCCGGGAGAAGAGCCAGAGCTCGTAGGCGGTGAGCAGGGCGGCGGCGCCGCCGAGCACACTGTCACCGATGGAGAGAATGGAGACCGACACGAGGGGGATGGATCGACGACTGCGTGAACGGCGCCCGTGCGCCGATCTTGACCCTTCACCGTAGCACGACGAGACACTCGGGATTTCCGTCGGCTGCCCGTGTGGGTAGGCCGCGCACCCCTCGGCCGGGCCGAGTCTTGGACAGCGCTTCAGCGCTTGGCCATCACGTCGGTGGCAGCCTTGCGATCGATGGTCGAGAAGGCTTCGATCACCTTCGTGAGCATCTCGAACTGCCGGCTGGCCGTCACCAGTGAGGTCATTCCGCCGACGGCCGAGGCGTTCGAGCCTTCGAGCGCTTCGACCTCGAGATCGGCTGCCGCTTCGACCGGCCTTCCCGCGGCAGGGGGCGCACGGAACATGACCTTGCCGTCGCGCTCGAGCGCGGCGGGCGCCTTGAACGACACGACCAAGAGCCGCTGCGGGCTCTCGACGCCGTCGACGACGAGGCGGCCGTCCTTTGCGAAGGCCACCGACTTTGCCTCGCTCGGAACCTTGATGATCTTGCGATCGGGGCCCAGATAGGGCGTGCCGTCGGGCATTGTCAGCGACCCATCTGCCGCCACGTGGGCGCCGCCGGCGCGCGTGTAGCGCTCGCCGTCCTTGGTCTTGACCACGAAGAACGTGTCGTCGCTGCGGAGCGCGACGTCGAGCGGCCGACCCGTGGTGGTGAGGTCCCCGGCTCGGAAGTCGACCCGCGCACTGCGCACCAGGGCGTAGCGCAGCGACGGGGTCTGGCCCTGCTGCACCGCTCTCGCGAGCTCCTGGCGGAAGACGGCCTGATCGGAGCGAAAGCCAGGGGTGGTCGCGTTCGCGATGTTGTTCGCGGCCACGTCGAGCGAGAAGCCCTGCGCCACTGCGCCCGAGGCCGCCGACCAGATCCCGGTGCTCATCCTGCATCTCCTTCGCGCGTGCTCAGCACGCGCTCTGCCGCCGCCCGCCACTCGGGCAAGAGTTGCGCCAACGCCAGCTCTTTCAGGTGCCCCCGGTCGATCACGAAGGGGTCGTCCCCCGCGTCGTCCAGCGCCGGCACCTCGGGGTCACGGGCCAGTTTCGACGCAATGTTCACCGCGAGCGGCACGTCCATGCGCTGGGACACGTTTCGCTGCAGCTCGTGGTGCGAAAGCACGCCGCGGATCAGCACGCCGGGCAACCCCCAGATCCCCAGCAGGTAGGCGCCGACCGCGGGGTGGCCCACGCCGAATACGTCCACCTCGCTCAGCTCCGGCGGGGCGCCTTCGCGCTGGCGGATCAGCACCTCCGAGTATTCGTGGGGTGCCCGCGACGCCAGCAACAGCTGCCCGACGTTCTGCAACATCGCGGCGCTGAAGGCGGTCTCGCTCGCGTTGGGCTGTCCGATCACCTGCCGTGCGATGTGGGCGCTGGCCAGCGCGTGGGCCTGCAGCGCCTCGAGATCGAAGCCGCGAACCGGCTGCGACATGCGGTATTGCTCGACGATGGCCGCGCTGAGGACCAGTGTCTTCACGGTGTTGAAGCCCAGGTAGGCGATGGCGCCGCGCACGCTGCGGACGCGGCGCGGCAGCCCGAAGAAGGCCGATGACACCAGTCGGATCAGCTGAGCCGAGAGTGCCACGTCGCGCTCGATCAAGACCGCCACGTCCTCGACCCCCGCGCGCCGGCCGGCCAGCGCCACGGCCACCTCGTGGAAGACCTTCGGCGGCGACGGCAGGCGATTGCTGGCGCCGACCAGGCCCCGCAGCCGCTCGTTGGTCAAGAGCTCGCGAAGCTGCAGCGCGCGCTTCAGCTTGGCATGAAGCTCGCGCCGCTCGAATGGCTTCTGAAGCAGCAAGTGCGCCGTGGGCAGCGACCGATGCGCCATCTCGGGCGTGGCTTGTCCGGTCAGCAAGATGCGCACTACGTCGGGGTGACGCTCTTGGACGAACGACAAGAGCTCGGCACCGCTCATGGCCGGCGTGCCCAGGTTCAGGTCGGAGAGCACCAGATCGACCGCTTGCCGTTCGAAGACCGCGATGGCCTCTTCGGCCGTGGCGGCGGTTTCGACGAGCCACTCGGGCTCCACGCTGCCGAGGAGTCGCGCGACGCTGCGAAGCACCATCGCATCGTCGTCGACGAGCAGGACCCGAATTGGTCGTTCTCGGGCGATGCCGTCCATCATTGCCCCCGGATGAGAGCAAAGCCTACGCCAGCTCGTGGTCTTCGGGTGGATGAAACTCCGGACACGAGATCGCGCCCGACACTGCCCGCCAGATTGACGGCGCTCGCGTCACCGATCTGGCGGCGCCGGCAGCGACCACGGTCCGGGCCAGGCCGCGCGCGCATGGCCTGCTTCTTGCCGATTGACCCGGAATGCACGTCGGTGGCGCTCCCGGTCTGGCTCCCGAGCCGCGACCCTTGCCCTTGCCGCCCGAGCCGCGGCCAGCCGTGGGCTCGTTCGAGGCCGAGCTCGAGCGGGTGCGCGCCGACGTCGAGGTCCGCCGCACCGCGCTCTCCGGCGACGAGGCCCGGGCTGCCATCGAGCGGGCGTGGACCGCGCGCTTCGGGGCCCCCCCCAGCCGGGGAACGCTGGGGGTGCTGGTGGCCCAGTGGGCCCACGAGACGGGCCGCGGCGCGTCGATGTACAACTTCAACTTCGGAGGCATCAAAGGGGTCGGGCCGTCGGGGCTGTCGGTCGTGCAGCGCACGCGTGAGGGCTCGGGCTCGACCGAGCGCGTGATCCACGATCGGTTCCGGGCCTACCGGACGGCAGAAGAGGGCGCGTCGGACTACCTTGCGCTGCTCGAGAAACGCTACGGCGCGGCGCTCGATGGGGCGAAGAACGGGGACCCCGAGGCCTTCGTGCGGGGGCTCAGGGCCCGCGGCTACTTCACCGGTGACGCCGGCGCTTACACGCGCTCGGTGAGCAAGCTGTCGGAGCTGGCCGCGACCCGCGGCTTCGACGCGCTGGGCGGGGCCACGGGCGTGGCGCCCACGCGCCTCGAGGCGCCCGCGGGCGCAGCGGCGCACACCGAGCTGCCATCGGGCTTCGAACCACCCATCCCCGAAGATACGCCGTTCGTCAGCGCGTTGGCGCTGGCGGACGAGATCGGACGGAGCGCCGTCCGCATCTTGTCGGATCGGCGCGACCGCGACGACGAGGTCGGCCGGGGATAGCGGCACGACCGTTGCACTCGACCCAACCGGAGGAACCATCTCATGTCCGACGTCATCATCAACGGAACACGCATCGGCGAGGGGGCTCCCTGCTACGTGGTGGCCGAAATTGGCATCAACCACAACGGAGATCTCGAGACGGCGCGGCGCCTGATCGACGTGGCCGGTATCGCCGGGTGTCAGGCCGTGAAGTTCCAGAAGCGCACCGTGGACGTGGTGTACGGCAAAGAAGAGCTCGAGCGCCCGCGCGAGAGCCCCTTCGGCAAGACCAACGGCGACTTGAAGCGCGGGCTCGAGTTCGGGCTCGGCCAGTACTGGGACGTTCACCGCTATTGCCGCGACAAGCACCTGACCTGGTTCGCGTCGTGCTGGGACGAGCACAGCGTCGACTTCATCGAGCAGTTCAACCCGCCGGCGTACAAGATCGCCTCGGCGTGCCTGACCGACGCGAACCTCTTGGCCCATCACCGCCGCACCGGCCGCCCGCTGATCCTCTCGACCGGCATGAGCACTCAAGAGCAGGTCGACCGAGCCGTGGAGCTGCTCGGGACCGAGAACCTGGTCCTCTTGCACACCACCAGCGCCTACCCTGCGAAGCTGGACGATCTGAACCTGCGGATGATCCCCAAGATGGCCGAGCGTTATGGCGTGCCGGTGGGTTACTCGGGTCACGAGGTGGGCCTGGCGACTTCGCTGGCCGCCGTGGCCCTGGGTGCGTGCATGATCGAGCGCCACATCACCCTGGACCGCGCGATGTGGGGCAGCGACCAGGCTGCCAGCGTCGAGCCGCAGGGCCTGATGAAGCTCGTGCGCGACATTCGCGCCATCGAGCGTGCGCTGGGGGACGGCGTGAAGACCGTCACCGCCGACGAAGTACCCATCATGAACAAACTGCGCAGGGTTGCCTGAGGCATTCATGAGCTCGCTCGAGATCTTGGCGCTGATTCCGGCCCGCGGCGGGTCGAAGGGGATCCCACGCAAGAACCTGCTGGCCATCGGCGGCAAGCCGCTGATCGTGCACTCCATCGAGACCGCACTGGCGTCGCGCCGCATCACGCGCACCATCGTCTCGACCGACGACCCAGAGATTGCCGACGTGGCCGCAGCGCACGGCGCCGAAGTTCCGTTTCGACGCCCCGCCGAGCACGCCACCGACGAGGCCACCGACCTGCAGGTGTTCCGGCATGCCCTGGAATGGCTGGCGGCCGAGGGCTACCGGCCCGACCTGGTGGTGCACCTGCGGCCCACCCAGCCCGCGCGCGACGCAGGCGTGGTGGACCGGGCCATCGACGAGCTGGCGAAACGCCCCGAAGCGGACTCGCTGCGTTCGGTCGAGCTGGCCGAGCACACGCCGTACAAGATGTACTCGCTCGACGGCGGTCGGCTCAGGCCCGTGATGGAAGTGCCGGGCATGCCCGAGGCGCACAACATGCCGCGGCAGAAGCTGCCGCTGGTCTACCGCGGCAACGGCTACGTCGACGTGCTCCGCCCGCGGGTCATCGAGCAAGACTCGATGAACGGAGCGGTGATCTTGCCGTTCGTGATCTTCGAGCGAGTCTTGGATCTGGACTACCCCGATCAGATCCCCTCGCTCGAGCGCGCCCTGCAGGGGTCACGGCGCCCCCCATCGACCACCGTGCGCCTGCGCCACCCCGCGTGATCGGAGAGTCAATGATCGCACACTCGAACGTCGAAGTTCTGGCTCTGGACGTCGACGGCGTGCTCACCGACGGCCGGGTGGCCCTGGGCCCAACCGGAGAGGAGACGAAGGGGATCGCCTTCCGCGATCTGGACGCGCTGACCGTGGCCCGGCGGGCGGGCCTGCGCATCGCGCTGGTCACCGGCGAAGAGGGGCCGCTGGTCGACGTGATCGCGCGGCGCACCGGGGCCGAGCACGTGATCCGCGGGGCGAAGGACAAGGCCGCGGCGCTGCGCGAGCTGGCGGCCGAAATGCATGCCGACCTGGCGCGTATGTGCTTCGTGGGCGACGCCGACCGAGACGCCATCGCGTTCGACAGCGTGGGGCTGGCGCTCGCTCCAGCGGATGCCTCGTCTCGGGCGCGCGAGCGCGCTCACCGCGTGCTGTCGCGGTCGGGCGGGGCGGGCGCCGTGGCCGAGGCGGTGGAGATCGTCCTTCGCGCCGTGGGCGGCGATTCGGCGCGGATCGCTCGGGAGCGCGGGCTGGCCCTGGCGCTGGCCGAGAGCATCGAGGCGCATCAGCGCTTGGCCGCCGAAGGGCCGGCCGCGCTTTCCGAGATCGCACGGGCGCTCGCGGCGGCGATCGGCATGGGGAAGAAGGCACTGTTCTGCGGCAACGGGGGCAGCGCCGCCGACTCGCAGCACGTTGCCGCCGAGCTGGTGGGCCGATTCGCTCGCGAGCGCGACCCCTGGCCCGCCATCGCGCTCACCACCGACACCTCGATCTTGACCGCGGTCGGCAACGACTGGAGCTTCGACGAGGTGTTTTCGCGCCAGGTCCGTGGCCTCGCGCGGCCGGGTGACGTCGTGGCGGGGATCAGCACCAGCGGAAACTCGCCCAACGTCGTTCGCGCCCTTCAGGCCGCCCGGGAGCGCGGGGCAACCGCCATAGCGTTCACCGGCGCACGGGGCGGTCCGGTTGCCGATGCGGCCGACCTGGTGTTCCGGGCGCCGTCGAGCTCGACCCCACGCATTCAAGAGCTGCACATCTTGGCTTGGCACGCGATCTGCGAGGTCGTGGAAGCCGAGCTCGCTCGGAGGCCAGAAGCATGATCCAGCTCTCGCGTCTGAACGGCGGCGTGATCGCCATCAACCCCGATCTGGTGACGTGGATAGAGGTCACGCCCGACACCACCATCGAGTTTTTGAACGGCGACCGCATCATGGTGCGCGAATCGCTGGACGAGGTGATGGACCGCGTCGTGAGCTTCCGCCGAGCCGTCAGCCACCCTCTGGGCTCTACCAGCGCGCACCCGCCTTCGAAGCACGTGGTGCACGAGCTGGCGTGTGCGGAAGAAGCGGAGGTGCACGGTGGATAAGGCGTCCCTCGTCGGTCTGATCCTGGGGCTGCTGGCCATTTTCGGTGGAAACGTCCTCGAAGGTGGCTCGATGTCCCAGGTCGTCAACCCCATCGCGTTCATCATCGTCGCGGGCGGAACGGTCGGCGCCACCATGCTCCAGTTTCCGATGAGCACGTTCATCCGTGCCATCAAGAGCTTCAAGAGCGTGATGAGCCCGCCGAAGGGCCGAGCGCCGCAGCTGATCGAAGAGATCATCGGCTACGCCACCACGGCGCGCCGCGACGGGATTCTCGCTCTCGAGTCCGTGGCCCCCAAGGCGACCGACCCGTTTCTGGCGCGTGCGCTGATGCTGGCGGTGGACGGGGCGGACAGCAACCAGATGAAGCAGACCCTGGAGTCGACCATCGAGCACGCGGAAGAGCAGGGGGAAGACGTCGCGAAGGTGTTCGAGGCCATCGGTGGCTACGCGCCCACGGTGGGCATCATCGGCGCCGTGCTCGGCCTGATCCAGGTGATGCAGAACCTCTCCGACATCGAGAAGGTCGGGCACGGCATC
The DNA here is from genome assembly GCA_023150915.1 of Polyangiaceae bacterium. GTDB lineage: Bacteria > Myxococcota_A > Polyangia > Polyangiales > Polyangiaceae > JADJKB01. The sequence continues at coordinate 9,893 of JAKLKA010000014.1, forward strand.
GCGTCGGCGTTCGTGGCCACCATCTACGGCGTGGCCATCGCCAACCTGATCGCCCTGCCGTGCGGCGGAAAGATGAAAGTCCGGACCCGCGACGAGGTGGCGACGTTGACCCTGATCCTGGAAGGGGCGCTGGGCATTCAGCAAGGGGTGAACCCCATGGTGCTGCGCGAGCGGCTCGAGGGCCTCATGCCGCACGACGAGAAGCACGCCGCGGGCAAAGAAGGCGCCGCGGCCGGGGCTGCCGCCCGAAGCGCCACGGCGTGAGCGCTGGGTCATGGCCAGGAAGAAGAAGCATCCCGAGCACGTCAATCACGAGCGTTGGCTGATCAGCTACGCCGATTTCATCACCTTGCTATTTGCCTTCTTCGTCGTGATGTTCGCCGTGTCGCAGGTCGACACCAAGCAGGTGGGCCGATTCACCGAATCGTTCACCGACGCCCTCGAGTGGCAGGTGTTCGACACCAAAGGGGGCAAGGGCTTCATGCCCGCCGACAAACGCATGCAGCCCATGGTCGGGCAGAGCACGAAGCCAGTGGGGCGGGCCGTGCTGGGGCGCTCGCCGCAGGTGCAAGTCGATGAATCCGCTCTGGCGCGCGAGCTGAAGCAGAAGCTGAAGACGGTGCCCGAGCTCAAAGACCTGAAGGTCATCGAGTACAAGGGCGAGCTCATCCTGCGGCTGCCCGAGCAGCTGCTCTTCCAGAGCGGCGAGACCCGCGTCAACGACGATGGGCAAGAGGCCCTCTCAGCGATTGCGCAGTCGCTCAAGGGGCGCAACCTCGAGATCCGGGTCGAGGGGCACACCGACCGAGTGCCGATCCGTACCATCCGCTACCAGTCCAACTGGGAGCTGTCGGCCGGGCGTTCGACTTCGGTGGTGCGGTACTTCGTCGAGGCCTGCGGGATGGACCCCGAACAGTTCTCGGCGGCCGGCTACGGGGAGTACCGGCCGGTGGCCTCGAACGACACGGTGGACGGGCGCGCCCAGAACCGGCGGGTGGACGTGGTCCTGGTGACCGAGGCCACCCAGGGCGTGGTGCCCCCCGCCGGCACTGCCGAAACGGCAGCTCCGGCCTCAAGCGCCGGGCATTAGTGCCGTTCGGAGAAAGAAATGACCGGAAGCGTGTCGCGCTCGAGTCAGCCCGGTCAGAGCCCGCTGGCGCTCATTGCGGCGCGTATCGTGGAAGAGTCGCTGAAGAACGACGTGGAGCTGACTCGCCTCGCTGCGCTCGCGCAGTCGGACCCCGCGTTCGGCGTTCGCCTCCTGGCCACCGTCAACAGCGCCGCCTTCGGCCTGTCGCGCCGCGTGGCCGACGTCCGGCAGGCGGTCAGCCTGCTCGGCACCCGGGGCATCCGAAACCTGGGCCTCAGCCTGGCGCTCTCGGACATGGTCCCCACCAAGGGCGCCGGGATCTTGCTTGCCCACTGTACCCGGCGGGCCGCAGCAGCCCGGGCCATTGCGCGCGCCGCCCGCCTGGGGGATCCCGAAGAAGCCTTCAGCATGGGCCTGTTCCTCGAGGTCGGGTTGCTGGCACGAGCCCGGGACGATCTGGCCGGCGTGGTGGCCCTGGCCCGGCGCCCGGCCCGACACCGCCCGCTTTTCGAACGGGCCGACGGCATTCGGCCGCATCCGGAGGCGGGAGCGGATCTGGCGGCGACTTTTCGCTTGCCGGAGGCGGTGGTCGAGGCCATCCGCACCCATCACGCGCCCACCATGCCCGCGCCTCCCGCGGCGCGCGTGGCCTGGATGGCCGAGCGCTTGGCTGGCGCGTTCGAGTCCAGCGGGACCACGGCGGGCGCCGCCGAGGTGCGGTCCAGCCTGGAGAAGCTCGGCCTTGCCAAGGCCGAAGCGGCGCAGCTGGTGGCGGGGTTCCCCGACGAATTCGCCCGGGCCGCTGCCTTCCTCGACCGCGAGCTCGAGCCCCAGCGCAGCCTGGAGGATCTTGGTTCCAGCGCGCAGCAGGCGCTGGTCGATCTCAACCTCGAGTACGAAGCGGTGATGCGCCGCATGGAAGAGCTGATGGTGGAGAACGAACGCGTGGCCGCCGAGCTTCGCGAGGCCAACGCCAAGCTCTCGGAGCTGGCGGCCACCGACTCGCTGACCGGCTTGCCCAACAACCGCGCGTTCCGCGAGGCGTTGGGGCGAGAGCTGGCCCGGGCTCAGCGCGCGGGCACCCCCGCCGCGCTGATCATGATGGACATCGACTTCTTCAAGCGGGTCAACGACACCCATGGGCACGCCGCGGGCGACGAGGTCTTGCGGTCGGTGGCGCAGAGCCTGCGCGGTGCCCTGCGCGCGGGCGACCTGCCCGCACGCTACGGCGGCGAGGAGTTCGTGGTGCTCTTGCCGGCGACGGATCTGGCCGGTGCCGGCGTGGTGGGCGAGCGACTGCGCCGCGCCATCGAGACCTCACCCGTGGCGCTCGCCGACGGCACCCAGCTGGCGGTGACGGCCAGCTTCGGCGTTGCCCTGGCCCGGGGAACCAGCGACGCCAGCGGGGTGTTTGCTCGGGCCGACGCCGCGCTGTATGCCGCCAAGCGGGGCGGGCGCAACCGGGTCGCCGTCGATGCACCCGAGGCCGTCGAGCAAGCGGTGGCCTGAGCCCCGAAAGCCGGCCGCGCGAGTCAGTGGGCAACGCGCCCGGGGAACGAGCTCCACAGCTCGATCACTTCTGGATCTTCGGGATGGCGGGCGCGGGCCAGGCGCGCCTCGAGCTCGGCATCGGCACGGCGGCCTTGCGCCAGCAGCGCCCGCGATAGCTCCACGTGCAAGCTGGCGCCCTGGTCGTCGCCATAGGCACGCACGCGCTCGAGCGCGGCGACCCCCGGGCCACCGTCGCCGAGGCGTGACGCGGCTTCGGACAGGGCGCGCGCCAGATCGAAGTCGTCGGGCGCCAGGTTGTTCGCGATCCGCACTGCGCTCATCGCGTCTTGGTGTCCGAGCGCCAGCGCGGCGAACGCAGCGATGCGCGAGGCCGAGGGCTCGCACGGGTCGCGCTGGGCGGCTTCGAGCCCCAGCCGGAGCGCGGTGGGAAGGTCGTGGGTCAAAAACGAGAGCTCGGCCAGGCCCGCCAGCGGCCGCGCATCGTCCGGGTCCACCGCAGCGGCGGTCATCAAGGCGCGCGCGGCGGCGTCGCCATCGCCCAAGACGAGCGCGGCCTGCGCGCTCGCGAGCAACGCTTCGCGTTCGATGGGCTTGGACCCACAGCCTGCCGCGGTGTCGAGCGCGGCTCGTGCGGCCGCCGGCTCACCGGACCCGAGCGCGTCGAGACCGGCGAGCAGCGAGTCGGTGCCCACACCCGTTGCCACCTCGGCGATGCAGGCCACGAACGTGCCGCGCTTCGAGACCCAGTCGCGGAGGCGCAGACCCGAACGCACCAGCAGCGCCTCGAGCGATCGGAGCGACTGTGCGCGCCGCGCGGGGCTGGCCAGGCGCTGCAGCGGGATCGCCAGCGGCTCGGCCACCAACAAGCGACTGGCCGGCCCGAGCAGGGCGCGTGTGTGTCGAAGCGCGAGCTCTGGCCTTCGCAGGTGGCCGAGAAGATCCGCGATCACCGCCAGATCGACCGGATCGGTCTCGAAGGGCGCGGTCACGTCGGCCTGGACGAACCGGCCGCGAGGACACCACTCGCGGGCGAAGACCAAGGCCTCGGCCCCGCTGTCGATGCCCGTCACGTTGGAGTAGCGCGTGCAAAGCCGGCGGGCCCCGTCGCCCGACCCGCAGCCCACGTCGAGCACGTGGCCCACGTCCGGAAGCTGACACGCTATTCCGTAGAACACGGTGGTGGGTGGGGCCGCGCCCCTGAGCCCGGGATAGTTTCGGGCACGACCGCGCCCCGCGCGCACGATCAGGCCCGACCGAAAGTGCGCGAACACGTCCGAGCGGGTTCCCCCCGCGACGTAGTTCGGCGGCAAGACCTCGTCGAGCGGGACACTGGGCGCCCGCGTGACCGCCGCGCGCACCCCTACCTCCCCCGCTCGACCGCCATTTCGGCGGCCGCCTTCGGCACGGCGAGCTTCCACGCCTCGCGCAGGGGGGTGAGCACTCGGAGGGTGTCGTCCACGCAGTCCACGGATCCCTGCTGACTGGCCTGCATGATCCGGTCCATGGCGAACCCGTACAAGCCCTCCAGATTGGCGCAGAGCTCGGGGTGAGCGCTGTGGTCGAGCGCGATGTACAGCTCGCTCACCACGGCGTAGGCCTTGGAAAGCAGCTCGGCGGCGCGCGCGCGCTCGCCGCGCTCGAGGTGCACCCGCGCGCCCTTCAAGAAGCGGAACAACCCATCGTACAGGGCCACCAGCAGCTCGCCGGGACTCGACGTAGAGGCTCGAACTTGCTGATAGCGACTGATGGCCGGATGCATGGGCAAGGCTCCCTGGTCTACTTGAGGTTCATGATGGCGCTGAGATAGTCGGTTTGTGCATTCGAGCCCGAGACGCTGCCGTCCATGTTCGAGAACTGTCGGCGTAGCATCTCTTCGTACCAGTCCAGGTGCTTCTGCTCGCGGTCCACGCGAGCGTCGATGGTCTTGGCACGCTGCTCGAGCGTTTCTTTCTTGGTGGCGATCAGGCCCGTGCCCGTCTGATTGAAGGAATCGACGACGTCGGCCAGGACGTCCATCACCCCGTCGTCGCCCGACACCCCGGCCAAGACCTTGGCGACGCTGCCCGAGTCGGCCGCGAGCGCCGTGTCGAGCTTGGCCGAGTCGAAGCTGATGGTTCCGTCCTTGGTGAGGCTGACGCCCAGGCTGGACAAGCTGCCGTAGGTGCCCGCCCCGGTCACGCTGGTCAGCATCGAGCTGCTCAGCTTGCTGGTGATCGACCGCAGCAGCGAATCGCCGGCCAGGACTGGGTTCTGGGCTTTGGTCGTGGCGAAGCCCGCCGCCTGGTGGACCTTGTTCACGACCGCGTTATAGGCGCTGACGAAGCTCTCGATCTTGCTCTTCAACGCGGCGGGGTCGGCCTCCACCTTCACGCTCAGGGCGCTGGCGGTGGTGTCGGTCAGGTTCAGGGTCACGCCGGGCAGCGCCCCGCTGATCTGGTTCGATGCGCGAGAGACGGTGAAGCCGTCGATCACCACCTGGGAGTTCTGCGCCGACTGCACCACGCTTCCCGGCAGGGTCAGCCCCAGGCTGGTGCCGGTCTCGGTGAACGTCAACGCGTTGTCGGCGCCAGTGTCCAGCCCTCTGACTTGCAGACGGTAGTTGGTCCCGTCGTAGAACACCGCGGCGCTGACCCGGGCCCCCGAGGCGCCGATCTTGGTGACCAGGGAGTCGAGGGTGTCGGTGGCCTCGACGGTGACGTCCTTTGCGGTGCCCGTTCCGACCTGGATGCTCAGCGTGCCGGTCTGCCCCAGCGCGGTGGACGACGAAGCAAAGGTCGACGAGTAGTTGCGCTGCTCCTTCGCCAGCTGCTGCACCTGCACCGACCACGCGCCGGCCTGAGCCGAGGAGCTGGCCGACGCGGTCACGGCCGCCCCGCTCGAGGTGGCCTTGTAGCTCTTCACGCCGCTGTCGTCGGACAGGGCACTGAGCGCCGATTTCAGCTTGGCCAAGAGGCTGCCCACGTCCGACAGCTCGGACACGGCCGATCGGGTGGCGGCGGCTCGGCTCTTCAACGAGCTCAGCCCGGTGCCGCTGGCCGACACCAGGCCTTTGATGATGCCCTCGGTGTCGAGCCCCGAGCCGATTCCGCCGAAGGAGATCGTGCCAGCCATTCATCCTCCTAGAAGAACTGGGGCGCGCGGGCTCGGGACCACTCACCGAGCCGGCGCGCCCCGCGTTCAGCCATCCATCAACCGATCAGGCCGAAGGCCAGCTGCGGCAGCTGGTTGGCCTGGGCCAAGACCGAGATGCCGGCCTGGGTCAGCACCTGGTTGCGCGACATCTTCGCGGTCTCGTCGGCCACGTCCACGTCGCGGATGCGCGAGTTGGCGCCGCTCAGGTTCAGGCGCATGGTCTGGATGTTGTTGGTGGCCACCTGCAGGCGGTTCATCGCCGAGCCGAACTTCGAGCGGGCGCTCGAGGTGGTGGCAATGGCGGTGTCGATGCGGCCCAGGGCGGTCAGCGACGACGTGGCGCCGCTGCCCGACAGCACCGTGGTGGTGGCCAAGAGCGTGGTGAAGCCGACCCCGCCGAAGGTGACCGAGATCTTGTCTGACGAGGTGTTGTTCAGACCCACCTGGAAGGTGACCGTGCTGGCGGTGGCGTTCACCAGCTTGCTGCCGTTGAACTTGGCCGAGTCCTGAATGCGGGTGATCTCGGACTTGAGCGACGAGAACTCGGTGTTGATGTAGCCGCGGTCGGTCGAGGTCAAACCGCCGTTCGACGCCTGCATGGCCAGCTCGCGCATGCGGCCGAGCACCTCGTGCACCTCGCCGAGGGCGCCTTCCGCCGTCTGCGCCATGCTGATGCCGTCGCCCGCGTTGCGTTCGGCCACGGTGTAGGACCGGATTTGCGACTTCATGCTCTCGCTGATGGCGAGGCCTGCCGCGTCGTCCGATGCGCTGTTGACCCGGTACCCGCTGGAGAGCTTGGCGAAGCTCGCCTGCAGGGCCCGCTGATTGCGACTGACGTTCTTCTGCGCTTCGAGAGAGGCTACGTTGGTCTGGATCTTCATGACAGGGGCTCCTTCTTGGAGGTCGCCGCGACCCTCCAAGGAGGCGCGGGGGGCGTCGTTGCCCTTTCACCGCGACTGAACGGCCCCCCCTGGGAGGCCTTGAGGCGCTTTCCTTCAGCCACCGCCGACCAGGCTCAGGGCCAGCTGCGGCAGCTGGTTGGCCTGGGCCAAGACCGCCACGCCGGCCTGCGAAAGGACCTGATTTCTTGCCAGCACCGCGGTCTCTTCGGCCACGTCGACGTCCCGGATGCGCGAGTTGGCGGCCGACAGGTTGAGCCGCATGGTCTGGATCGACGAGGTGACCACCTCGAGGCGGTTCATCGCGGCGCCGTACCGGGCGCGGCTGGTCGAGATGATGCCCAGCGCCGAGTCGATGCGGCCCAGGGCGGTGAGCGACGAGGTGGTGCCCGCGCCGCTGAGCGCCGTGGTGGTCGAGAGCAGGGTCGTCAGGCCCAGGCCGCCAAAGGTCACCGAGAGCTGGTCGGCGGCGGTGTTGTTCAGCCCCACCTGGAACTTGATGGTCGAGGCCGTCTGCGAGAGCAGCTGCTTGCCGTTGAACTTGCTCGAGGCCTGAATGCGCGTCATCTCGGCCTGAAGCGCGGTGAACTCGGTGTTCAGGTAGCCGCGATCGGTCGAGGTCATCGAGCCGTTCGAGCCCTGCATGGCGAGCTCGCGCATGCGTCCCAAGATAGAGTGCATCTCACCTAGCGCGGCCTCGGCGGTCTGCGTCATGCTGATCGCGTCGTTCGCGTTTCGCTCGGCCACCACATAAGAGCGGATCTGCGAGCGCATGCTCTCGCTGATGGCGAGCCCCGCCGCGTCGTCCGAAGCGTTGTTGATCCGGAAGCCGCTGGACAGCCGGTTGAAGCTCTTCTGAAGCGCGCCTTGGGAGCGATGCAGGTTCTTCTGCGTCTCGAGGGACGCCACGTTGGTTTGAGTCACAATCGGCATGGGTCGGGTTCTCCTTGGGTCGTGGTCGGCTCGAGGTGTGCGGGGGCGCCGCCTCGAGCAAGGTCGGTGAGTCGGTCGGCGATTCTTCGGGCGGCACCTTCGATGGCGCGGGTGAGGGCGACCTCGCGGCGGACGGCCGTCACCGCGCTTCGGTGCGAGTCTTCCCCGTGGCTCCCGTCGTCCTCGCGCATGGCCGCTTCGATGTCGGCGAACGCCCAGGCGTTGACCATGGGCGCAGCGCTCGCGGCAGCCTTCAGCTCGATCTCGTGAGTCGACAGGCGCTCGAACGCCTGGGTCACTGCGTCCGGGCTATCGCCCTCGATGGCCACCAGCGCGCGTTTCGCCGCGCCGCGGGTGCGCCGAGCACAGTCCCGCACCCGGCGGACTCGCTCGCGCTCGTCCCGTGCCCACGCAGAGAGCGCCTCGGGTGCCACGCGCCGGCCGGTGGTGCGTGCCTTCTGGCACAGCTCGTCCACCGTGGGGCCGCGCCCCTCGAGCGACGCCAGCACCCCGGCCAACGGACGCTCGTCGAAGCCGTCGATCCGCGAGCCCCCCTCGGTGGCGTTCACCAGGGCCACGTGCGGTGCGAGCTGTCGCAGGCTGTGGGCCGCGCCCGAGAGCCACGCCCGCGGACCGGCGAAGCTCTGTCCGGATGGCACCGTTCCCACGCCGCCCCAGGCCGGCACTTCTTCCAGGCGCTCTTCCGCGTGCAGCGGCGGATCACCCGCCGAGCGGGTCCCGCGCGAGGTGGGGCACCAGTCGATGCGGATCTGGCCATCGGCGCAGACCTCGACGCGCGATGCATCGAACGGACTGCCCTCGGCGTGGGTGCGGTTTCCGGTGTACGCCAGGTCTTGCCCCACCAGCACGATCGGCGAACAGCCGAAGGCGTAGGCTAGCGAGAACGCCAGCGTGGACACGCTGCCCGAGACCGCCAGGCCGGGCAGGCCGGTGAGCCGCTCGAGGGGCTCGCAGAGCTCGGGGATCCCCTCCCACACCGGAAACAGCGGCCCCTTGCCGGTACGGAACGTCCTGGGGTGGGCAGAGAGGCTGAAGGCCCGGATGGACCGATCGACGAACGGGACCGAGCCGACCAGCGGCGACACGTCGACCGACTCGATGCAGCAGAAGATCTGCGGCTCTATCCCGTGACGGGCCAGCACGCGTCCGCTCGAGTTCGTCGAGAAGACCACCCCCTTGGCGGTGGCCTCGCGGAGCAGCTCGGCGTTCTTGGCGAGCGACGGCCCCGCGCCCACGATGAACGCCGGGACCCCCACCAGCTGGTTCCGGAGTGCGATCAGCGGCACTTCGTCCTTTAGGCTGCCGATGTTGGCAAACAGGTCCTCTATCCAGGTGCGGGCGCGCTGTTGATGGGTGTTGCGGTTGATGCCGGTGCGGTGCACCAGCTCCGAGACCAGCCGCTCGAGCTCGGCATGCTCGTCCGGAAAGCGCTCCCGGTAGCCCGGAGTACGCACCAGGGTCGCGCCCACTTCGTCGCGGGCCAGCGCTGCCCAGATCTGGGACAGGTCCCGCAGCGAGCAGATGAGCTCGGTGTTGCCCAGATCCGTTGGGCCGCGCTCGAGCACTGCGCGCGCCACGCGCGCGTCGGGCTCGTAGACCACCACCGGGCCATCGAATGCGTGCTGCACCGAGCGCACGGTGTCGCCGGTGCCCAGGCCGAACACCACCACCGGCGCGCGGCCGGCATTCTGGCAGGTCTGCATCAGGCCCCAGTCGTCGGCGGGCGCCCCGAGCAGCGCGCCGTCGACCGAGATCACGTCGATCCCCGGCTCGGCCTCGACGACCTCGGCAGAGGCTGCCTGGTGGATCAGGTCCACCGTCAGCGCCGAGACCCCGAGCGCGCTCAGGTTCTCGCTCAAGAAGGCGGCGCGAAGCTCGGCGTCGGGCCAGTCGAGGTTGCCCATGGCTGAGGGGCACCATTCACGCCGCGTGCCAGCCCGTTTCGGCGTCGATCGCGATCCGCAGCACCGCCGCGCGCCGGAGCGCTGACGCAGGCACTGCCACCGGCGTGACGAGCTCAGCGCGGCGGCTTGGTGGCGAGCGCTGCGGCTTCGACCGTGCTCGAGAGTGCCTCGCGGTTGGCCTGCTCGATGGCCTCGTGGACCTCACCCCGCAGGATGGTGCAGCGGGCGGGTGCGCTGATCCCCAGCTTGACGGTCCCACGACCGACCTCGCTGACCACGATCACGATGTCTCCCCCGAGGACGATGCGCTGCCCTTTGCGACGCGCCACGACGAGCATGGGCTCTTGGATTGCAGCCCGCGTGCCACTGAATGTCGGGGCAGGTCAGTACCCGCGCCAGCGCGCACCCAGATCCAGGACCTGCTTGGAGATCGAGATCGCGCGCTCCATCGCGCCCGAGAGGGAGTTCATCCGCGAGAAGGCCTCGAAGGCGTCGGCGCCCCCGACGCGCTCGGTGGCTCGCGTCAGGTCGACGCCGCCTTGAGCCAGCACGCCGTCGGCCGCGGTCAGCTTCTCGAGCGACAGCCCGGTCTTGCCGCGCTCCGCCTCGACCTGCTTGCGGGCGGCCTCGAGCCCGTCGAGCGCGGCGCGCACGCCCGCGGCGTCGTCGGTTGAAAGGGCGGTTCGTAGCTGGGAGAGGTCCGCGAACACGTTGCGCCCACCGGCCACGGTGAAGGCCAGCGCGCCGCTGGCGCTGGCGCTGGTGGCCCCCGAGCCCACGTCGACCGAGTGGTCGCTGCCGTCCCCGCTGAAGACCCCGGCTGCGGCGAAAGGCGGCGCATCGATCTTGCTGCCTGCGAACAGGTACCCCCGGGCGCCCTGCTGGTTCGCGATGCCGAGCAGCTCTTGCTCGAGGGCTTTCACCTGCTCGGCCAGCATGCTGCGCTCGCTGGCACCCAGTGCGCCGTTCGCGCCCTGCATGGCCAGCTCTTTCGCGCGCACGAACACGTCACTGGCAGCGGCCAGAGAAGACTCCGAGAGCTCGAGATCGTTCATCGCCGAGCGCAGCGTCTCGCGGTGCGCATCGACCTTGCTGGCGGCGTGTCGCAGCCGCACCAGCTCGGCCGCCGCCAGGGGGTCGTCCGACGGGCGCGCGACCCGCTCGCCGGTGGCGGCCTCGCGCGAGGCCTTGGCATGCTCGGACGCGAGCCGCCCGAGCACGGCGCTGACGTTCTTGTAGCGATCCGCGTCGCTGACCCTCATCGGCCCACCTTGTCGAGCAACTCGCGCAGCAGCTCGTCGACGGTGGCCAGCACCTTGGCGGCCGCGTCATACGCATGCTGGTACTTGGTCAGCGAGACCATCTCTTCGTCCAGCGACACCCCGCTCACACTCTCGCGCAGCGATTCCACCTGAGCCTGCACGCTCTGTCGCAGCTCGGTCTCTTCGCGCGCACGCGCCACGCGGCTGCCCACGTCGCCCACCAGATCGCTCCACGAACCGCTGGCGGTGCGCGTATTGCCGGCGAACAGCTTCTGCGCCGAGAGCCCCGCCAGCGCCACGGCGTTGTCCGACCCGCCCGGCAGGGTGGTCGCCAGGCTCGAGGCGGCCAGCCGTTCGGGATGGCCGACCATCTGGGCGTCGAGTGCGATGGCGCGCGCCGCGCCGGCTGGCGTGGCAGAGATCGAATACAGCGCCCGCCCACCGAGGCCGTCGAGCCCGAAGCCCGCCGCGTGCTGCGCATTGACCGCGGCTGCCAGGTCCCACGCGAACTGGTCGAGCTGGGCGGCCACGCTGGCCAGATCCGAGTCGCGAACCTCTTTGATGGCGGCCAGGCTGCCGCCGGAGAGCGACGCCGTCACGTCCATCGCGGGCGGCCCGCTCTGCGCCACCGACAGCCGCAAGCTGCCGTCTCCCGCCAGATCCACCTCGAAGGCCTGCGCAATGTCACCCTCGACCAGGGTCGTTCCGGCGGCGCGCACCACCAAGCCGCCCTGACCGTCGACGAAGGTGGTGATGTCGATCTCCGACGAGAGGCCCAAGAGCAGCTTGTCGCGCTGGTCGCGCAGGCTGCTGGCGTCATCGCCCTGGGCCTCGGCCAGGGCGATCTTGCGGTTCAGATCGGCGACCTCTGCGGCTTTGCCATTGATCTCGCTGACCACGCTCTCGGCCCGCGAGAGCAGCTCTTCTCGCTGCGACGCGATGGCGTCCGCGTTTTCTCGCAAGCGCGCGGCGAGCTCGTCGGCCCGCGCCAAGAGCGCCTGCCGCGTGGTCGGGTCGGCGGGGTTCGCAGCCAGGGCCGAGAACCCCGAGAAGAGCTGGTCGAGTGCGGTGCCCACGCCGCTGCCGCCGACGTCATCGAACAGCGGCTCGACCCGGCTGAGCAGGGCTTCGCGCTCCGAAGCGCTGGCCCCCAGGCTCGAGGCCGCGAGCCAGCGCCGGTCCACGAACTGATCAGCAACGCGCCGCACGCCCACCGCGACCACGCCTCCGGTGGCCCGATTCTCGAGCAACGCCTCGCGCCGGACGTAGGCCGGGGTGGTCGAGCTGGTGATGTTCTGCCCCGTGACGCCGAGCGCGTACGACTGCGCGCTGAGCGCGTCGCGGGCCGTCAAGAGCATCTGGGTCAGCGACGACATCGTCAACCCGTGGTGTCGAGGCCGCCGCTCGCGCCGAGGTGGCGCGCGCCCCGGGGGCCATAGGTGGGGCCGGCGGCCCCGGTGAGAATGCCCAGCACGCCGCGCACTGCGTCCCGGGCGTGCACCAAGAGCAGCTGATTGTGGACCAGCCCCAAGCGGATGCGCTGAAGGCGCTCGTGCTCGGTCAGGCCTTCGCCATCGCTCAGCGCACGGCTGAGCTGTTCGGCCAGCTCCAACTTCTGCCGAGCCGCGTCCTCGACCGCGTCGTGGTCCAGCGCCCTGAGCGCGCGCCGTTCTTCGCACAGCACCAGCTCGAGGCGATTTAGCAGGGCGTCGACATTCGAGTCACGAGTAGGACGAGACATGGGGGTGGGGTTCCCTCCCGTGCGCCCCACCGGGGCGCACTCAACCCAGGACGTCCAGCATGCGGCGGGCCACCGTCGCGCTGTCGACCTGGAACGAGCCGTCGGAGATCCGGCTCTTCAGCTCTTCGACCTTCTTCTGGTCGACCGCCTCGCCCGCCTTCGCCAGCTCGCGCGCGGCGTCCGAGATCGCGACCTTCGCGGCCTCTTTGCTGCTGGCCGCTTCGCTGACGGGCTGTTCGCCCTGGGCGACGGGCCTGGCGGCATTGACCCCCGATATCGCCATCCTCTGGTAGGCGTCGAGTGCGGGGTTTCCTGTGACCGACTTCATGGCGTCCTCCGAACCGATTGCATCGCTCGGCTGAACGACCCCTTCCGGAAGGGCTTGAGCCCATTTCCGTAAGTCCGCGGAGTATAAGGAGTTTCTCTCATCGAGCGGCGCCCCCTGACCGAATGGCCATGCCCTGCTCGACCTGCCCGGCCAGGCCCAGGCTTCCCGCGCGGGCAATGGCGTCCGACATGGCCTCGACCAGCATGCTGCCGTATTGACTGCCGCCGCCGAGGGCCGGGTTCTTCCCCACCTGGGTGGTTCGCTCCAGGCACTTGAGCACGCGCCCGAGGAGCATCGCCTCGAACTGCTGCGACGCCTCGTGCAGGCGTTGCTGCTGCCGGTCGGTGACGGCCGGGGCTCGCGACGCGGCCAGGGCTGGGTCGGCGACGGGTGGGATCATTGGACGATGATCTCCCCATGCAAGGCCCCTGCCGCCTTCAACGCCTGGAGCAGCGAGGCCAGCTCGCGCGGAGCCACCCCGAGCACCGAGAGCGACCGAGCCACGTCCGCCAGGGTGGTGGCGCCCTTGACGTACGACAGCGTGGGTGGGCGCTGCTCGTTGGCCTGCACGTCCGTCTCTTTCACCACCTGCGTGGTCCCTTGCGAGAGCGGTCCGGGCTGACTCACCACCGGGGTTTCGGTCACGCTGATGGTGATGCCGCCCTGGGCAATCGCCACCGGCGAGAGGCGAATGTCCCCACCGGCCACGATGGTCCCGGTGCGCTCGTTGATCACGATCTTGGCCGAGCTGGGAAGGTCGACGTCGAGGTCGTTGACCTTGGCCAAGAGAGCCACTGCCGAGCCCGAGGCCTTGACCTCGACGGCGCCGGCGTCCAGAGCTTTGGCCGAGCCCTGCCCCAGCGCCTTGTTGATGGCCTGCGTCACCCGATCGGCGGTGGTGAAGTCAGGGGTTCTCAGCGAGAGTGTGATCTTGCCTTTGATGGCGACGTCGGCCTTGATCTCGCGCTCGACCAGGGCCCCACCCGGCACCCGCGCCGTGTTGGTCGAGTTCTCTTGAATCGAGCTGCCTCCGCCGCTGGCCGAGAAGCCCCCGACGATCAGCGCCCCCTGGCCCACGGCGTAGGTCCGGCGATCGGCGCCGCGCAGAGGGGTCTGCACCAGCACGCCGCCACGCAGCGAGCGCGCGTTGCCGATCGACGTGACCGTGACGTCCAGCTTGCTGCCCTGACGCACGAACGCCGGAATGTTGGTCGTGACGATCACGGCCGCCACGTTGCGCAGGCGCACCTGGCGCTGATCGATCTGCACGCCCAAGCGCCGCAAGAGCGCACGCAGCGACTGCGCTGCGAATGGCGCCGAGACGTCGTCGCCCGTGCCGTTCAGGCCCGTGACCACGCCGTACCCCACCAGCTGGTTGTCTCGAGCGCCCACCACGTCGCACAGGTCGCGAACCTTGCCGGCGTGTGCGCTCCGCGGCCCCAGCGACAGCAGCAAACAGGCAGCGGCGAAGGCGATGAGGTGTTTCATGGTCAGAACGGGTTGATGAAGTCCAGTGCCTTGGTCAGCCAGCCGCGCTCGACCTGGTCGGCAATGTCGCCGCGGCCGGTGAACTCGACGCGCGCGTCGGCGATCAGCGACGAATCCACCGAGTTGTCACCCTCGATGTCGGCGGGGCGGATCACGCCCGAGACATACAGGTGGTACTCTTCGTGGTTGATCATCACGACCTTGGTGCCTTCGACGAACAGGTCGCCATTCGGCAGCTCTTTCTTCACCCGAACGCCCATGGTGCCCTTCAGCTTGCCGGCCCGCTGGGTCTTGCCCTCGCCGTTGAAGTCGAAGCTGGCGGCCAGCTTCACCAGCTCGGCCGGGTCGATGTTGGGGTACGCCTTCTTGATGGCCGGCACCAGCCCGAGCAGCGAGTCGACGCTGGCATCACGCCCCGTGTCTTTCTTGAGGTTCGTCTTGGCGCCGCCCTGGGCGTCTGCCTGCTCGTTGATCCGGATCAGCATGATGTCGCCGACCCGCAGCGCACGCGTGTCCTCGAGGTAGCCCGCCTGGGCTTCGGAGTAGATGGACCCGGGCGCCGGCGCATAGCCCTTCTCGGTGGCGGCGTAGGCGCCCACGTCGTACTTCCGTTCGCGCGGCGTGAAAGGGCGAATGTGCGGCGGCCCACAGGCCGAGAGCGTCAGCACGAAACCGATCCCGAAGAGCCAGCCTTTCATTGCACCACCACCGCTCGGTTCGACGAGAGCACTCGCCCGCGGACGATCTTCTTCGTTGCCTCGACCTTGAAGGTCGTCACTTCACCCGCGTCGGCGTCGCCGAGCGCGATGGCAGAGGCGCCCACGCGCACCGCGCCCTGCTCGATGAGCAGGTCCAGGCGAGCGCCGCGCTGCACGGCCGGTTTCGCCGCGCTCTCGTCCAGTGTGATCACGGCGCGGAGCGGCAAGCGGTGGGAAATGGTGCCGAGCTCGCCGAGCTCGGCGGTGATGGTCAGGGTGTGTTGCCCCACGCGACGCGGCAGCTTGGGCACCCGGATCCCCATCACCTCGACGTTCTTGGCCACGGTGGCGCCCTTGCTGGCGGTGAGCGAGAGCACGCGGGCGCCGCTCGGCAGCCGCGCCGCCAGGGCCGGCCGGGCGCTCTTCACCAGGTCACCCGCTGACAGGTGGCGCGCCGACCGGGTGACACGGATGGCCGACGGTAGCTTGACGGTCTTCGCGTCGATGCCGGCGTCGGCGAGCCGCCGGCCGAGCTCGTCTTTCGAAACCAAGCGGCTCTGCCCCGGCGCAGGGGCAGGGCCAAGGTCGAAGTCTTGCAGCTCGGACGACACGTCCGCGAGCTCGCCCAGCTTCAGCGTGGGCCCGTCGACCGTCTTCTGCGGCTCGGCCGGCGCGGGGACGGCAGCGCCCAGCCCGAGCAGAAGCGTCACGAAGAAGGGCCAGCGTCGCATCTCACCTCATCTGGGTCGCCGCGCGCAGCATCTCGTCGGCGGCGGTGATCACCTTGGAGTTGACCTCGTATCCGCGCTGCGCGCTGATGAGTCCGATCATCTCTTCGACGATGTCGACGTTGGCGCGCTCGAGCGAGCCCTGCAGGAGCGCGCCCCGCCCGTCTTGACCCGCCTCGCCCACCTGGGGTTCGCCACTGGCCGCGCTGGGGATGAACAGGTTGTGCCCCAGGGCGCGCAGCCCCGCGGGGTTCACGAAGGTCGCCACGCTGATCTGCCCCAGGTCGACCGGGGCTTTCTCGCCTGCCATGATCGCCGACACCGTGCCGTTCGCCGAGATCGACACGCCCGCGGCGCCCGGCGGCACCGTGATGGGCGGGTCCAGCGGCAGCCCTTCGGAGGTGACCAATCGTCCGTCGCCGTCGGTCTTCAAGTTCCCGGCCCGGGTGTAAGCGGGGGTTCCATCGGCCTGCTGCACCACGAAGAAGCCGTTGCCTTCGATGGCCACGTCGAGTGGGCCCTGGGTGTTGTAGAGCGTGCCCTGCTCGAAGGTGCGCGAGGTACCGACCACGCGCACGCCCGTGCCGAGCTGCAGCCCGGTCGGTGACATCGTGGTGGGCCCGGTGGGCGCACCGGGGGCGCGCACGGTCTGGTAGAGCAGATCTTGGAAGTCAGTGCGCTGACGCTTGAAACCGACGGTGTTCGCGTTGGCGATGTTGTGCGCGATTCCGTCCAGCTGCGTCTGCTGCGCGCTCATTCCGGTGGCGGCGATGTTGAGGGAGCGGAACATGGGTGCCTGACTTCACCCACTGCAACTCGGGTGCCAGCTCAGCCGGCGGCGTCCGCGTCGCCCGCATCGGCGTCGCCCGCATCGGCGGCGTCCCCGGCATCGGCGGCGTCGCCCGCATCGGCGGCGTCCCCGGCATCGGCGGCGTCCCCGGCATCGGCGGCGTCCCCGGCATCGGCGGCGTCCCCGGCATCGGCGGCGTCCCCGGCATCGGCGGCGTCCCCGGCATCGGCGGCGTCGGAGCCGTCGGCGGCGTCCCCGCCCGATTCGTGCGCGTCCGCGCTGTCTGCGTCGCCATCGGCGGCGGGCGCGTCCAGCTCGCTGGTTGCATCGCCGGCTTCGAGCTCCGCGTCACCCTCCGGCGGCGCAAGCTGACAGCGGCCGTCGCTGCAGGTCTGGCCGGTGGGGCAATCGGTGTTGCGCAAGCACGCGTCGGAATCGACGCAGGCGCTGGGCAGCGCGAGGCCCACCAGGGCGAGCAGCGCGACCCGCCCGAGGGAACGCACGCTAGAGCCCAAGCCGGACTCCAGCCGACAGAAGCGCCCAATAGAGCGGCGTGTCGCCCGGCAGATCGCTGCCCAGCGGCAGGACGCTGAAGCTCGGTTCGATGTAGATCCCGGCGCGCTTGCCGATCGAAAGCAGGTACCGCCCACCGATCACCCCACCGAACAGGGTCTCGGGGGTGATGGTTCCGGTGGCGCCCGCGAACACTCCGAGCTTGGGGGACGGCCAGAGCGCGTAGCGCAGCTCTGCCCCCACGCTTCCGCGCTTTTCGATCTCGGCGAACGCGCGAAAGTGGTAGCCCTGGTCCGCGTCCTCGTCGCTACGCATTTCGACGCCCGCGCTCACGCGCGTACGGGCGCGCCGCCACTCGATCTCTCCCGCCCCGTCGTCGCCGCCCTCGAGGCCGGTCGAAAGCCCGAGCTCGCCGTCAATCAACCAGCCCTCGGCGTTCGCGGGGGTCGCCAGCAGGGTGGCACCGATCAGCGTCGAGACTGTGACGCAGCGTCTGAGAACGGCGGCTCTGGAGCGGATGGAGGTCACCTGGGGTCGTCCTTCGCAAAGCCCGTGCCTGCGACGCCGATGACGGAGAGTGAACCGCCAAGGCGCGGAGGTCGCCAAGCAAGAATCACAAAAGCCTTCTTGGCGCGCTTGGCGACTTGGCGGTTGATCTCCACTCGACGCGGAGCGAGCAAGGCGGTTTCAGGAGGCTGGCGACTTGGCGGTCGTTCTCTGCTCACGCCACGCGCTGGATGATGCGCTTGCGCTTCAGCATCTCGACGAGCGTGGTGCGATTGAGCCCGAGCAGCGCCGCGGCCCGCTTCTTGTTCCAGTTGGTGCGGTCCAGAGCCTGGCGAATCAGCTGGTTTTCGAAGGCATCCACGGCTCCCCTGAGGTCCATGCCCGCGTCCGGCAGGCGGGCCGTCACGCGCCGCTCGGTGCCGAGGCCCAGCACCCGAGTGGGCAGATCCCGCGGCTCGATCTGGTCGCCGTTGCACAGCAGGACCGCGCGCTCGATGGTGTTCTCGAGCTCGCGCACGTTGCCTGGCCAGCCGTATTGCATCAAGAGCTCGGCCGCGGCCCGGCTCACGCCCGACACCCTGCGGCCGCTCTTCTCGACGGCCCGCTTGAGGAAGTGATGGGTCAAGAGCGGGACGTCGTCCAGGCGATCGCGAAGCGCCGGAACCTGGACGTGGATCACGTTCAGTCGATAGTACAGGTCTTCGCGGAACACGCCGTCGCGCACGGCGTCTTCCAGGTTGACGTTGGTGGCAGCCAAGACGCGCACGTCGGCAGTCAGCGTGCGGGTGTCACCCACCGGCGAATACTCACGCGACTGAAGCACGCGCAGCAGCTTGACCTGCAGCGAAAGGGGCAGCTCGCCGACCTCGTCCAGGAACAACGTTCCGCCCTGCGCCATGGCGATGCGGCCGATCTTGGTGGCGTGCGCGCCGGTGAACGACCCGCGCGCATGGCCGAACAGCTCGCTCTCGAGGAGCGCCTCGGGGATGGCGCCGCAATTGACCGCCACGAACGGAGCATCAGAGCGGGAGCTGGCATCGTGCACCGCCCGGGCGACCAGCTCCTTGCCGGTCCCGCTCTCCCCGGTGATCAGCACCGTGCAGGCGCTGTCGGCGATGCGGTCGACGATGCGGTAGACATCCACCAGGGGTTCGCTCGCGCCGATCACGCCTCTCATCGACTCGGGCAGTGCCTCCGCGATGGTGGCGCGACCCAAGGCGTCGGCGCGTTCGGTCATCCGAACCCCGGAGCCGGGTTCATCGGTCTCGAACCGCGCGATCTCACCCGAGAGGATATCCACAGCTACATCCATTGTTTTGCTCCTGCCGCCACCCGGCGCAGCGGACCCACAGCAAGAGCCGGGCCAAGCACAATCCAGCTGAATTTCCCTGTGTGGGCACGCGGAGCACAAGTTCGTTCGACTGCCGGCGCGCGCGTCCCTCGGATGGAAACGACGACAAACCACCGACCCGGTCAGAACGACCCTTGCCGGTCAAACTGACTCTGCCCCGAGATCGAACGGCCGCCGGAGTCGGAACTTGAGCTGGCATGGGGCGTGCTGGTGCTTTGAGCGTGTTCGAGACCGTCACGCCACTGCAAGGGGCCCTCGACTACCACCTCGAGCGCCACAACGTGCTGTCGTCGAACGTCGCGCACGTGGACACCCCCGGCTATCGCCCGGTGGATCTCGAACGGGTCGATGCGTCGGGCTTCGCGGGAACGCTCGCCGTGGCGATGGCCCGAACCAGCGCCGCCCACATCCCCGGTGGCGCGGCCGGCGCCACGCCCGTGACCGGGCGGGTGTTCAGCGACTTGACGGCAGGGGCGGGCAGCGACGGCAACTATGTCTCGCTCGATCGCGAGGCGGCCAAGGTTGCTGCGAACCACCTGCGCTACGACGTGGTTTCGGCGGTGGTCCAGTCCGAGCTTCGCCAGCTTCGATTTGCGGTGAGCGACGCCAAGGGTTGACGAAAGTGAGTTGAAACATGCTGGGAGTCTTCAGTGCCATGGAAGTCGCGGCCTCGGGCCTGGGGGCCGAGCGCGTCCGAATGAACACCATCGCCGCGAACCTGGCCAATGCCCGCACCACCCGGACCGAGCAGGGCGGCGCCTACCGCCGGATCGACCCGCTCTTCGAGGCGGTGGGGCTCGATCGCTCGCGCCCCACCGTGGGGCGCACCGGGGTTTCACTCGTCCAGGTGGCCCGGATCGTCCAAGACGAGCGCCCGGGGCAGATGGTCTACGAGCCCGGCCACCCCGACGCCAACGGCGAGGGGTACGTCGAGTACCCGAACGTCAATGCGGTGGAGGAAATGGTGAACATGATCACCGCCTCCCGCGCGTATGAGGCCGGCGTCACATCGATCGACACCATCAAGAGCATGGCGCGCTCCGCCATCGATCTTGGACGAGGCTGAAAATGAGCGCGATCGACGCATCGACGCTCCAGCTGCTTCGGCCCCATCAGCCCGTGGGGCCCGAGGTTCAGCCGCTGCGCGAAGCGCCGGAGCCCGACGGGGCATTCGGACCGCTCTTGGACGGAGCGCTCCGGCGCGTCAACGACGCGGGCCACGCCGGGTCGCGAGCGGGCGAGGCCTTCGCCGCCGGCGCGGTGGACGACATCCACGGCACCATGCTCGCGCTGAGCAAGGCCGACATCGAGCTCCGGTACGCGGGCGCGGTGCGAAACAAGGTCATCGACGCGTTCTACGAGCTCTGGCGGATGCAGATCTGAGGACCTGAGCCATGCCTGAACGGATCAAGACAGTCCTGGCACAGCTGGTCGGCCTGTGGAAGTCGCTGTCGACCGCCAAGCGTTTGGCGCTGATCTTCGTGACCACCAGCGTTCTGCTGGGCGCGCTTGCTCTGGCCTTCCTCGGATCGCGGCAGAATTTCTCGATTCTCTACGCCGACCTGCCTCAAGAAGACGCCGGAAAGATCGTCGAGAAGCTCGACGCCCTGAAGGTCCCCTACCGGGTCGAACGCGGTGGCAGCGCCGTGCTCGTCCCGGAAGAGAAGGTGCACCAGCTCCGGCTCGAGCTGGCAAAATCGGGGCTCCCGCGGGGTGGCGGGGTCGGGTTCGAGCTGTTCGACAAATCCCAGATCGGGTCGACCGAGTTCGAGCAGCGGGTCAACCTGAGGCGGGCGCTCGAAGGGGAGCTTGCACGCTCGATCGCCACGGTCGAAGGCGTCTCGCAGGCGCGGGTGCACCTGGTCTTGCCCGAGCGCCGCCTGTTCGCGGCGGACAGCGAGAAGGCGTCGGCGTCGGTGGTCCTCAAGCTGCAGAACCCCGGGAATTTCGGCAAGCGCGAGGTGGCGGGCATCGTTCACCTGGTTTCCGCCGCGGTGCCGGGGCTGGCGCGGGATCGCGTGTCGGTCGTCAGTACCGAGGGATTGACACTCCACCGCCCGGCTTCTGACACCGGCCCGAAGGCGACGGAGGCTGCGGACCTACACGGCGAGCAGTCCCGCGAGGTGGCTGGCACCCTCGAGCAGCGCGTGAAAGAACAGCTCGAGCGCGTGGTCGGGCCGGGAAACGCCGACGTGCGGATCCACGTGGCGCTCGATCCGGCTACCCGCGAGCGCACCGAAGAGCACTACGACCAAGCCAAGACGGCGCTTCGCAGCGAGCACAAGGTCGAAGAGCTGGCCGGCGGCGAGGCGGCCGGCGTCGCCGGCGTACCCGGCGCCCGCACGAACCTTCCGGACGCCGTCGCCCCGGGTCAGGCACCGGCGGAAGACAAGCTGGCAGAGGGGGCGCCGGGGGGTGGGGGAGCGCTGCGTCGCAGCCACACCCGGAACTGGGAGGTCGACCGAGTCACCGAGAAAACCATGCTCCCGCCCGGCGACCTCGAGCGGGTCAGCGTGGCGGTCTTGCTGAACGGCCGCTACGAAGACCGCGGGGGCCGGCCGGCTTATGTGCCGCGGAGCGCCGAGGAGCTGAAGTCGCTCGAGGAGATCGTCAAGCGCGCCGTGGGCTTCGACGAGAAGCGCGGGGACAGCATCAAGCTCGAGACCATGGAATTCGCGCGGCTCGACGGTGACCGCCCGCCCCCCTCGATTCCGCTGCCGCTCTGGCGGAAGTACCTTCCGCACGCCGTGGGCGGGTTCGCTGCGCTCTTGGCCCTCGGGGTGTACGTGCTGGTGCGACGCAAGCGGAGGAAAGCGGCACGGAAGCAAGCGCTGGCGTCCTCGCCGGTGAGGGTCGCTTTGACCGGGCTGGACGCCGACGCTCCGCAGCTCGAGCAGAGCGAGGTTCCGCGCTTGGACGCCGCGGCGTCGGCCGAAGCCAAAGAAATCGCACTTGAAATCGCGGCGCGCGACCCCGCCACCGCCGCCGTGGTGTTGCGCAAGTGGCTCGGCTCTGCCGGCACGGCGCCTGCGGCACGCCCTTAGCATGAGCGCGCGGTCATGGAGCTGACGGGTCCAGAGAAAGCCGTGCTCATGCTGCTTTCCCTCGACGAGGCCACGGCCACCCCGATCCTCTCGGAGCTCGACGGGGACGAGGTTCGCAAGCTGCGCGAGGTGGCCTCGTTGATGCGCGCGGTCCCGACCACCGCGCTCGATTCCGTGTATACGGAATTCGTCGAGCGGTCGCGTGAGGCCATCGCCGTACCCCGCGGCGGCGTCCGGTACCTACGGCGGCTTGCCACCCGGGCGCTGGGCGAGGCTCGCGCCCAGGAGATCTTCGTGGACGCGCCGCAGTCGTCGATGGAGCGCCTGCTGGCGGCCGATCCGGCCACCCTGGGCGTGGTGCTCGAGAACGAGCACCCGCAGATCACCGCAGCGATCATCTCGCAGATGGACCCCGACCGGGCGGCGGCGGTGCTCGATGCCATGCCGGAAGAGACCCGCCCGATCGTGCTCGAGCGCCTGGCCACGCTGAAAGAAGTCCCGGCCGGCTTGTTGGAAGAGGTGGCCACTGCGCTGGCGGCCGAGCTGCCCCCAGAAGAAGCCGAGGCGTCGATGTCCGTCGATGGCATCAGTCGCTCGGCCGCGCTGGTGCGCCGCCTTCCGCGCGAGGCCGGAGAGGCCCTGCTCAGCCGACTGGGCGACGGAGACTCGGAGCTGGCCACTCAGATCCGCCGCAGCATGTATGGCTTCGACGATCTGATGGCCCTCGACGCCCGCGCGCTGCGCTCGGTGCTCGAAGCAGTTCCTGCCGACCGCTTGGTGCTGGCGCTGAAGGCCGCGAGCGCCGAGATGCGCGAACACATCTTCAAGGGAATGAGCAAGCGCGCCTCGGACCGCATTCGTGACGACATGGAGCTGCTCGGCGCCGTGCGGCTCGCTGACGTGGAGGCCGCGCAGCAGGAAATCGTCGAGATCGCGCTGCGGCTCGAGTCCGAAGGCGCCATCTCGCTGGACTCGAACAAGGCAGGGACCATTGTCTGACCGAGCGACGCGCGCCGTTGCCTTCCTGAACGTCACCCCCGAGCGACGCCGCCAGCCGTCGTGGATCGCAAAGCAGCGCGGGGACATGCCCGCGGTGGTGGTGGCCGGTCCGCCGCGCCTTCCGCGAGAGATGGTCGCGGCGTTTCAGCAAGAGCTGAACATGTTCCCCGAGTCGGTGATGCCGCCGGCTTCGATGGACGAGGCTCCGATCGAGAGCATGGTGTCGGAGGCGGAGCCGCACCCCCCCTTCGAGCCGGAAGGCGAGCCCTCCAGCGAGCCGCTGCTGCACGAGCCAGCGCTCCCCGATCCGGATCTTCTGGCAGGGCTGATCGACGCTGTCGAGCAACTCTCGCGCACCCGCAGCGAGGTGCTCGACGCCACCGCGGGGCAGCTGGCCGAGCTCGCGACCTTGATCGCCCGGCGCGTGATCGCTCATGAGCTGAGCGTCAGCCCCGAGGTCGTCGAAGGCCTGGTCCGGGAGGGGCTCGATGCGTTGGGCGAGCACGACCGGGTGTCGATTCGGGTCGGCTCTGGCTTCGGCGCCGCGATCGAACCGATGAAGCAACGGCTGAGCTCGAACGGCCAGAACGTCGCAGTGCGGGTCGACCCGGCGCTTTCCGACTTCGCGTGTGTGGTCGAGACCGAGCTTGGCGTGGTCGACGAGTCCATCGAGGCGCGCCTGACCGCTCTTCTCCAAGCGCTCAAACCCGACAGTGCCCCGCCGATCTGAACTGAATGCGCATGCTCGACCGCCTCATCGAAAAGACCAAGAGCGCCCCGGTTCACAACCCGCGAGGCGTGGTGCTCGACGTGGTGGGGCTGATCGTCGAGGTCGGCGGCCTGCGCGCGGCCGTGGGCGACACGCTGGCCGTCGACTCTGCTCGAGGGCTCGAGCTCGAAGTCGTCGGATTCCGCGGCGGGCGCCTGCTGGCCACGCCCCTGGGGCCTCTGGCTGGCGTGCGGCCCGGGGCGCGGGTCTTCCGTACCCATCGCGGCGCGAGCGTCCCGGCGTCGAAGGGCCTGCTCGGTCGCGTGATCGACTCGTTCGGCCGTCCGCTCGACGGCGAGCCTGCACCGGAGCTGGACCGCATGGTGCCGGTGCACGCGCCGCCGCCGCCGCCGTTCGCGCGGCGGCCCATCGATAGGCCGTTTGCCACCGGCGTGCGCGCCGTGGATGCCCTTCTGCCACTGGGCATCGGCCAGCGCATGGGCATCTTCGCCGGCGCCGGCGTGGGCAAGAGCACCCTGCTGGGCATGATCTGCCGCTCGTCTCAGGCCGACGTGAACGTGGTGGGACTGATTGGCGAGCGTGGTCGCGAGCTCAACGACTTCATCCGGCAAAGCCTGGGCGCCGAAGGCCTGTCTCGCACCGTGGTGGTCGCCGCGACCAGCGATCAACCGCCCCTGGTGCGCGCGCGGGGGGCCGAATCCGCCACCGCGTTGGCGGAGTACTTCCGCAATCAAGGGCTGAGCGTGCTCTTGGTGATGGACTCGATCACCCGCTACGCCATGGCGCTGCGCGAGGCCGCGCTGGCAGCCGGCGAGCCGCCGGCGACCAAGGGGTACCCACCGAGCGTGTTCGCGGCCCTCCCCCGGCTGCTCGAGCGCGCGGGCACCGGCGGGTGCAACGGCGTGATCACTGCGCTCTACACCGTGTTGGTGGAAGGCGACGACATGTCCGATCCGATCGCCGACTCGGTGCGTAGCATTCTGGACGGCCACTTGGTGCTCTCGCGCGAGCTGGCAGAAAAGGGGCACTTCCCGGCCATCGACGTGCTGCAGAGCGTGTCGCGCTTGGCGCCCGAGATCGCGCACCCCGACGACCTGCGCGCAGGCGCGCTGCTGCGCGACCTCTTGTCGGTGTATCGCGAGGTCGCCGATCTCATCCAGGTCGGCGCCTATGTCACGGGCAGCGACCCGCGGGTGGAAGCCGCCCGCGCGGCCATGCCCCACCTCGAGGCCTTCTTGAAGCAGGGCATGAACGAGCGAATCAGCGCCGATGAGGCGCGCGCGCGGCTGCACGTGCTCGCTCGGCAGGCCGTCGGGAGAGCCGGATGAAGAGCCGGCTTGCGCGGCTCGCCAAGCTGACCGAGCTTCGCAAGAAGGACCTCGAAGATCGCGCTGCGCGACTCGCCGCGGCGCACCAGGCGACGGAACAGGCTCGCGAGCGCCTGGTCGCCGAAGAGGCCGCGCACCACCTGGCCGAGGTCGACCGCTCGGCGCTGGCGCAAGGCGGGCTCGAGCCCGAGACCTGGCGCACCGCGAACGAGTGGCTCGAGCTGCGCGAGCTCTACCGCGAGGCGGCTCGCCGGCGCGTTGCGCTGGCCGAGGTCGCGGCGCTTCGCGCCCAAGAGCAGGTCTTGGCGGCGCGGGCCGCGCTGCGCCGTCTCGAGGTCCTCGAAGAGCGGCTGCGGCGCGCCCTCTCGAAAACCGAAGAGCGCAAAGAGAGCAAGGCCCACGACGAGATCGCGGCCGGTCGTGCCGCTGCCCGTGCCCGGACGCGTTGAGCCATGGATTCGACCAAACTCGGCCTCGACATGCTCGGCCCTGCCAGCGACGAGCGCGGCGCAGAGCGCCGCCGGCGACAAGAAGTCGAGAAATGGGCGCACGCTCTGGCCACCAGCGTGGCGAGCGCGCTGCCGGCCGCCGCCGAGGGCGAGGCCCAGATCGGGACGCCGGTGCATTGGCGTCCGAGCGACGGTGAGCTGACGCCTGGGGCCGGGCCGCTGGCCGGCGCTGCGGCAGCGCCGTCTGAAGACGCCGACCCGCAGTCACCGGTTCGACTCAGCGTAAACGCGGGCGATCTCGGCGAGGTCGACATCGTGGTCGATCGATCGGCCCAGGGGGTGCGGGTGATCATCGGCCTGGCGGATCCGAACGCCGATACCGCGATGATTCCCGAGCTCTCGGCGCTCCAGCGGGCGCTGGAAGCCAGCGGCATCCGCGTGGCCTCGGTGCGCACCGTCGCTCAGAGTCGCGTCGGCACCGTTCTTGCTCAGTCCAAGTTCCGTGTCGCCAAGGGTGACCCGCCCGCGGATGACGAGAAGCACGAGAGCAGACGGCGTTCGTCGAAGCGTTTGAATCTGATCGGTTGAGCCATGGTGGATTCAGTCAACAATAGCCAAGCAGCGTCCGGCGCCACCGGCAGCGGAATGACCGGCGCGCTGACGGGTGGCAACACCATGGGGAAGGACGCCTTCCTGAAGCTCTTGGTGGCTCAGCTCAGGCACCAAGATCCGCTCAAGCCCCAAGACGGCTCCGAGTTCGTGGCCGAGCTCGCGCAGTTCTCGTCTCTCGAGCAGACCATCGCCATCAACGATCGCCTCGACATGCTCGCGCTGCAAAACCGCGGCCTGGCCAACACCCAGGTGGCCGGTCTGGTGGGGCAAGTAGCGACAGTGCGCGGAACGATGGTGACCAGCGATGGCACCGGAGTGGGTGCGCCCGTCAACTTCACCCTGGGCGGCGCCGCCGACAAGGTGACGGTGAAGATCACCAACCAGTCCGGTGAAACGGTACGAACCATCGAAGTGGGGGCGAAGGCCGCAGGCTTCGCCAAGGTGATGTGGGATGGCCGCAACGACGCTGGCGTGGTCCAGCCCGCCGGCGCCTACCAGGTCTCGATCGTGGCCAAAGACGCGAGCGACGCGCCGGTCAGCGTCGAGCAAGAGACCAGCGGCACGGTGACCGGGGTGTCTTTCGACAAGGGCTACCCGGTGCTGCACCTCGACACGGGCGTCAGCGTACCGGTCTCGGATCTGCTGAAGATCGAGCCGGCCAAGAGCAAGCCATGATCACGACCGGCCCAGCGCCGGTTCTGCCGACACAAGGGAAACGAAAGGAAAGTCAGGAGGCCTAAATGGTATTGCGGGCAATGTACTCGGGGGTTTCCGGTCTTCGGGCCGAAGGAGAGGCGCTCGGGGTCGTCGGCGACAACATCGCCAACGTCAACACCGTGGGCTTCAAGGGCCAGCGCGTGATCTTTCACGACGTGCTCGGCCACTCCATCCTCGCCGGGTCGTCCTCGGCGATGCCGGGGTCGGGTGTGCGCGTCGGTGGGATCCAGCAGCTCTTCACCCAAGGGTCACTGGCGAACACGGGCGTGTCGACCGATCTCGCACTCAACGGCGACGGCTTCTTCGTCGTTCAAGGCACGGTGGCAGGTGTGCAAGGCAACTTCTACACGCGCGCCGGACAGTTCGTGATCGACAATCAGGGCTACCTCACGGACTCTGGCGGGTTGCAAGTGCAAGGCTATGCGGCCAACCCGGACGGAACGTTCCAGGCGTCCGTGTCGTCGATCAAGGCACCCACCTCGTCGATCCAACCGAACGCCACCGAGCTGATGGAGATCACGGCGAACCTGGACGCGAACTCGACCACGCCCACGTTGCCCTGGGACGCTCAGAACCCGGCGAACACGGCGAACTTCTCGACCTCGATGACGGTCTACGACTCGCTCGGGAACTCTCACCAGGTCGAGGTGTACTTCCGCAAGACGGCCGCCAACACCTGGGACTATCACGTCTTGGCCCAAGGCAGCGAGCTTGCCACCCCGGTGGCCGGCAACGCCGAGATCGGAACCGGCTCGCTGGCGTTCACCACCAACGGTGCGCTCAACACCGTGACGACGACCACTGCGGTCAGCGTCAGCTTCGCCGGCGCCACCGGCGCCCAGGCCATCACGCTGGACTTCGGCACACCGATCGCTGGCGGTGGCACGGGCCTCGACGGAAGCACGCAGTTCGGGTCGCCGTCCAACATCTCGAGCCAGTCGCAGGACGGCTACTCGTCCGGCGACTTCGCCGGGGTCGCGGTCGACGGTCAGGGCGTGGTGATGGGCCTCTACACCAACGGGCAGAAGCTCGCGATTGGGCAACTGGCCATCGCGAAGTTCCGCGCCAACGAGGGCCTGGGCCGTGCCGGGCAGAACTTGTGGATCGACACCCGAGAGAGCGGCACCGCGGCGCTGGGCACCGCCGGCAGCGGCGGGCGCGCAGCGGTTTCGGCCGGCGCGCTCGAGAGCTCGAACGTCGATCTGGCGGAAGAGTTCGTGGGTCTCATCCAGCACCAGCGGTCGTTCTCGGCGAACTCGAAGACGATCACCACCGCGGACGAGATGCTCCAAGAGCTGATCAACATCAAGCGCTAGGCCTGACGCGGGCTCGCCCGAGCCCGCGCGCGGCTTCCACGTTTTCTAGTTGGCAGAACCCCCCCTTGGAAGGCCGGTCGCGTCCCCTGCGCGGCCGGCCTTCGCTACGAGGACGTCGACATGAGCGAAGACGCCGAAGAGGGCACGGTCAGCCCGGCCCCGACACCCAAGAAGAAGAGCAGCCTCGGCATCATCATCGGCGTGTTGGTCGCTGCCGCGGCGGCCGGGGGCGGCGCGTTCTTGGGGCCGAAGTACCTTTCTGGAGGCGCGGCAGCCAAGCACGGCGCCGAGGGCGAAGAAGAAGAGGAGCCCGCCGGCGGCGGTCATGGCGCAGCCAGCACCGTCGCGTTCCAGCCCATTGTCGTGGATGTTCGGGGTGGCGACGATGTGCACCACCTCAAGGTGGTGCTCACCTTCGAGCTGGCGGGGAGCACCAAGCCGGAAGACTTCGAGAAGTTCTCGCCGCGCGGTCGTGAGGCCGCGATCGTCTACTTGCGAAGCAAGAGCTTCGACGACGTCACCAGCCCCGAGAAGTTCCCCGAGCTGTCGGCCGAGCTCACCGAGAAGGTGGTCACCGCGGTCGGGAAGAAGCGCGTGAAGCGCATGATGATCACCGACTTCGTGACCCAATGAGTGCCGTGGCCCGCGCCTCAATCGACGTTGCCGTGGCACCTGCGCGGCGCCGGGAGCGCAGCAGCCTGCGGCCTTTGGATCTGACGGGCCGCGAGCGCCACCTGCGCGGTGCGATGCAGGCGATGTCGCGGGTGGCTGCGCGCTTCGCGCGTGCCGCACGCCGGACCCTGCCGTTCTTGGTCCGCCGGCGTGCCCACCTCGAGCCCGGGCCGGTCTCGCTTCCGGCTGCCGGGCCCGACCGCGCCGCAGAGGCCGGCCCGAGGTTCTTGGTTCGGCTCGAAGCTCCAGACGGTCCCGCCTGGGGCCTCTTGGCGCTCAACTCCGAGGCCCTCTCGCTCTTGCTCGAGTCCGCGCTGGGCGGCGGCGAGGGGCAGGCCGCGCCGCTCGGCGCCGAGCTGTCGCTGGCACAGGCCGCGTTGACGGCGCGCATCGCGCGCTCGCTGGCCCAAGACTTCGCCACCGCGGTCAGCGCCGAGACCGGGCTGCGCCTTCAGGTGGTGGCTGCGCAGGCGGTGGCGGCCGGCGAAGGCGCCGAATCGGAGAAGCTCGACGGGCTGGCGGTAGAGTGTGGGTTCTCCGGCCTCAGCGAAAGCGCGGTGGTGATCGTCGCCGTCAGCGCCGAGGCGCTCGAGGCCGCGGCGCGTGAGCAGGCGGTGGACGACG
The DNA here is from genome assembly GCA_023150915.1 of Polyangiaceae bacterium. GTDB lineage: Bacteria > Myxococcota_A > Polyangia > Polyangiales > Polyangiaceae > JADJKB01. Next base: position 39,281 of record JAKLKA010000014.1, read on the forward strand.
CGCCCGCCGCCGCTGACCCCCGCATGACCGAAGCCATCCACGAGGTGCCCGTCACCCTGGTGGCAGAGCTCGGGGTGGTGACGCTCGATCTTCGGCAGGTGCTCTCGTTCACCGTCGGGCAGGTCATCCGGCTGCCGACGGCGGTCGATGATCCGGTCACGATTCGCGTGGCGGGCTTGGAGAAGTTCACGGCTGCCCCAGTGGTCTCGCGCGGGCAGCTGGCCGTGCAGATCCGCGGTCGGCACGAAGAATGAATGCGGAGCGGACATGAGCGATGCGCAGAAGTCTCAGGCACCCGGGTTCGCGACCATCGCCGGCGATTCTCCGCCCGCCGTCACCCCGCTGTCGGCCCCCCCGGTGAGCCCGGCGCCGGCGGCACCGGTCTCGAGCCTCGATTCCATCGGATTCGTGATGGATGTTCCGGTGGAAGTCACGGTCGAGCTCGGTCGCCGCAGCACGAAGATCGGAGAGATCTTGCGGCTCGGCCCCGGGTCGGTGCTCGAGCTGGACAAGGTCAACGGTGAGCCGCTCGACATCTACGTCAACAACCGTCTGATAGCCCAGGGTGAGGCAGTGGTGGTGGGCGAGCGCTACGGTGTGCGGCTGACCGAGGTGCTGGTGGGTGAAGAAACTCGGAGAGGCGGTGCCGGGTGAAGGCCTGGATGCTGATCGCAGCACTCGCGGTGGCGGTGCTGCCGTCGCCGGTGTTCGCCCAGGCGGCGGACGCGCCCGATGCTTCTGACGCGCCCCGCGCCTGGCTGTCGCAGCGTGGTCAAGCGCCACTGGGGAACGATCGCGCCGGCGACTCGCCCAGTGGCGCGCGGGCGCTGCTGGGCCTGGTGGCCATGGCAGCGCTGGCCGGCGGCGTGATGTTCTGGCGCAAGAAGCGCGATCGCGCCGCGAAGACCGCTCAGGCGGGGTTGATGCTCGAGGTGCTGGCCTCGACCCGCCTGGGCCCCAAGGCGCAGGCGGTGGTCGCACGCGTGGGCAAGAAGGTCGTGCTCTTGGGCGTCACCGAGCACAGCGTGCAGAAGCTGGCGTGGCTCGATGGTCGGAAGCTGACCACGGCCCCGGCCGTGGCGCTGCCGGAACCCGCCGCCCCGGCCGAGGCTCGGCCCCAGACGCCCGGCTTCGCTCAGGTGATCCGTGACGTGCTGGGCCGTACGCCGCCCGCTCGACCCGCCGACGCGGCGGTGGTGCTCGCCGAAGAGACCCGGGACGTCTATGTGCCGAGCGCCGAGCGCCGGCCCGCGCGGATCGAGACCCAGGCAGCGGGGCTGGTCGCCCGACTGCGGGAGCTCGAGCGATGAACCCGACTGCCGTCGTCGATCAGACCTTCGGCAACGGCTCGCTCACGCCGTCGCTGAAGGTTCTGCTGGTCCTGACGGTGCTGGCGCTCTTGCCAGCCATCATCCTGACCATGACCAGCTTCGTCAGGACCGTCGTGGTCCTGTCGTTCGTGCGTCAAGGCGTGGGCACTCAGGTGCCGCCCAACCAGGTGGTCATCGGGCTGGCGCTGTTCCTCACGCTGTTCACCATGTCGCCGGTGGTCGACAGCATGAAGACCGCCGCCTACGACCCCTACATGCGGGGCGAGGTCACCGACATGCAGGCCCTCGAGCTGGCGTCGGTTCCGCTGAAGAAGTTCATGCTGCGCGAGACGCGGGAGGCGGACCTGCGCATGTTCTACTCGGTGACCAAGACGCCGTTGCCGGCCACGCCGGAAGACGTGCCAATGCGCCTGGCGGCGCCGGCTTTCGTGGTCTCGGAGCTGACCACCGCCTTCCAGATGGGGGTGATCATCCTCTTGCCGTTCCTGGTGGTGGACCTCGCGGTCGCCTCGCTCTTGATGAGCATGGGCATGATGATGGTGCCGCCGACCACCCTCAGCTTGCCGATCAAGCTTCTGCTGTTCGTCTTGGTCGATGGCTGGAGCCTGGTAGCAGGCTCGCTGATGAGGAGCTTCTGGTGACCACCGACGGCGCCGTCGAGCTCTTGCGGAACGCGCTGATCGTCGCCGCGCTGGTGGTCGGCCCCATGCTCGCCGTCGCGCTCTTCGTCGGGCTCATCGTCGGCGTCTTGCAGGCGGCGACCCAGGTGAACGAAGCCAGCATCAGCTTCGTGACCAAGCTGATCGCGATCGTGGCAACCTTCGTGGTCCTGGGCAGCTGGACGCTGCGCCAGCTCGTGGACTATTCGACGCGGACCATCTCTTCCATCGCGGATGTCACGAAGTGAATGCCCTCGAGGCGCTGATCCGAGCCGAGGCCATCTCCTATCTCCTGGAGATTTCGCGTATCTCGGGCCTGATCGTGATCTCGCCGCTGGCATGGCAGTCGGCGCCGGCGCGCTTGCGGGTGGGCCTGGTGCTGGCGCTGGCGGCGGTGGCTCATGGCGTCGGCGGCGGAAGCGTGCGGGCCGAGCCGCTTCCCATCGCCTTGGGTGTCGCGTGGGAGCTGGGGGTGGGGCTGGCCATGGGATTCGTCGTCCGGCTCGCGGTCTCCGTGGCCGAAGTGGCGGCAGAGATCATCGCCCCGATGATGGGGCTGGGCGCGGCGCACCTGTTCGATCCCCACGCGGGCAGTGGCACCGTTCTGACCTCGCTCTTCCGGCATTTCGCCATCTTCGTGGCGTTGATCGTCGGCGTGCACCGGGTGGTGCTGGGTGCGCTCATCGAGAGCTTCCGCGTCTTGCCGGTGGGCACCAGCGAAAGCATCGCTTTGGCCACGCCCGTGCTCTTGCGGCTGAGCGCCGATGCGCTGTCGGCGGGCGTGCGGATCGCCGTTCCGGTCGTGGTCATCCTTTTCATGGTCCAGATCGCGCTGGCCTTCATCTCGCGCGCGGCCCCCGCGCTCCAGATCTTCTCGCTGGGCTTTGCCGTCACCCTGGGGGTGGGTTGGATGTCGCTGATCATCGTCTCGCCGGATCTGACCATGCGGATCATCGCGGAGCTCAGCCACGTGGGTGAGGGGCTCGAGGGTGTGGTGGCCTCGCTGACCTGGAGAGCACCATGAGTGAGGAGAGCGACAGCGAGAAGACAGAGGAAGCCACCCCAGAACGAAGACGGCAGGCGCGGGAAGAAGGCCAATTCCCCCGCGCCCGCGACACCGGGGCGATGGCCGCGTCGACCGCCGTGCTCGCCCTCTTGGCGTTGACGGGCGTCGAAATCGCGACGCGCCTTCGGGAGCTCACCACCCACTGCTTCAGCCAGGTCCACAACCTGCACCAGAACGGCGCGGCCCATGCCGGGGGCTTCGCGGCGCGCACGCTGCTCTGGATCACGGCGCCCGCCATGCTGGTGGCCATGGTGGCCGCCACCGCCGCCGGGTTCGCCGAAGCGGGGTGGAATCCGAAGTTCGAGCTGAAGTGGGAGCGCCTCGAGCCGCTCTCGAAACTGCAGCAACTGGCGTCACCCAAGGCGGCCGCCGCGAACACCGTGCTGGCGCTCGGCCGCGTGGCGGTGGTGGGGGTCGTGGCCTACATGGTCGTCGAAGAGGCCTTGCCGACCCTGCTGAAGCTCACACGCACGCCCCTGATCGGCGCCGTGGGCGCGCTGGGCGCCGTGGTGTCGCGGCTGGCCATCTGGGCCACCGTGGCCTTGGCCGCGCTCACCGCCGCCGATTATGGCTATTCGTGGTGGAAGCACGAGCGTGATCTCCGCATGTCACGCGAAGAGATCAAACAAGAGATGAAGGGTCAGGAAGGCGACCCGAAGGTGAAGGCCCGGCAGCGCGCTCGCGCCCGCGAGATGCTTCGCCGGGGCATTCGCAAGGAAGTGAAGACCGCCGACGTGATCGTGACCAACCCCACGCACGTCGCCGTGGCCATCCGCTATCGCGCCCACGAAGGGGCGCCGGTGGTCGCGGCCAAGGGCTACGACGACGTGGCGATGTTCATCCGGTCGCTGGCCAAAGAGCACGGGATCCCGATCATCGAGAACAAGCCGCTGGCTCGAGCCCTGGCCGAGCAGGTCAAGGCGGGTCGGGCGATCCCCGTCGAGCTGTACGCCGCGGTCGCCGAGGTGCTGGCGTTCGTCTACCGGCTCAGGAACCGCGGCCTCCGGGCCTGAGCCGCTGGCACGACTCTCGCACGCCTGTTCAGCGTGACGACCGCCGCCACGACCGCCGAGCCCAAGGGCAGCGCCAGCGAATTGGCACTCCCCCTCGCCATCGTCGGCATCGTCATGATGCTGGTGGTGCCCATTCCGCCGGTGGTGGTCGACCTCCTCTTGGCGCTCAGCCTGGCGATCTCCATCGGGGTCTTCTTGATCGGCCTGTTCATGGAGCATCCGCTCCAGTTCAGCTCGTTTCCGGCGGTGGTCTTGGTGGCCACGCTGCTTCGGCTCAGCCTGAACGTGGCCACCACGCGGCTCATCTTGCTCCACGGCAAGGACGGGCACAGCGCCGCCGGGCGGGTGGTCGAGGCCTTCGGGCGGGTGGTGGTGGGCGGCAACGTCGTGGTGGGCCTGATCGTCTTCGTGATCTTGGTGATCATCAACTTCATCGTGATCACCAAGGGCGCCGGCCGCGTTGCCGAGGTGGCGGCCCGCTTCGCCCTCGATGGCATGCCCGGCAAGCAGATGGCGATCGATGCCGACATGAACGCCGGCGTCATTTCCCCCGAGATCGCCCGGGAACGCCGCAAGTCCATCGAGCGCGAGGCCGACTTCTTCGGGGCCATGGACGGCGCCAGCAAGTTCGTCAAAGGCGACGCCATCGCCGCCATCTTGATCACCGCCGTCAACTTGATCGGTGGCCTGATGCTGGGCGTCGCCGGAGGCATGTCGTTGGCCGATGCCGCCGAGACCTTCAGCATTCTGAGCGTGGGCGACGCGCTGGTCTCGCAGGTGCCCGCGCTCTTGATCTCGACCGCAGCCGGCGTCGTCGTGACCCGCTCCCCGACCGGGGACCAGCTCGGCCGCATCGTCCAGACCCAGTTGCTCGGCAGTCGACGGGCCGTTGGCGCCACCGCCGGGATCTTGGCGCTCTTTGCCCTCTTGCCCGGGATGCCCGCTCTGCCCTTCCTGGTCCTGGCCGGCGGTCTGTACTGGGTGACGAAGCGGCAGGACAAGGCCAAGGCGGCCCCTCGCCCCGAGCCCGGTCAGACGCCGGAGGGCGGCGCCTCTGCGCCGAAGCCGTCACCCGGAGAAGACATCGACGCCGCGCTGCCGGTCGACGTGCTCGCCCTCGAGGTGGGCTACGAGCTGGTCCCGGTGGTCGACCCCAAGATGGGCGGAACGCTGGTGGAGCGGATCTCGGCCTTGAGGAAGCAGCTGGCGCTCGATCTGGGCATCGTGATTCCGCCGGTTCACATCCGCGACAACCTCGAGCTTCAGCCGGGCGGGTATCGCATCTTGCTCTTGGGCACCGCGGTGGCCACCGGGACGTGCCGGGCCGGCAAGCTGCTGGCGATGGACCCCAGCGGTTCCGCCGCCGAGGTGGACGGCGAGGCCACTACCGATCCGGCCTTCGGAACCCCGGCGCGCTGGATCGCCGCCCGCGACCGCGAGCTGGCCGAGGCGCTGGGGTGGACCGTGGTCGACCACACGACCGTCATCGCAACCCACTTCGCAGAGACAGCCCGCCGACACGCCCAAGAGATTCTGGGTCGGGCAGAGCTCGCGCACCTCTTCGAAGTGTTCTCGAAGACCACTCCGAAGCTGGTCGACGACCTGGTACCGAATTTGCTCACGTTCGGGGAAGTGCAGAAGGTCTTGCGAAATCTGCTGAAAGAGAACGTCTCGATCCGGGACCTCCGGAGCGTGCTCGAGGCGCTGCACGACCTGGCACCCGGCACGCGCGACACCGAGCAGCTCACCGAGCTCACCCGGCAGCGCCTGTCGCGCCAGATCACCGCAGCTTTCACCGGTGCCGACCGCACGCTTCACACGCTGGTGCTCGACAGCAAGGTCGAGGACATCTTCCGCCGGTCGCTGCGCGAGATCGCTTCCGGCACCGGCGGCGCTCTCGACCCCGAGCAGGCGCGGCAGCTCGGGCTCGCGCTCGAGGCGGCGACGCAACGCATGCTGGCCGCCGGCAAGCCGGCCTGCGTGGTCACCAGCCCCGACGTGCGGCGGTATCTGCGCGCGTTTGCCGAGCGCCGTTGCCCGAGCCTGGCGGTGCTCAGCTTCCGAGAGATCGAAGCCGACGCGACCCTCAAACCGTTCGAAATCGTCAACTTGTCGACCGCAGCATGATGGAGGCCTGACGTGCAGTCCCAGAGCTTTCGTGGAGCCGACGTGAAGGAAGCGCTGTCGCGCGTGCGCGCGTCCCTCGGGCCGGACGCGCTCATCCAGTCGACGCGTCAGGTCACCAACGGCCGCGGGGGCGCCCTGGGGCACGCCTGGGTAGAGGTCACGGCCACGGCGCCGGCGGGCCGGCCCAGCTGGCAGTTCGAGACCAACGGTCGGCCGACCGTGGTCTCGCCTCCTCGGTTCTCGAGCCTCCGAAGCCCGCCCACCGAGCGAGCGCCGCGGCCCGCCATGAGCCGGCTCGGGCGAACGCCGACCCTGGGGCTCGACGCCTCCGAGCTCGAGCGCGAGCTGATGACGCTTCGGGCCATGCTGGACGAGCTGAACCAGAGTCGCCCGCCGCGCGAGCGCGTGATGTCGCTCTTGGCGGCCTTTGGCGTCGAGGGCGCGCTGGCGCGGCAGCTGGCAACCGGCGCCGGGCGCGTGGCCCGGCGAGGCTCGGAAGCGCTTCACGCGTGGCTGGTCCAGCGGATCGCCGAGCGTGTCACGCTGGCGCCCGATCCGCTCATCGCGCCTGGCCAGCAGATCATCGTCGCGGTGGGCAACACCGGCGTCGGCAAGACCACCACCTTGGCGAAGCTGGCAGCACGGGCGCGGCTGGATCTGGGCCGCTCAGTGTGCGTGCTGTCGTTCGACTCGTACCGGGTCGGCGCGGTGGAGCAATGGCAACGCTATGCCTCGCTGATGGGCATCCCGTTTCACGCACTGTCGGGGCCCGACGAGCTGACCCGCCGGATCTCGGAACGCAGCGCGGACATCGTGCTGGTCGACACCACGGGCAAGACCCCGAGCTCGCCGCCCGAAGACTGGCCGCTGGCCGAGGGTCTGGACGCGCTGGCAGGGAGGAACCTCCACACGCTCTTGGTGATGCCGGCCTGGATGCGGGGTCGCGATGCCGAGCGCACCGCGACGCTCTACCGCGATGCGCGACCCACCGGCGTGGTGGTGAGCAAGCTGGACGAGACCTGTCAGCCTGGAGGGGTCCTGCACGCGGCCATTCCCAATGCGCTGCCGCTCACCTTCTTCTGTAACGGCCCTCGGGTTCCCGAGGACATCCACCCCGCGAGCATCGAAGCGCTCGTGAGCGGAAACCCCCTGGGATGCTCGTGAGCCTCGTCGAGCCCGAATCCAGCCCGAGCGGCGCGGCCTCCGCGCTGCCTGCCCACGCGGGCGACGACGTGGTGCGGCGCTACTCTCCGTTGGTTCGCCGGATCGCGATGCGCACCGTGCGCAACTTGCCCGCCCACATCTCGATCGACGACATCTTGTCCGCCGGCTGGCTGGGGCTGGTCGAGGCGCTGCGCCGGCGCCAGCCCAAGATGCCCGAGCACGAGTTTGAGGCCTACGCGTCGCACCGGGTGCGGGGCGCCATCCTGGACTACCTGCGCGATTTGGACCCTCTGTCGCGCAAGCTGCGGCAGGCGTCGCGGCGGATCAGCGAGGCCGCCAGCGAGCTGGTGGGGCGGATGGGACGCTACCCCACCGAAGACGAGATGGCCGCCGAGCTCGGGCTCGACGTCGAGGGTTATCACTCCCTGCTCACCGACATCTCGCACTCCGGTCACGCGCGCCTCGAGCTTTCGGGCGAGGAACGCTCGCCGGACCCGTCCCCCGAGGCGCGCGCCGCGCAGCACGAGCTGGCCGACCTGGTGACCGAGGCGATCGACGCCTTGCCCGAGCGACTTCGGCTGGTGGTGGGGCTCTATTACCAAGAGAGCTGCAACCTTCGAGAGATTGGGGAGATCTTGGGGGTGACCGAGTCCCGGGTGTGCCAGCTGCACAGCGAGGCCATCCACCTGGTGCGGGGGCACCTCGGGCTCAAGCGTCGCTGAACCGACCCCCTGCGCCGGTCGAAGCTCAAGGACTCGGGCCGCCCTCCGTTCAGCGGCGCATAGGGTTCGAAGTGCGCTTTCCCCAGACCAGCTTCGATGCCGGTGGGTTCACCAGCGGCGTGTTTCGCGTGGAAGAGCGCGAAGATCGGGTGGCCGAGATGGCGTACGCGCTGCACGACGCGAAGAACATGGCGTGCGCCCTCCAGGCGGGCCTCGAGTGGCTCAGCGCCGCGCATGCCACACGCACCGACACCGAGGTGGCCGGCGCGATCGACGAGCTCGGACAGGTCGTGGGTCAGCTCTCGCGCATCCTGGTCGAGGCGCTGAACGCCGCCCGCTCGGGCTCGAGCGGGCTGTCCGTCGCGCTCGAACGGGTCGAGCTGGGGGCGCTTGCGCGGACGGCGCTGCATCACTGCCGCCATCGGGCTGACATGGCGGGTGTCAGACTGGTCGCCGAGCCCAGCAGCGAGATCTGGTGCGAAATCGACCGCGATCTGGTGCTTCGGGTCCTCGACAACCTGCTCGACAACGCGCTGAAGGTGTCGACGCGGGGCTCCACCATCACGATTGCGTGCGGGCGTCACGCCGAGCGGGTGGCGATCAGCGTGGCCGACGAGGGACCCGGTATCAGCCAGGAAGATCAGGCCAAGATCTTCGACCTCTTCGTGGGAACTGCCGCCCAGGGGACGGGCGTGGGCCTGGCGTTCTGCCAGCGGGTGGCCGAGGCCCACGGCGGGCGCTTGGGCGTGGTGAGCGGCCCGGGTCAGGGTTCGACCTTCGTCTTCAGCATTCCAACAGCGCCCTGAGTGTTGGCACCCCCGTTGCTAGAGCACCCGCAGGAGCATCCTCAAAATGACCACGACCGTTGCCAGCGACCGATTCGGAACCATCGACGCGAACCCCGACGACATCATCGAGTTCCCGTCGGGCATCATCGGGTTTCCGAACGAGCGGCAGTTCATCCTGGTGCGGCATGGGCGCTCCGATGCGGTCGCCTGGCTGCAGTCGACCCAGACTGCGGCCCTGGCCTTCCCCGTGGTGTCGGCGCATGGCTTTCGGGGCACCTACCCCGACGTTCCGGTCGAGGAAGTGGCCAGTGCCAACGGCATCGGCTCGTCGGTGGAAGAGCTTGCCGTCATGGCGGTCCTCTCGGCTCCGCCGTCGGGGCCCGCCACCGTGAACCTGATGGCTCCCATCTTGGTCAACGCCGCCGAGCGCAAGGGGGTCCAGGTCTTCCTCGAGGGGACGCGCTTTTCGACCCGCGAGCTCTACTTCTTGCCGCGCGAGCGCGAGTGCGAGACCGAGCCCGCGCCGCCCCTGGCGGACGATGACGCCGAAATGCAGATGGGCGCCGAGTGAGCCTCAAGCTTCCCCTCCAGCGCCCGTTCACCGGTTCGTGGCTGGAATTGGTGGTCTGACAAAGGTCGCGCTCGGGGGGCTGGGCGCTAGCGTCAAGCGATTCGAGCGCGCTGCCGAGACCATCGCGCAGCCCACCCCGCTGGTCGGGGACCGCGTCGAGATCGGAAGCGCGCCGCTGCCCGACAAGGTGGGCGCCACGGTCGACATGCGCATCCAGAAGTACGCCGCCATCGCGAACATGCGCGTCTTGTCGACCGCGATGGAGCTCGAGCGCGAGGTCACGAAGCTCGGCAAGTGACGCCGCGCGCTCAGGCCCGCCAGCGCCGAGCCAGGTGCACGCGGAGCAGCTGGCGATAGGCGCCAAACTGGGCGCAGTGGTCCGCGGGGCCGTTGCCGGCGTAGCCGCGCACGTGAAAGCCCCCCCGGACGAACCACGAGATCAAGTCCAGTCCGAACGGGTCGGTGCCGCGGGGCTTGGTCGCCTGCGGCCGGCCGCCGACCTCGGCGATCAGGTAGTTCGCCGTCTCGGTGGTGGACGAATACCCAGGCGGGATGATGGACGAGTGGGTCACGTACATCAGCTTCTTGCGGGCCGCCGCCTCGCGCGCGAACTCGGCGAACGGCGCCAGCTGCATGGCGTTCAGCGTGCCGCCGCCCGGGTCGTACCCCGAGTGCAGGCCGTCCAGCAGTACGACCGCATCCACGTTGCGCTTCTGCCCCAAGATTCGACCCACCGCGCCGTAGCCCGCGCTCCACGCGCTCAGCCCGATCCGTCGCACCTTGGCGCCCGGCACCCCCATTCGGCCGGCAACCACGCGCTCGGTCGCCGCCAGCAGCTCACGAAACGCGTCCGGCGAGGAGAAATACTGGTCGTAGGCGCCGGACCCGGTGCCCAGGTCGACTCCGACGAAGACCGGGCCGTCCATCACCCGCACCCACTCTTTGCGCGCTGCTTCGTGCCCGTGGAAGTGGAAGACCACGTCGAAAGTGCCCGACTTCTTCCAAGCGCGCGGCACCATGACCTGACCCGTGGGCAGCCCGCGTCGCCACGGCTCGTAGGCGCCGAAGCCCGGGTCGTCGGTCAGGCACGGGTTGATCCCGCCGCGCTCCTTCGGTGTCTTCTGCACCTGCGTCTCGGGTCCTGGCTTGGCTAGCACCCAGGCGCTCTTCGGCTCGGCGACCGCGTTGGAGGTTTGACACAGTCCCAGCGCCAAGGCGGCGGACACTTGGCGCGCGCGGCTGAATGCGGGCATGGCGTTGTCGGCACAAGCAAGAGCCGCGCCCCCGGCCCGTGATTTGCTTGGCACCCTGTCATGACACGCGTGAGCAATCGACCTCACCGGTCGCTGAGTGGCCGCCCGAGCCACCGAGACTCGCAGCGACCGACACCCCCGGCGAGTCCGCCGTCCGTGCGGCCGGTCGACGTCGCCATCCAGGAAGACCTCTGGTTCGGCAGCTCTCAGGACGATCGCGCCGAAGAGCGGGCCGCCCAGAGCATGGCCGCCAAGGTCGGGCGCGTCGTGGGAGCCAAGCCGTTCCCCGAGGCAGCCCGCCGCCTGGACGAGCTCACCCGCGGCGTGTCGTGCAAGATCGGCGACGTGGTGCGGGTGCTCGAGATGGATCCGGCGCTCTCGGCCCGACTGCTGCGCCTCGTGAACTCGTCGGGCTACGCGCTGCGCATGCGTTGCTCTTCGGTTCACCACGCGGCCGTGCTGGTCGGCACTCGCCGCCTCAACCAACTGGCCACTACCGCCGCGGTGCTCGACATGTTCGACTCGAGCACACGGTTCGCGAGTCGCATCGTGGAGCACGCGGCGGTGGTCGGGTCCCTGTGCCGCTACCTGGCGGCCCACTTCGGGCTGCCCAGCGACGAGCTGGCCACATCCGGCTTCTTGCACGACATCGGGAAGTTGGTCCTGCTGGACACCGAGGGTTTGGCCTATGCGAACCTGCTCGAGGTTCACAGCAACGGCCCGGACCAGGCGTCGCTCGCCGAGCGCGAGCAGTTCGGCTTCGATCACGCGGTGCTGGGCGCGCACGTGCTGTCGGCGTGGCACATTCCCGAGCCGGTGCCCAAGGTCGTCGCCTGGCACCACCACCCGGCTCGAGCGCTCCAAGCCGGCGGCATGGTGGCGGCGATGGTGCAGGCGCTGCGAATGGCGGATGCCATCGCCCATTTCTTGGTCGCAACGCCAAAGACCGAAGCCATCGAGAGCCTCTCGCGCAGCGAGATGGCGAGCTATCTGGAGATCGGCGAGGCACAGCTTGCCGCCATGTGGACCGACTTCGAGGGGTTGTACTTCCACGCTCGCGCCCGCGGTCGCGACGCCGATCCCGAGATCGTCCCGCGTCGCGTCAGCGTCGAGCCCAAGTCCAAAGCGCCGAAGTCACCGAAGGTGCCCAAGCAGTTCCCCTGCGTGTGCTGCGGGGCTGCCAGCTTCGGCTCGACCTGTGAAGCCTGCCGGGGCTACGTCTGCGCGGAACATTGGCACGACCGCGAGCAGTGGTGCGCGCACTGCGTCACCAGCTACCGCACCCTCGAGCACGAGTCGTCCATTCCGGTGGGCATCAGCGTCACCGCGGCGGCCACGGTGGCCGCGGCCGCGGGGGCGGGGGCGTTCGCCTCGGGCTCGGGCGCGGGGGCTGCGGGGCTGGTCGCCGTCGGCTCGGGCGCCATCGCCGCGGCGGTGGTCGTGATCCTGCACCGCGCTTCGCGCCGGATGCGCTTCTACCGCCAGCAAGCAGACAGCGAGGTCCAGCGCAAGTCGCAGACCGACCTCTTGCACATCGAGGTGCCGAGCCTGCCGGCCCTTCCCGGCATCGACATCGCCAGCATCATGCCGAGCGCCCCGACCATCACCGAGGTCTCGGTCGCACCCGCACCGACGCCCGCGGCGGCCCGGGCCGCGCTGACCGAGCCTCCGGACCCGGTGATCGAGGCGATGACGGCGCCGCCGCCCGCGCTGACCGAGCCTCCGGATCCGATGATCGAGGCGATGACGGCGCCGCCGCCGGCGCTGACCGAGCCTCCGGATCCGATGATCGAGGCGATGACGGCGCCGCCGCCGGCGCTGACCGAGCCTCCGGATCCGATGATCGAGGCGATGACGGCGCCGCCGCCCGCGCTGACCGAGCGGCCCGATCCGGTGATCGAGGCGATGACGGCGTCGCCGATTGCGCTGACCGAGCCTCCCGATCCGGTGATCGAGGCGATGACGGCCCCGCCGCCGATGCAGCCCCCGGCGGTCGACCGCGAGAGCCCCGCGGCGTTCTTGCCCACCGAGCTCGGGCCGGTCTCCGCCCCGGCGATCGAGCCCGAGCCGCGCGCCCTGCTCAGCGAACCCGAGACCAACTCGCCGCTCACCTCTGGGGTGCGGTGTGCGCCCGCACCGAGGCTCAATCGCTGCGTCGTGGGGCCAAGCCGCGTGCCCGATGTGGGCACGGCACCCACCGAGCCTCCCCCTGCCTGGTCTGCCGTGACCCGCAGCTCCACGCCGCCCGAATGCGTCGCGCTGGCGTGAAGGGCTCAGGGTTTTCCGACAGCTGCCGTTCCCGAGACCGAACTCCGTTCCTGCCGAAATAGCCATGCTAGAGCCGCGGGTTTCCAGTGCGCCGCCCATTTCCGAACGTGCGTCGCGAATCTTGGTGGTGAGCCCCGACCCGGCGCACCAGGCCGAGCTGGTGGGCCTGCTCGACCAGGACGGGTATGAGGCGCTCAAGCTCTCCGACGTGGACGAGCTGATCCGGGTCGTCGCCGAGTTCGAGCCCGATCTGGTGCTGCTCGACGCTGCGCAGCCGAGCACCAGCTGCGTCGAGCTGTGCGGCGAGCTCTCCGCCCTCGATCCCAAGCGTCATCTCCCCCTCTTGGTAGTGGGTTGGAGTGAAGTTGACGAGGGCGAAGTGGTCGCCCACCTGCTCGCCGGCGCAGACGACTTCATTCGGGATCCCGGGGCCGCGATCGAGCTGTCGGCTCGGATCCGCGCACGCCTGCGCGTCAAGCGCCTGGTCGACGCGCTGCACCGCGTTCGCAACGAGCGTGATCTGTTGCGGCGCGACGCCGAGAGCGACGCCCTCACCGGCTTGATGAACCGCCGGGCTCTGGAGCGGGCGGCCCAGTCTCGGGTCGACAAGCGAGAGCGCTTCGGGGTGCTGTTCGTGGACGGCGACCGTTTCAAGCAGATCAACGACGGCTTCGGGCACCTGGTGGGCGACCGCGTCCTGATCTCGATCGCCGAGATGCTGCGCGCCGGGCTTCGGCCGGGTGACGCCGTGGGACGCTATGGCGGGGAAGAGTTCGTGGCCATCGTGGCGGGTGCAGGCCCCGAGTCCGCACGGCTGGTGGCCGAGCGGCTCAGGCGAAGCATCGAGGCGTTGCCGGCGCTGAAGCCCGGCCCCGAGCGCGTCACCGTGAGCATCGGCACTGCGGTGTTCGACCCGCGCAGCCCGGAAGAGGTGCAGTCGGTGTTCCGGCGGGCCGATCTGGCGCTGTATGCGGCCAAGCGCGCCGGTCGCAACCGCGTCGTGATGCACACGCCCGAGTGTGAAGAGGCGCTCTCCCCTGCTCAGTCGTCTGCACGACCCTCGGCGCCCCTGCCGCGCGTTCCGGAGGTCGGTCAGTGAACGGCCAGAAGCTCGCCGTCGTCGAACCGCTTTCCGAAGGCGACGGAGGCCTCGAGCGCGAGCTCTTGAAGCAGCTGAACACCGGCCGCTCGGGGTTGCCGGTGTTGCCTCAGGTCGCGGGGCTGGCGCTGCGCCTTGCGGGCGACCGCAACGCGAACGTGGCCGAGCTGGCCCGCCTGGTCGAGACCGACCCGCCGATCGCCGCCCGGTTCCTCTCGGTGGCGAACAGCGCGCTCTACTTCCGCGGTTTCGTCATCGGCTCGACCCAGGCCGCCATCGTGCGCCTCGGGCTGGCGCGGACCCGCGATCTGTTGTTCCAGGTCGTGTATTCCAACACCACCGTCGGCCTGAAGCGCTTCCAGTCCGAGGTGCGGGTCTCGTTCGAACGCAGCGTCAGCTGCGCCATCGCCACGCGGGTGGCGTCGCAGGTGCTGGGGATGCCGCTCGAGCTGTCGTACATGTGCGGCTTGCTCCACGACATCGGTGAAGCGCGGATCTATCGCGTGTTCGAGCACATCGCCGCGGCCGTCCCCGGCAGCCCCGAGGTGGAGCGGCTGGTGCGCAAACACCACAACCGCGCCGGCGCCGAGATCGCCATGGCCTGGCATTTGCCTTCTGAGATCGTCGATGCCTGCGCCGCACATCACGATCTGGGTGCTTCGGACTCGACGGCCGTGAGACTCGTCATGCTCGCCGATCTGGTCACCCAAGCCGCAGAGCCCGACTCCGACCAGCTATTCAACCTCGGGATCAACGATGCCCAGTGGCGGCGCTTCAAGGAAGCGTTCGCGCGCGAGAGCGCGACCTCGCGCCAGCGCGCCGCCCAGCTGACACCCGTTTGACGAACCATGTCTAATTCCGGACACCTCTCTTGGTTGCTCGTGCCCCTCGCAGGGCTGGCGCTCGCCTGCTCGGGCGAAGAGTTCGCCAGCGAAGCCCCGGGCAGTGGCGGCACCGCGTCCGACGCGGGCAGCTCGGGCGGCGCTGCCGGCACTCCGCCCACCGGTGGTGCGGGCGGCGTGGCGGGGTCACCGTCCGGCGGCGGCGCCGCGGGCACCCCGTCGGGGGGCGGCGCTGCGGGCGCCGCGGGTGAATCGGGCGCGGGCGGCAGCGGGGGTACGGTGCTCGAGCCTTGCGGGCCCGTCACCGGGAAGTCGCCGAAGTTTTACACCACGCTCGACGGCTCGACGGCGATCCTCAAGCCCAGCTCTGGCGTCGGCCCCGGTGCGGGGAACGGAACGTTCACCAGCGGCAAGTGCGCCTCGGCGCTGAACGTGAAAGACGTCGGGCACTATCTGCAGTTTCCCGCCCTCGGCAATCTGGACACCGGTCGCGGCACCCTCGACTTCTGGATGCTGCCAGATCACTCGCCGAAGGACGGCAAGGCACACACCTTCTTGTACGTGGCCGGGCGCTTCAACGTGGCGAAGGGCGACACCGGCTCGTTCTCGGTGGGTGTCAATGACAGCGCCGGCGGGACGCAAGTCACCCACGTGAAGGTTGACTACGTGCCCTACGTCGCGGGTTCGTGGGTGCGGGTGACGGTCACCTGGGACTTCAGCCGAAAAGACCAGCACGTCAGGGTGTATTTCGATCAGATCGAAGTGCCGAAGTACCTGGCCGCCAGCGCCGGCCCGCACGCGATGGAGCCCGTAACCAGCGGTGACACCCTTTCGATCGGCGCGCGCAGCAGCACCAGCTCCGAGGTTGCCGGGGCAGTGCTCGACGACGTGAAGCTGTACGACGCAGTCGTTTTCCCATGACGGAGGACCGATGACCATTCAGGCCCAGCTGCGAGATTCAGACAACGGCGCCCAGTCCCGCGGGCCGCTCTCGATCGACATGCGGTCGCGGATCGACGGCCGCTACGCGATCAAGCGCCTGCTGGCCAGCGGCGGAATCGCCGACGTGTACGCCGCGGAGCACTGCTACACGCGCCGCGGCGTGGCGCTGAAGCTGCCGCGCTCCGCCGGCCCCCAGGAAGCGGCCCGCCTGATGCGCGAGATGGACGCGCTGGTGCGGGTCCGCGGGCCAGGTATCGTGGACTTGTGGGACGGCGGCGAATACAACGGCGTTCCGTACCTGGTCTTCGAGTTGCTCGAGGGGCGCACGGTCGAAGGTCTGATCACGGCGCGTGGCCGCCTGGCCATCGGCGAATCGGCGCGCATTGCCATCGAGACCGCCCGCGCCCTCGAGCGCTGCCACGCGGCGGGTGTGGTGCACCGAGACGTCAAACCGGCGAACCTGTTCGTCACGCCGGGAGCCGAGCCGCAGACGCGGTTGCTCGACTTCGGAATCGCCAAGCTGGCCGGCGAGGCGGGCGACGCGGCACCCGGCGGCAAGCTGACGCGTGAGCATGCGCTGCTCGGCACGCCCGAATACATGGCGCCCGAGGCGCTGCTCGCCCAGGGCGAGGTCGACGGTCGAGCCGACGTTTACGGCGTGGGCGTGGTGCTCTACGAGTGCCTGACCGGGACCGTGCCCTTCGAGGGCACCTACGCCGAGGTGCTGCTGAAGATCTCGACCACTCAGCCGACCCCGATCCAAGAGCTTCGACCGGACGTACCGGCAGAGCTGGCCCAGGTGGTGGCCCGAGCGCTGGCGCGTGCGTCGGCCGAGCGCTTCGCCACCATGTCCGAGCTGATCACCGCGCTCGAGCGCGCCGTGCCCCGCCTGCCGCGCATCGATCTTTTTGGCCGAGTCACTGCGCCGCCGGCGGTGGGCGGCCCCGGCCCCACTCGCACCATGGCCGACAGCCCCAGCGCGCTCCAGCAGGGCGCCCCGGTCGACTGGCGTTCGCGCCGCAAGCAGCCGCGGGCTCCCTACATCACCCTCGCCCGCCTCACACGGCCCGGCGGCGAGCGTGTGGACGGCCGTCTGGAAGAGGTATCCGAGGGTGGGCTGCAGTTCGTCGGCGATTGTGCCATCCCGCTGGGCGAGTCGGTGAAGGTGCGATTTGCACTTCCTGCCACCGGGCAGATGACCGAAGTCACGGCCACCGCCCGCTGGAATCGCACGGTTCGCGGTTCGAACGCCACCGGCGTCCAGTTCGATCAGATCTCGGACGTGGCCCGGCAAGAGATCGGGAAATACGTCGCCATCGTCTCGCCGCCGGACTGAGCTTCAGGGATCTTCCGGGCGGCCGTCCATGGTCGTCATGAGCGTGCGAGCCGAGCTACTCCCTTCCATCGAGCCCGCCAGCGGGGCCCCTTCTTCCGCGCGGGACTCGGGGGAAGTCGCAACCGCCACCCCGGCAACGGTGCTGCTGGTCGACGACGACGAGCTCCTGGTCAAGTCTCTGGCCCGGGTGCTCAAGGCCAAGGGCTTCGCGGTCAAGACCGCGACCAACGGCGAGGCCGCCACGCGCTGCATGGCCGAAGAGCGCTTCGACGTGGTGCTGAGCGACATCTCGATGCCGGGGATGGACGGCATCCAGCTCTTGAGGCAGCTCCGCAAGACGGATCTGCTGGTCCCGTTCGTGCTCATGACCGGCGACCCCGCGGTCTCGACGGCCATCGAGGCCATGCAGTTCGGAGCCTTCCGCTACTTGACCAAACCGGTGGCCCACGACTCGCTGGTCGAGGTGATCGAGAGCGCTGCCCACTGCCATCGCATGGCCCGGGTGAAGGCCCGCGCTGCCGAGATCCTGGGCGTGACCGCGGGCCCCGGGGATCGCGCGGGGCTCGAAGCGAGCTTCCGCCGCGCGCTCGACACGCTGTGGATCGCCTATCACCCCATCGTCAACCCGCGCACGCGCACCGTGTTCGGGCACGAGGCGCTGCTCCGCAGCCGGGAACAGAACCTGCCGCACCCGGGAGCGGTGATCGACGCCGCCGAGCGTCTGGATGCGCTCGACGTGCTGGGGCGCGCGATCCGCGCCCGCGCCGCCGAGCCCGTGGTGGATTCCTCGGAGTGTGGCCTGCTCTTCGTGAACCTCCACGTCCGGGACCTGGTCGACCCGACCCTCACCTCGGACGATGCCCCGCTGTCGCGAATTGCCGATCGCGTGGTGCTCGAGATCACCGAGCGCGCCGCGCTGGACGAGGTGGGCGACGTGCGCAGCAAGATCGCTCGGCTACGGGAGATGGGCTACCGCATCGCGGTCGACGATCTGGGCGCCGGCTACGCTGGGCTGACCTCGTTCGCACAGCTCGAGCCCGAGGTCGTCAAGCTGGACATGAGCTTGATCCGCGGCATCGACCAGAGCCCAACCAAGCAGAAAGTCGTCCGCAGCATGACTGCGCTCAGCCGAGACATGGGCATGCTGGTGGTCGCCGAGGGCGTCGAGACGCCTCGCGAGTGCGAGACGCTGCTCGAGATCGGCTGCGACCTCTTGCAAGGGTTCTTGTTCGCGCGCCCGTCGCCGCCGTTCCCGGGCATTGCCTGGTGAGCGGCGCTGGCCCGCGGGCCAAGGCGGGCCGGCAGCACCGCGCCGCTGCCGCCCCTGACGTCTCGTGACGCGGTCACTGGCGCGTTCTGGCGCGCCTCCGCTGCCGCTTGGCCTCACGCCGCCAGCGTGGGCCGGGCTTGGAAGGGGAACCGTAGCGTGACGGTGGTGCCGCGACCGACTTCGGACTCGAGCTCGAGCTTGCCGCCATGGTTCTTGGCCGCCGACTGGGCGATGCTGAGGCCCCGACCCGTGCCGCTTCCGACCTCACGCGTGGTGAAGAAGGGGTCGAATACCCGCTCGCGCAGCGGCTCGGGGATGCCCACGCCGGTGTCTGCCACCGAGATCACGACCTCTTCGCCCTGAACGGACGTCGCGACGGTGATTGTTCCTCGCGGGCCGCTCGCGTCTTTGATGGCCTGCGCCGCGTTCGTGACCAGGTGATACAGCGCCTGGCCGATCTGCCCGGCGTTGCAGGTGACGAGCGGCAGCTCGCCCAAGTGGGTGACGATGCCGGCCACGTCGCCGTGCTCGCTCCGAGTCACGCTCAGCACGTTCTGTACCGTGCGGTTGAGGTCGGTGGGCGCCGCAGAGCTCCGGTCGACGTCCGAGAACTCTTTCATTGAGCGCACCATGTCGGCGATGCGCCCCAGGCCTTCCACGGCGTTTTGCGCGGCGTGGGGCATGCGTTCCAGCAAGAAGTCGAGATCCGCTTCTTCTTCGGCCTCTGCCACGGCCGACGCCAGCTCGGGCGTGGCAACCCCCTGGGCAGCGGCCCGACCCAGCGCGCGATACTGCGCCAGCAGGGGCGCCAGATCGTCGCAGCTTTGCTGCAAGAACCGCGCGCTGTCGGTGGCATACTGTGCCGGCGTGTTGATCTCGTGGGCCAGGCCCGCGGCCAGCCGGCCCACGGCCTCCAGGCGTTGGGCCAGCCGCAGCTCGGCCTCGGTCCGCTCGCGCTCTTCACGCTCGTGCATCAGGGCCTGGTTGGCTTTGGCCAGCGCTGCCGAGTGCTGCTTCAGCGCTTCGGCCCGGCCCTTTGCCCGCCGTTCGAAAACGATGGCCACGGCCGCCGATGCCGCCAAGAGCAGGAGCACCAACACGCGCGCCGTCCGTAGCGGCGCCACTGGGGCGTAAGCTTCCGCGTGGTCCATCTCGGTGATGACCCCGATCCCCAGCTCGGGAACCGCGCTCCACGTGCCGACCACCTCGACCCCCCGGTAGTCGCGGTAGCCCACCGCATCTGCTCCCGCGCGCCCCGCGGCGACCCGGCCCGCGGCCAGGGTGAGTGGTCGAACGGTCGAGGGCACGGGCCGATGCCCGCGAGTCAGATCCCCTCCGGGGTCGCGGGCGACCACCGCCAGCACCGACGACCCTGGGCCATCGAGCAGCCCCAGCTCGCGGAGCTGGGGCTCGAACCGGCTGGCGGTGAGCAGGGTGCCGCCGGCGTTCACGGCGTAGGTTTCGCCCGTGGTGCCCACCCGCGCCAGCTCGAATACCCGGCTGAACTCGACCTCGGGCGAGATGCGGAAGGCCAGCGCGGCGATCACGTGGCTGGCGCGATCGCGCACGGGCGCCATGGCGAACATCGTCGTCTGCCCCTCGCCGCGACCCCGCTCCAGCTCTGGCACCACGATCTCGGCCCGAACCGGGGGAGTCACCACGGCCTCGCCCTGGAGCGTCCGGCCCAGGAACGGCTCGAGATCCGCCGAAACGCGCGCACCGAGCGCCGAGTCGAACCGGGACGCGAAGGTCCTTCCCCGGCGATCGAGCACCACGAACCCGGCCAGCTGCTGGTCCCGCACCACGGGGGACAGCGTGGCTCGGATCTGCTGGAGCGCTGGCGTGTCGGGCTGGCCCGGCGAGTGGGCGAGTTGCTCCTCTAGCAGGCCGACCAGCTTCGGATCGGCGGCCCAGGCAGTGGCCACCGCCAGCTGCTGGCGGTGCCAGCGGTGCAGCAGGCGCACCGCGGTCTCGTGGCTCGCGCGCAGCGAGCCCTCGATCTTGGTGGCCGTCGCCTGCTGGACGCGGTGGGCGGTCACGCTGGCCACCGCCACCACGGCCGCTGCCGTCGTCACCGCGACCCAGGGCATGCGTAGCCGCGACCCCCGCCGCCCGCTCGAATCCTGCGACATTGGCTCGTGGGCCAGAACGGGCGCGCGCGCCGATGCTTGAAGCCGGCTCAAGCGCCTAGCCACTGGGTCGTTCACGGGACCATGACCCTCGTCGTATCTCGCGCGTACACGTCGGAGCCGGACCCGGCGCGCGCCGTCTCGGATCTGGCACGTTCGCTGGGTGCGCCCAGCTCCGGTGTGCTCTTCTTCGCCTCGCCCAGCTACGACTCGACCGCTTTGGCTGCCGCGCTCGAGCGAACGTTCACCTGTCCGGTGGTCGGTTGTACTTCGTCGGGGCAGCTCGGTCCGACCGGGTTCCAGCGCGGGGGAATCACCGCCGTCGGTCTCTCGTATCCGGAGCTCACGCTCACGCCGCACCTGGTCACCCCACTGTCGGCGTCGGCCGAGCGGGCCAGCGAGATCGCGCGCGCGGTGCAAGAGCGCCGGGTCGGCTCCACGCGCCGCCCGTTCGGTCTGCTCTTGGTCGACGGGCTCTCGCTGGGTGAAGAGCGGCTGGCCGCAGCGCTCTACCAGGCGCTGGGCGACATGCCGATCATCGGCGGCTCGGCGGGGGACGACCTGGCGTTCCAGCGCACCGCCGTCTACCACCAGGGGCAATTCCTGTCCGACGCGGCGGTGTTCACCCTGTTCGAGACCTCGCTGCCCTTTGCCACTTTCAAGCTGCAGCACTTTGCCACCAGTGATCGAAAGGTGGTGGTCACCGCCGCCAACCCGCACGAGCGGCTCGTGCTCGAGCTCAACGGCGAGCCGGCCGCCGACGTGTATGCAGAAGTACTGGGCCTGAAACGCAGCGAGCTCGGCCCCGGCGTGTTCTCGCGCCATCCGCTGGTGTTGCAGCTGGCGGGGGACGATTACGTGCGCTCGATCCAGAAGATGCACCCCGACGGGTCGTTCAGCCTGTTTTGCGCCATCGACGAAGGGGTGGTGCTGTCGGTGGGCGACTGCTTGGACGCGCTCGACGTGCTGCGCGGGGCGTTCGATCGCGTGTCGGGTGTGGTCGCCGACCCGGCTCTGGTGCTGGGGTGCGACTGCATCTTGCGCCGGCTCGAGTTCGAAGAGAAGGGAATGGACCGACGGGTCGGCGAGTTCCTGGCCGAGCGCTCGGTCCTCGGGTTCTCGACCTATGGCGAGCAATACAACGGCCTGCACGTGAACCAGACCTTCACCGGCGTGGCGATTGGAGGGGGGGGCTGAATGGCGGACGCTGCGGAAGTGCTCGAGCGCAAGCTGGCGGCCCGGGACAAGACGATTGCCGCGTTGATGAAGCGCGTCGAGGGCGCCAGCGCCAACAACAACAATGCGTTTTCGACGTTCGAACAGAACATTCGGCTCGAGCAGGTGGTCGCTCGCAAGACGGAAGAGCTGAAGGCGGCTCAAGACCGACTGTTGCGCGAGATCGAAGTTCAGCGCGCGCTCGAGGTCGAGCTGCGCCACGCACAGAAGCTCGAGGCCGTGGGCCGCCTGGCGGCCGGCGTGGCCCACGAGATCAACACGCCGGTCCAGTATGTGAGCGACAGCCTCAGCTTCGTGCGCGAGGCCCTGGCCGACCTCTCGCGCTACATCCAGTGCTCACGCGAGCTCAGCGCGGCCGTCATTGCCGCCGAGCCGGCTCACGCCTCGGCACAGGGCTGCCAGGAGCTGGCCGAAGAGGTCGACCTCGACTACCTGCTCGAGAACCTTGCGCCTGCCGTCGACCGCGCGCTGGACGGTCTGGGGCGAGTCGCCAGCATCGTCCGCGCGCTCAAGCGGTTCGCGCACCCTGGCTCCGCGCAAATGGCACCGGCTGACCTGAACGAGGCTGTCGCCAGCACGTTGACCATCGCGGCGAACGAATACAAGTACGTGGCCGAGCTGGTCACCGACTACGGCGAGCTGCCGCTCGTGACTTGCCACCTGGGCGACCTCAACCAGGCGGTGCTCAACCTGGTCGTCAACGCGGCCCATGCCATCGCCGACGTGGTGGCCGACAGCGGCGCCCGAGGCACCATCACCGTACGCACTCTCCACGACGGCGACCACGTTCAGATCGAGATCGGCGACACCGGCGGAGGGATCCCGGACGAGATCCGCGAGCGGATCTTCGAGCCGTTCTTCACCACCAAGGACGTGGGCCGTGGAACAGGTCAGGGGCTGGCCATCGCTCGAAGCGTGGTTCACGACGACCACGGCGGAGAGCTCTCGTTCGTCAGCGAACGCGGACGCGGTACGACGTTCCGCATCCGCCTGCCGGTCATGCCGCAGCGCTCGAGCTGACCACGGCGCGGGCCGCCTCTCGCCACTGCGAGAGGCGCGGAGCCAGACCCGTTCGCTCGAGCAGCTCGGGGTCGGGGCGCGCCGCCTCGATGGCGTCGTCGAGCGACGGTGCTGCGTGAATGGCGCGGGCGAATGCGGCCGCCGCGTGGACCACGGTCAGGACTTCGCTCGGGTGCGCGGCAAGCAGCGGGGTGTGGTGATAGGCCGCCGACTCGAGCACCGAGAACGGAAGACCCCAGGCTCCCAGAAGGTAGGCGCCCACTTCGGCGTGCGAGGCCCCCACCAGCTCGAGCTCGACTTCGTGCGAGGGCCGTGACTCGAGCTCGGACCGCCGCGCCACCTCGTGGGAAGCGTCGGGCAGCGCCAGCGCGAGGACCAGCTCGCCGATGTCGTGAACCATGGCGGCAGTGAAGGCCAGCGCCTGGTCGGGGCCCGTGGCGAACGCTCGGGCCAGGCGCGCGGTCATCAGCGAATGACGCTGCAGCTTCGACAGCGAGCAGGCGGCCACCTGGTCACCCTCGACCGTGGAGAAGACGTGGGCCGACAGCACGAGCGTGCGAACCGTCTCGAAGCCCAGGTAGGCGATGGCGTCGCGCACCGAGTGGGTGGCGACGGGCAGGCTGAAGTACCCCGAATTGACCAGCTTCAAGAGCTGGGCCGACGTCGCAGGATCAGTCTCGACCACGCTCGCGACTTCCGACACGTCGGCCTCGTCACTGCCCACCAAGCGCGTGAGCTCCCAGTACACGGCCGGAGCAGACGGCAGGCGATCGATCGAGCCAATCACCCCGCGGACCCCCTCGGACTGAAGGTAGCGATTGAGCTGACAAGTCCGGTCGATGACGGTCCGCAGCAGGTCGGGCTCGCAGGGCTTGCTCAGGAACTGCTGGGCCACCGGAAGCGCGCGCAGCATCGCGGCTTGCTCGGCATAGCCCGAAAGCACGATCCGCGCGGTCGACGGAAAGTTCTGGCGCACCACCCCCAAGAGGGCGGCACCGTCCATCCCCGGCATTCGCATGTCGGACACGACCACGTCGAAGGCGCCCCGCTCGAGCTCGCCCAGCGCCGCCTTGCCGCCGAGTGCGAAGACCATGTCCCACTTCTTGCGCTCGCGCCGCAAGATGTTCTTCAAGCCATCGAGCACGTGCTGCTCGTCGTCGACAAAGAGGATGCGCTTCATGGGTGACCCCCGCCGTGTCGCTGAGCGGCATTCCGCTGCGGAGCTTGAGCCCGGGCTGTCGCTGACACGCCCTGGTCAGGCCGCACGGCCGACCCGCGACGCGGAGCGCACCGTGTGGGCTACGCCTGACTCGAACGAGAACCGGGGGCGCCAGCCCCGAGCCTCCAGCGCGCTGGGATCGAGCACGCTGCGCTCCAGGTCGCCGGCGCGGGGCGGGGCCAGAGCGATCGCGGGCGCGACCCCCAGGGCGCGGGCCAGCGCCTCGGCCACCGCCCGAGTGCTGAGGCCGCGCCCGCTTCCGACGTTGAACGTGCCTTCGATTTCACCGTCCACCGCCAAGAGCATTGCGCTGACCACGTCTGCGACGAAGACATAGTCCCGGATGCAGCCGGCATCGCCGGCGCGGCGCCGGCCGAAGATCTGGATCGGCAGCCCGGCCGCGAGGCGCGCGAGGAAGATGGCGATCACGCCGGCCTCGCCCGCCGGATCCTGGCGGGGCCCGAAGACGTTGCCGAAGCGCAGCACCGTCGCGGGCAAGTCGAAGCAGCGCTGGTACACGTTCAGATAGTGCTCGAGCGCGGCCTTGGCCGCGGCGTAGGGGCTCTTGGGCGCCAGCGGCCAGCCCTCGCGGGCGCGGGCGCCGCGTGGGACCTCGCCGTAGATGGCGCCTCCGGTGGAAGCGAACACCACCCGCCGGACGCCGGACTGACGAGCGGCGTCCAGGACGTTCAGTCCGCCAATGACGTTCACGCTCGCGTCTTCGTCGGGCGCGTCCACCGAGCGTTTGACGCTGGCCTGAGCCGCCAGGTGGCACACGTGGGTCGGCGCGAAGCGTTGAAACGTGGCTGCCACGTCCGCTCGGCGGCGAACGTCCACGTGATAGAGCGGCACGTCGGGCGCAACGTTCTGCTGGGCGCCGCTCGAGAGATCGTCGAGCACGGCCACCGCGTCGCCGCGCGCGCACAGCGCATCGACCACGTGGCTGCCTATGAACCCGGCGCCCCCGGTGACCAGCACGCGCTTCACGACAGCTTCTCGCGCATCGTGTCGAGGACGGCCCGCTTGCGAGCCGGATCGCCCGAGGTGATCTCGGGCAAGCCGTTGGCCATGGTCAGAGCCATGCGGATGCACGTGTCCTTCGAGCAATAGGCGTGGACGCCAGAGCGCCCGATGGGGACCACCTTCGAGCGCGCGGCCAGCTCGAGCTGTCGCTCCACCTGGCTCAGCGTCTCCCGGGTGCTGACGGGGTAGATCCGTTCCTTGTTCCAGACCCACTTCTCGACGATCTCTTTTTTGAGCACGTTGCGGCAGAACCAGCCCACCTCTTCGTGGTACTTGGCTTCGTCGCACTCGCCCACCCAGGGGAACTCGAAGTCGAGCAGCGCATAGCGCGACTGGACCTGGTACTGCTGCTTGAAGTCCATCACCCGCACGAAGCTGTAGTTGTTGGGGAAGCTGGTCGCGTACGAGGGCATCACGTTTCCGTCGGCCTCGACCACCGCGTAGACGATGTATGTGTTGATGAAGCCCAGCTGTTTCGACAGCGGCAGGGTGCTCACGATCAGATCGGCGTCGATCGGATCACCGTCCACGGTCACACGCTGGAAGTCGTCGCTCACGTCGCACAGCCCGCTCTCCACGTGCACGCCTTCGGTCATTCCCGACCACATCGGGTTGTAGTCGCCTGGGTGCCCCTGCCAGCGCCCGCGGAACATGTCGGGCTTTTCGCGCAGGGTCAGTGTGCGAAAGCGCGCCCACTCGGCGTCCATGTCGCGCGGGTGGATCTTCCACTGCTTCAGGTTGTACTTCTCCACGTAGGTTTCGTAGAGCGTGCGCCCCATGCGGCTCACGATGTAGGCCTCGAAATTCGAGAAGTCGGGCCGGTCCAGGTTGAGCTGGTAAAGCTCGAAGATTACCTTCTCGGGATCCGGCAGCTTCATCACGTTCTTGATCGTGATCGGGAAGTCGTGGGGGTCGTCCAGCGTGCCGTCGATCGACACGGCCGGGTGGTACTCGCGGTCGTGGGTCGGTGGGGGCGTCTGGGTGAGCCACCGCTCGAAGACGGCGCGGAGCCGGTCTTCGTCGGTGTACATGATCTGCGGCCCGAACTCGAAGGGGATGCCCTCGTACTTCTGCGTGCGCGAGCAGCCGCCCAGGGCCTCTTTCTCGATCACCGTGATGTCGGTGAGCCCGCGCGCGCGAAGCGCGTGGGCCGCCGCGCAGCCGGCCGGGCCGCCGCCCAAGATCGCGACCTTCATGCGCGCGTCTCCTTGCCGTGGCGGACCAAGAGCTGGGTGGTGGCTTCGACCAGCTCGTCGAGCGTGTTGTCCTCGAGGCGCGTCACGCCGGCAATCTCGCGCCAGCGCCGGCCTTCGAACAGCTTCACCCCGACTTCGGCGGGCACCGCTTCACCGTGAACGAACAAGCGCTTGTTCAGCACCGCGTGGCCGGGCTCCCAGGGGAACCAGTGGCTGAGCGTGCCGTGCGCCGGTTGGCCGTGGCACGAGTTGGAGAGCAGCGTCGGGGTACCCAGCGCCACGCCGATGGGCCACACGCCCGAGTCGGTGGCGACCAGCGCGTCGGACAGGCCGATCAACACCAGATCGTGGATCAGGCGCTTGCCCTGCCAGTGCGCGGCGTCCACGATCCGCGGGTGGCTGGGGAACGGCGTGCAGGAAGGGTCACCGATGCGCACCACCGTGAACCCCCGCTCCACCCAATATTCTGCCAGGCGCATGAAGGGCTCGGGGCTGACGAAGCGCTCGGGCTCGTGCGCGGGCGTGTAGTACTTGTACCCCGGCTCGCGGGCGTGAATGGTGATGATGCGGTCGCCGGGCGAAAGCCCCCGGGCGCCCAGCTGGGTCAGCACCTTCTCGGCAATGTGCTCGGGGATCTCGAGGCCCGCTGGCTCGGTGTTCTCGATCAGATAGTTCCAGATCCGACCGAAGCTGGGTTCGGGCAGCGCGTTTGGATCGCCGCGGAAGTCGCCGACCGCGCAGGCTGCGTCCAGGTGCGGGTTGCAGACCGCCAGATCCGCGTGAAAGTCGACGGCCGGATCGAACACCCAGCCGATCTTCTGGCCGGTGCGCCGCTTGTACTTCGCCATGCACACGTGGTCGGCCACGCAGTTGCCCAGGGCAGTGGGGATCAGCGGGCGAAACCAGCGGATTGGCTCCACGGCCGCTGCGGTCTTGGGTGCGGGGGTGGGTTCGTGAGGTGTGAGCACGTCGCGGCGAAATGCAAACCGGGTACCAAGCGCCAGCACCGCCTGCTCGCGCTGGTGGCCGCGCCGCTGCTCGAGCGCTGGCGCTCTGGACGTCAAGCCCGTGACACCCCCTCGCGTGAAGTGACCACTTGGCCAGCGGCTCGACTGGAACGGAACTCGCATTCCAAAGCGTGATGCTCACGGATCCGACTCGAGTGGGGCCGGAGCACCTGGCGCTGACCGGGAGGATCTTCTCGCTCTTGCGCGCGCTCGACGACCCCCTGGTGGGAACGGTGCAGCTCGAGCGGCTGGTCGCCGCCATCCCGGTGCTCGAGGCCCGCTGCATTCGCAAGGCCAGCCGCACT
The DNA here is from genome assembly GCA_023150915.1 of Polyangiaceae bacterium. Classification (GTDB taxonomy): domain Bacteria; phylum Myxococcota_A; class Polyangia; order Polyangiales; family Polyangiaceae; genus JADJKB01. The sequence goes on from JAKLKA010000014.1 coordinate 66,867, forward strand.
CCGGTGCCTTTGGGGGCGGCGCTTTCCCGGATCGGAAATCGCGGCCTCGAGGCGGTTCTGCTTCAGCTTCTCGAAGATCTGACCGTCTGCAAGGCCGACGCCGACGACGCGCAGAAGGTCTGACCACCGCTTCAGGCGGCAGCCACCCGCAGCTTGCGGAGCTCGGCGATGACGGTGTCCACGATCAGATCCTCGATGTGGGACGCGCAGCGACAGAACTCGAGGCCGATGCCCAACCCTCGACTCGAGGTCGTGCAGCGCACCACTTTCGCGCGCAGGCTGATCACCCCCAGCTGGCTGGCCTTGAGCAGCACGTCCACCGGCTCGCCCACGGGCGGGGGCAGGGACTGCCCGGTGACGTAGGCGCCGCCGGCCGAGAGGTTTTCCACCCGAAAGTCCCCGATCCGGGCGCCGCCCTGCGACAGCACCGCCAGGGCGTCGAAGGCCACTCGCGGGTCGGTGCGCTGCTCGGCGGTCAAGAGCTTCGTGTCTGACATGCCCGGCGGGAACGGGTCTTGCTCAGCGGACTTGAGGCGGGTTCAAGCTCCCTTGCCCTCGACCGTTCAGATGTCCGTGAAGCCGAAAGTGCTGTGCGTCGACGACGAGCCCCAGGTTCTTGCGGGGCTCGAGCTTCACGTCCGCCGGCGCCACCAGATGCTCGCGGCCGGTTCCGGAGCCGAGGCGCTCGAGCTCGCGGCGGCGCACCCCGACATCGCGGTGGTCGTCTCGGACATGCGCATGCCGCGGATGTCCGGAGCCGAGCTGCTCGCGAAGATGCGCGTGGCCCTGCCGGATGCGACACGCATCTTGCTGACCGGGCAGGCCGACATGGAGAGCGCCATCTCCGCGGTCAACGACGGGCACATCTTCCGCTTCCTGACCAAGCCCTGCCCGCCGGAAACCCTTGCGCAGGCCCTGGCGGCGGCGGTCGAGCAACATCGCCTGATCACCTCCGAGCGGGTGCTGCTCGAGCAGACGCTGCGGGGGGCGATCCGCGCCCTGGCCGACGTCCTGGCGCTCACCAGCCCGGTGGCGTTCGGCACCGCCAAGCGCATCGAAGGCCTGGCGGCATCAATTGCTCGCGAGGTTGCGTACCCGACGGTGTGGCAAGTAGAAGTGGCTGCCGTGCTCTCTCAGCTCGGGGCGGTCACCTTGCCCCACGAGTTGCTGGAGAAGCTCCGGGTGGGCGGCGCACTCGACGCCCACGAGCAAGAGATGGTGGCGCGCGCGCCCGCGGCGGCCGAGAAGCTGGTCTCCGGCATCCCGCGGCTCGACCCCGTGCTCCAGATGATGGCGGCGCTGGCCGGTCCGCCGCGGCGCATCGAGTCCCCCGAGGTCGCCCGCGGCGCCGCCATCTTGCGGCTGGCGGTGGCCTTCGACCGGCTGGACACCCGGGGGGTCAGCGCGGCCGAGGTGATCGATCGGCTGCGGGCGCAAGAGCCCAAGCACGACACCGAGCTCATGGACGCGCTGGCGCGGCTTCGCTGCGGCGCCGACGAGATCCATCGCATGCCTTTGCGTTCGCTGGCGCCAGGCATGGTGCTATCCGAAGATCTGCTCTTGGCCAGCGGCGCGCTGCTGGTGCCCCGCGGCTACGAAGTGACGGTCAGCTTCGTCGAGCGGATCAAGAACTTCGCCCCGGGGGCGGTGCGGGAGCCGGCGCTGGTGCTGATCAAGGCCGAGCCCGCCAAAGCCACGAGGGTTGCATGATGACGATCTCCGAGGTTCGCGGGGGCGCGCAGCCTTCCGGCGTCCAGGTCCAGGCGGCCAGCATTCGCAGCCGCGAGGCCTTCGTGCGCGAGCGGTTCGGGCCCGAGGGCGTGCGCCGTCTTCGCGACGGCGCCTCCCGCGAGCTGGTTCAGATCCTGGACGGCAAGAGCTCCGGCGGAGGGTGGGTGCCCTTCCACCGCCAGATCGAGGCCACCGAGCTGATCGACCGGCTGTTTGGTGCCGGAGACCTGGCACTGGCGACCGAGCTGGGGGCCTTCGTGGCCACCCACGACGCGGGCGTGTGGAAATCGCTGTTCATGCGCGCCGTGCCGCCGGCGCTCATGGCGCGGATCGTTCCGAGCCTCTGGTCGCACTACTACCGCCACGGCGGCGCCCTGCACATGCAGATCATCGGGGCAACCGCCCTGACCATCCGCGTGGAGGGGTTCCCGGCGCCCCATCGCGCGCATTGCCTGGCGATGGCTGGCTGGGCGCGAGCCACGCTCGAACAAGGGCCACGAACCGACGTGCGAGTGACCGAGCAGCGGTGCCGAATCGGAGGGGACGAGGTATGCGAGTTTCATGTGACCTGGCGGTGATCCGGCTCAGGGTTGGGCGTGAGCTTCCGTTCTTCCCATCGTGGGAGTTGCCGTGAGCTCAGTGTCGCCCCCCCTGCCGTCGCGCACCCGCGTGCTCGTCATCGACGACAACGAAGGGATCCACGCCACGCTGCGTTCCCTTCTGCGCAAGCGCGGGGGCTCGCCCCCCACCCCGCGGAGCGACGTCGAGCGCGAGCTGTTCGGGAGCTCCGACGGGGCCGAGAAACCGTTCGACATCGACGGCGCTCAGTGTGGTGAAGAGGGCGTAGAGAAGACCGAGCGAGCGGTGGTCGACGGCCAGCGCTTCGCCATCGCGTTCGTCGACCTGTGCATGCCGGGTTGGGACGGCATCCAGACCACCGAGAAGCTGTGGGCGACCGACCCCGACCTCCAGGTCGTGCTGGTGACCGGCAGCTCCGACGTACCCTGGGCCGAAATCCGCCAGCGGGTGGGCTTTCGCGACAACTTCCTGGTCCTGAAGAAGCCCTTCGAGCCGGTCGAGGTCAGGCAGATCGCCCAGGCCCTGGCGCGCAAGTGGGAGCTGAACGCCGCGGTGGCCGAGCGCATTCACGAGCTCGAGAACCGGCTTCTGGCGCGGAACGTGGAGCTGGAGCTCTTGGCCGAGCACCTGCAGCGCGAGGCCGCCGAGCGCGCCCGCATCGAGGTCGAGCTGCGCCTGGCTCAGAAGCTCGAGGCGGTGGGCCAATTGGCCTCGGGCATCGCCCACGAGATCAACACTCCCATTCAGTATGTCAGTGACAGCCTGCACTTCATCGAGAGCGCCACCGGCGACATGCGCACTCTGGTCGAGGCGTATCGCGGCGAGCGCGCAGTGATCGAAGCCGCACCGACCGGAGGTGATGCGCTGGCGCGGCTGACCGAGGCCGAAGAAGCTGCCGACCTCGAGTACCTCGACGAAGCCCTTCCCAAGGCGCTGCAGCGCGTGTTCGAGGGCGTTGGTCACGTGGCCAGGCTGGTCCGCTCGATGAAAGAGTTCGCGCACCCCGGGCAGCGCGAGGCGGCGCCGGCCGACCTGCGGCGGGGCATCGAGAACACCGTCACCGTGGCCCGGAACGAGTACAAATACGTCGCTGACGTGGTGCTCGAGTTGGCAGAGATCCCGCCGGTGACGTGCAACGCCGGCGAGCTCAACCAGGTGTTCTTGAACCTGATCGTGAACGCCGCGCATGCCATCGCCGATCGCGGCGAGCCCGACACGCGCGGCACCATCACCGTACGCACCGCCCGCGAAGGAGCGACGGTGGTGGTGTCGATCAGCGATACCGGCTGCGGCATCCCCGAAGCGGCTCGAGAGCGGATTTTCGAGCCGTTTTTCACCACCAAAGAGGTCGGGCGTGGCACGGGTCAGGGGCTCGCCATTGCGCGCAACATCGTCGAGCAGCACGGCGGCAGCATTGCGTTCGAGACCCAGCGCGGGAAGGGGACCACCTTTCACATCCGCCTGCCGGTGGAGGGCCCGGAGAAGTCATGAAACGCATCGTGTTCGTCGACGACGAACAGCGCGTGCTCGACGGGCTGCGCGACATGCTGCGCAAGCACCGCAAGAAGTGGGACATGCAGTTTGCTCTCGGCGGTCAAGAGGGCATTCGCATACTCGACGCCGGAGGGGTCGACGTGCTGGTCAGCGACATGCGCATGCCGGGCGTCGACGGGGTGAACCTCTTGCGCCACGCGCACCAGCACCACCCCGCCGTGGTGCGCTTCATCCTCTCGGGGTTTGCCGAAGAGGCCGCCTGCATGCGCGCCGTTCCCGTGGCCCACCAGTTCTTGAGCAAGCCGTGCGACGCGGCGCAGCTCGAGAGCGCCATTGACCGCGCGCTCGCGCTCCGGGACGTGCTCGACGACGAGGCGCTGCGCTCCTATCTCGGTACGGTCGACAAGCTGCCGAGCCAGCCCAAGCTCTATCACGAGCTCCAGAAGCTGATTGCCGACCCCAAGGCCGGAACCGAGAGCGTGGCCCGCCTGGTCGAGCGCGACATGGCGATGAGCGCCAAGCTGCTGCAGCTGGTCAACTCGGGGTTCTTCGGGGTGGCGCGGCGGGTGTCGAGCATCGACCACGCCGTCTCGTTGCTCGGCATCCAGACCATCCAGAACCTGGTGCTCGCGGCCGAGGTGTTCGGGACCAGCACCACCAGCGCCAAGATGGCCGAGCTGCAGGCTCATGCCCTGCTCACAGGCCGGCTGGCCGCGCGCATTGCACCCAACAAGGCCGTGGGCGAAGAGGCGTTCCTGGCCGGTCTGCTCCACGACGTCGGGTTCTTGGTGTTGTCCGAGGCCAAAGCGGAGCAGGTCGAACGCGTCATGGCGCTCTCGAACCAGGGGCGCTCGCTCACCGACGCCGAGGCCGAGTGCGGCGTGGTCTCGCACGCGAGCGTGGGCGGCTACCTGCTGGGGCTGTGGGGATTGCCGTACCCGATTTCGGAGGCGGTCGCGTTGCACCACACGCCCCGCGCCGCGCCGGGCGCACGCGGCTTCGACCTGCTTGCCACCGTCCACATCGCTGACGCGCTGGCGGCAGAGACCGGCGGGGACGCGCTACACCTCGAGGCCCCGCTCGACCAGACGCTGATCACCGAGCTCGGGCTCGAGGGGCAGTTGGCGGGTTGGCGCCAGCTGGCCGCCCAGCTGGCGGACCGTCGCGCCGCCGCCTGAGCGGTTGGCGACGGGCCGCCGGGCAGCCTAAGATGCCCCGCGGATGGATGCGGCGCCCAGCTCCCGCGGCCCGGCGGTCCCGGACACCGTGGTGGTCGCAGACGACGACCGCGCGACCCGGGCGCTGGTGGCGCGCTGGGTCCAGACCACCGGGCTTTCCGTGATCGAGGCGGGAGACGGCGAGGCGGCGTTGCTCTGCGTGAATGCGCACCTGGCCCGCGTGGCGGTGGTCATCCTGGACGTGATGATGCCGAACCGTGATGGGTTCGGGGTGCTGGGGGCGCTGCGGGCCGACCCCGCCACCCAGTCGCTGCCCGTCATCTTGCTCACGGCCCACGCCACCGATGAGCCGGACGTTCTGCGTGGCATCGAGACCGGGGCTGCTGACCACATGCCCAAGCCCTTCAGCGGGCCCCTGCTGGTGGCCCGCGTGCGACAGCTGGCCCAGCAGCGCGCCGCCGCGGTCCGCACCGACTGGCAGCTGCGACGCGCCGAGACCGCCGCCACCCGCGACCCGCTGACCGGGCTGGCGAACCGGCGCCACTTCGAGAAAGTGCTGGTCGCCGAGCATGCCTATGCCAAGCGGCACCAGTCGCCGGCAGCACTGGCGCTGCTCGATCTGGACCACTTCAAGACCGTGAACGACGTGTTCGGCCATCAGTCGGGCGATCGGGTGCTCTGCCACTTTGCCGAGGTCGTCCAGCGAACGTTGCGGGTCGAAGATCATGCGTTCAGGGTCGGGGGCGAAGAGTTCGCCCTGGTGCTGCGCGGCACCGGGGTCGAAGGCGCCGAGCAGGTTCTAGGCCGCCTGCGGGCCGAGTTGTCCCGGGCAGCGCTGAGCCTGGGCAGCGATCGAACCAGCTACCGGATCCGGTTCAGCGCTGGGGTTTCGTCGCTGGACGGTGAAAAGGCCGCCGCGGCCGTGCTGAAAGAGGCAGACGACGCGCTGTATGCCGCCAAGCGCGCGGGTCGCAACCAGACCAGCGTGGCTCGCGCTTAAGCCCGCGCCGGCGCCGCCGTTCAGGGGGCCGATGCGTTGGTTTTCCACTGCCAAGAAGCGGAGTGATCCCCCTGTGGCCGCGGCCGGCGCGCGCGGTGGGCACGAGGACTTCGACGAGCTCCTCGACACGCTCACCGCCGTCTTGACCGACTTCGGGGAGCACGCCTTCGACACCACTGACCAGCCCCAGTCGGTCACCCGGGACCGGTTCGCCGAGCTTGCCCGGAAGCTGGCCGTGGGCAAGGATGCGAGCGAGCCCGACGGGCGCGCCCATCGCGAAGTGCGGCACGCCTTCCGCAAGCAGCGCGAGCACGAAGCCAAGTACGTCACGTCGGCGACCGGGAACTTTCGCGACGCGCTGCAGGCCTGTCTGGGCGCGTTGTCGCGGGCCGTGGCCGAAGACCGCGAAGCTGACCGCCGAATCGGCGCCCGGGTTGGCGAGCTGGTGACGGCCTTCCAAAAGAACGACACCGACGCCATTCGGCGCGAGGCGAGCGCCATGGCCGAGATGGTGCAAGGCGCCATCGAGAAGCGTCGGCAGCGCGAGTCTGCCCAGATGGCCGAGCTGGCCGAGAGCGTGAAGCTCTTGCGCAAAGAGCTGTGCGACGCGCGCCGCGAGTCCGGGCGCGACGCCGTCACCGAGCTGTTCGATCGCGCGTCGTTCGACGAGCACGTCCACCGCACCGCCGAGCTGGCGGCCTTCGGCGTGGGGACGCCGTTCCTGGTGCTGATCGAGGTGGCCTGCGCCGACTCGGAGGTGACGACCTTGCGGGGGATCAGTGACCTCTTGGTGCGCACCTTCCTCCGGGCAGACGACTTCGTCGCGCGCACCGCAGGGGGCGAGTTCGCCGTGGTCGTGGTCGACTCGGCCGAAGCGCGCGTCCTGGCTCGGGCCGAGCGACTCCGCGAGGCCGCCGTGCAGCTGGGGCTGCCGCCCCTGTCGATCGGAGCGGCCGGGCTGATCGCCGGCGAACGGGCCGGAAGTTGGGTCGATCGCGCGTCCGAAGCCCTCGATGCCGCACGCAGCGAATCTCGGACCAACGTAGCCTAGACCAGGAAACTGGGGTAAAGATCTCAGCTCAGTGGCCGTTGCTTCCGACGAGGTGGAACCTCACGAGAAGGCAGACGACGAGGGCAATCGCCCATCCATCCAGCTTCGGCTGCTCCTGCTCTCGGAGGTCGACCCCGACAGCGCTGCGGCGGTGCGCGGCCTGGAGCGCGTAGCGACCCTGGACGAGGCCCTGCTCGCCCTGGGCAAGGCTGCGTACGACGTCGTCGCGGTCGACGTGACCTCACCCGATGGCGCGGTGCGGCTCGAAGCGTTGCGTCAGCGAGCGCCGAACGTCGGGATGATAGCGCTCACACCGCCCGGCGACCCAGCGCGCATGTTCGAGGCGCTGCGCGCCGGCGCCCAAGAGTGCCTGCCGGCGGCGCCGCTCGACGCGCTCGAGCTCGAGCGCGTGGCTCGGACGGCGCTCGACCGGCGCTGGCTGTCCGAGTTCCTCGAGAAGCAGGTCACCTTCTTGCTCGGGGTGTTCCAGTGTGTGAGCCCCGGCGTGGCGGTGCTCGACCCCGCGGGCAAGCTGGTCCTGGCAAATCGCGCCTGGCAAGCGCTGGCCGAGCGCGCCGACGACGCCCTGGCCGGCGTGCTCGCACCCGGGGCCAGCATGCTGGAAGCGCTGGAAGCGGGCGAGTCGAGCGCCCACGAGCTGGCTTCGGGCATCCAGGTCGTGCTCGACGGCCGCCTCGCGTCTGTGCGCACCGAGCTGCTCCGCAAGCTGGACGGCGAAGAGCGCTGGTTCCTGGTCCAGGTGGACGCGATGCCCGAGCGCGCGGGGGCGGTGGTGATGCAGGCCGACATCACCGAGCGCAAGCACGCCGAAGACGCCCTTCGCCGAAGCGAGGTCGACTACCGGAAGCTGCTGGAAGATCTGCCGCAAGGCGTGGCGGTGCATCGCGACGGGGTCTGCCTCTGGGTCAACCGCGCCGCGCTCGGCATGCTCGGCTTCGAACGTGCCGAGCAAGTGGTGGGGCGGAAGATCGCTTCCGCCGTGCCTCGGGAAGATCTCGCGCACCTGGATGCCGCTCGCCCCGGCGCTTCGGCGAAGAGCCAGCCCCGGGACGTGCGCGTGACGCGCGCCGACGGCAGCACGGCGCTGCTCGAGATCCGCACGCTCGAGGTGGTCTACGACGGGCTGCCCGCGACGCTCTTGCTGGGGACCGACGTGGGCGAGCACCGCGCCCTGACGGCGCGGGCCATGGAGATGGACCGCGTGTCCAGCGCCGGACTCTTGGCCACCGCGTTGGGGCACGAGATCAAGAACCCGCTGGCGTTCGTCAGCGCCAACGTAGACATCGCGCTCCGCGACGCGCAAGAAAGCCTCACCTTGCTGGACGGCTCCTCCGCGGGCGCCTTCGACACGCGGGTTCTCCGCGATCACCTGCGCGAGATCCGCGGCGCGCTGCAAGACGCCCGCCAGGGCACGCGGCGCGTCGAGGCCGTGGTCGGCGATCTGAAGGCGTTCTCGCGGCCCGAGCAAACGCGCGATGGGCCGGTGGACATCGAGGCGGTGCTCAACTCGGCAATCAACATCACTCGCAACGAGATCCGGCATCGCGCGCGCTTGGTACGAAACTACTTCCCGGCGCCCGCGGTACGCGGCTCGGAGGCCCAGCTGGGCCAGGTCTTCTTGAACCTCTTGACCAACGCGGCGGACGCCATCGCCGTGGGCGACGCTGCCCACAACCAGATCGCCGTGGGTCTGCACGCCAAGGACGGCCGGGTGATTGTCGAAATCTCGGACACCGGCGGCGGCATTGCGCCCGCCGATCTGCCTCGTGTGTTCGACCCCTTCTTCACCAGGAAGCCGGTCGGCGAGGGCACTGGCATGGGCTTGGCCATCTGTCGCAACATCGTCGAAGGGGCCGGCGGCGCCATCTCGGTCAAGAGCGAAGTCGGGCGCGGCACCACGGTTCGCGTCGAGCTGCTCGAGGCCGAGAGCCAGCGGCCGCCCGCGCCCATGTCCACCATCTCGCCGCTCAAACCCATGTCCCAAGCGCTCAGGGTGCTGGTGGTCGACGACGAACCGCTGATCGGGCGCGCCGTGGCGCGCTGCCTGGGGCGGCACCACCAGGTGCGCTGGGTGGCCAGCGGGCGCGAGGCCTTGCAGTTTCTCGCAAGCGAGCCCTTCGACGTCGTCTTTCTCGACGTGATGATGCCCGACATGACCGGGGTCGAGGTCTACCAGCGCGTCAGCCAGACCCTGCCCGACATGGTGCCTCGCATCGTGTTCTTGACCGGCGGGGCGTTCACGGCGGACGCCCGCGAGTTCCTGGAGGCCGTCCCGAACCCGCTTGCCCTCGAGATCGCCTCGGCGGCCTCGGTCCGCCAGGTCGGCTCACGCTGAGCCCGGCCCGGTTTCAGCTCTCGCTGGCGGGCTTTTTTCCCTCGACCATGCGCCGGACCAGGCGTCGGAAGTTCGAGGCGTCCATGCCCGACAGGCGCGCGGCCTCTGCCACGTTGCCTGCGGCCAGGTTCATGACCCGCGACACGTACGAGCGCACGAACTCGTCGCGAGCTTCGTTCAAGGGCTGCAAGCCCCCGGGCTCGGCGGGGGATAGCCCGGCGGTGTCACGGAAGCTCGGCGGCAAGAGATCGACCGTCACCACGTCGTTGCGGCACAGCACCAGCGCGCGCTCCACGGTGTTCTCGAGCTCGCGCACGTTGCCGGGCCACGAGTGGCTCGAGAGCGCGTCCATGGTTGCGGTGTCGACCTGTGGAACGGGCCTGCCCATGCGCAGCCCGTGCTTGTGCAGGAAGTGATCCACCAGCATCGGGATGTCCTCTCGGCGGTCGCGCAGGGGGGGCAGATCGATGGTGAAGACGTTCAGGCGGTAGAACAGGTCCTGGCGAAAGCGACCCGCCTCCACTTCCTTGGCCAGATCGCGATTGGTGGCGGCGATGACCCGGACGTCGACGCGGCGCGACTCGGTCGAGCCAACCGGGCGAATCGTCCCCTCTTGCAGTACCCTGAGCAGGCGCGCTTGCGTGGTAGGAGACAGCTCGCCGACCTCGTCCATGAACAGGGTGCCGCTCGAGGCCGTCTCGAACAGGCCCTTGCGGTTGGTGGTGGCGCCGGTGAACGACCCCTTCACGTGGCCGAAGAGCTCGCTTTCCAGCAGAGAGTCGGTGAGCGCGGCACAGTTCACGTCGATGAATGGCCGCCCGCTGCGCCCGCTCTGTTCGTGCAAGGCACGCGCGACCAGCTCTTTGCCGGTGCCGCTCTCGCCCAGCACCAGCACCGTCACCTCGGCCGTGGCCACCGCCGAGACCAGGGCGCTCACTTGTCGCATGGCGGTCGAGTCGCCCACCATGCCGCGGGCGCGTTGCGCGGCCTCGAGCTGGCTCTCGAGAAAGCGATTGCGGGCTACCAGCCGCTTGTGCTCGATGGCCCGCCGCACCGCGGGGATGAGCGTGTTCTGAGCGTCCACCGGCTTGACCAGATAGTCATAGGCGCCCAGGCGCATGGCCTCGACCGCCGCCGACACCGTGGCCTGTCCGGTCATCAAGAGCACCGGCAGATCGCGCCAGCGGGTATTGGTCTCGGTGAGCAGCTCGAAGCCGCTCATCCCGGGCATGAGCACGTCGGTGATCAGCACGTCGACGTCGTCGCCGGCCTGCTCGAGCGCCGAGAGCGCCGCCGAGCCCACCTCGAAGTCGCGGACCGCGAAGCCCGCGGCCTGAAGGGCGCGGCACACCGCACGACGCACCAGCGCCTCGTCTTCCACGACGAAGACCGTTCCGAGGCGCCCCGTGGGGGCGGACACCTGGTGCTCGACCCGCTCGGCTTCCAATCAACGGTCATAATGACCTCCGCTCTTCGCGCGACGCAATAGGCAGAGCGCCTACACGGACGTACAGCGATTCGGGGCTCAATGAACTTGGCGTTCGACCGTATTCGAGAGTCATGACTGCGTCGCCCTGCGCCAGCGTGCATCCGTCGCAGGCACCCGCCGATTCGTCGGGCCGCGCCGCGCTCGTCCCGCCGGCGCCGCGCGAGGTTTCGCCCAACGCAGTCACCCACAAAGAGATGGCCGCGGTGCGACCGCGGGGCCCGCTTCCATCGTTCGACGCCTTTCGTGAGGGTGAAGAAGAGCGCGTCACTCGGGTCAGCTTGCCGCCGCTCGCGCGCCCACAGTCCGAGCGCACCGTGTTGATCCGGCTGGATGGCGTCGATGCGGGCAGCCTGGTCACGCTCGGCGCCGAAGGGTGTACCGTGGGCAGACACGTCTCCAACACGCTGCGAGTCGCCGAAGGCGGCGTCAGCCGATTCCACGCACGCATCACCTGGCTGGGTAACGCCTTTGCCATCGAGGACCTCGGTTCGGCCAATGGCACGTGGCTCAAGGCGCAGCGCGTGACGCGGGCCGTCTTGGCCGATGGCGACGTTCTGCAGTTCGGCTCCCATGCCAGCTTCCGCTTCACCGTCACCGACGGCCTGCACGAAGGCATGCTGCGCAAGCTTCACGAGTCGAGCACGCGCGACCCGCTGACCGGCGCCTACAATCGCCGTCACTTCGACGAACGGCTGCGCGAAGAACTGGCCTACGCGCTGCGGCACCGCGCGGATCTGGGAGTGGTCATGCTCGACATCGACCACTTCAAACAGGTCAACGACACCCGCGGCCACCAGGCCGGGGACGCCGTGATCCGTCACGTGGCCCAGGTGACCGCCGCGCAGCTGCGCGGCGAGGACGTCTTTGCACGCTACGGTGGTGAGGAATTCGTGGTGCTGTTGCGTGCTACCGACGTGCGGGGCGCGGTACGTGTCGCAGAACGCATCCGCGCCAGCGTCGAGGCGCTGAGCGCGCGTTTCGAGAAGGCGCTGATCCCCGTGACGGTGAGCGGCGGAGCCGCGGCACTGAGCGACGGCGGGGAACGCTCGGGCAGTGCCCTGCTCGGTCGCGCGGACGAGCGCCTGTATGCCGCCAAACGCGCGGGCAGGAATCGCATCGTGGGGTCGCTGCCGGGGGTGGGTTGATTCTCGGCTGATGTCGCGCTTGGTTGGGATCCGAAGTGTCCGCCTCCTCTCCACCCCAGGCCCTCGAGCTCGCCCCCCGCGACCACGCGGTTCGCGAGCTGCTCGCGCTGGTCGACCGCCAGCGGGAATGGATGGCGCGGCTCGATGGCCAGCGCGACCCATCCAGCACCATCGAGCTCCTGGCCCGGGGGATGGAGGCCACGCGCGAACGCTGGGTCGGTTCGGTCCGCACGCTGTCCCACGATCTTCGCAGCCCGCTCACCGTCATCAAGACCAACGTCGGCTTCTTGCGTGACTCGGGCTCGTTTGCCGACGACGAGACGGTCGAGGTGCTCGACGACATCTACCTGGGGATCCAGCGCGTCGAGGAGCTGTTGACGGCGATCACCAGCGTCGCGACCTTCGATCTGGCGCACGTCGAGGTGGAGACCGAGTGCGTCGCAGTGAGCCAGCTCGCGGAGAGCGTGGCACGGCGGGCCGCTGCCTTGCGGTCCGACAAGCCGATCGAAGTCAGCATCCAGATCGCGCCCGGCACCCCGTCCGAGATCGACGCTGACCGGTTGATCCTCGATCGGAGCCTCGACGCCGTGCTAGCGCATGTGGCGGCCCACCTCGACAGCGGTCGGCTCCAGATCGAGCTGGCGGGGAACGACGAGCTCTTGACCTTCGAGATCACCGACACCGGCCCGGGAGTGGACGGCGACGAGCTGGCTCGGGTGTTCGAGACCGCCACCCTCCGGCGGCCGCAGCCGGGCGGTCGGCCCTGGGGTCAGAGCCTGATGGCCGCAGCGCGCCTGCTAGAGCGCGTCGGCGGGCAGATCGAGATTGCCAGCAGCGTCGACCAGGGGACAACCGTGTGGGTTCACATCCCACGACAGATGCATTGCTCTCCCTCTCCGAGCCCCGGAGGCGCTTCCGTGGTCGTGCGATCACGCTGAGCTCCTCAAGATCGGGGCCGCGGGGCCGTAGACGGTCTCGTGGCAAGACGAACCGTCCTCCCCTTCCTCGTTCTCTTCACGCTGGCGCCGGCGGCGATCGCGGAGCCAACCGTTCCGACCCTGACTCAGGGCACCGTGAAGGACGGCGTGCAGGGCTCGGAGGTCGGGCCGGAAGGGGCCGAATGGGCGGTGCCCGGTGGCCCGCGGGTCCGGGCCGAGGCTGGAGCCGTGCTGCGCCTGCACCCCACGCCGCAGCCTCTATTGCTGGGACCCGGAGCGAAGGTCGCGGGCTACACACTGATCGTGCGTTCGGGCAAGGTCGAGGTCACCGCCCCGCGCAAGGCGCGAAGCGCCGTCGTGGTCGTCGCACCGCGCAAGCATGGGGCAATCGTCCGTCACGGCGTGTTCCGCATCGCTGCGCACGACGCCGCCACGGCCCTGGCCAACGTCGAAGGCGAGACCTCGCTCTCGATCCAAGAGGGGCCGTACCGCCCGCTCTCTGCCGGGCAGGTGTTCGTCGCCACGGCCGCCCATCAGGGCTCGCGCAAGCTCGCGGTGTCCCCCAGCGCCGTGCAGGGGCCTCGCTTGCTGTTGTCGGCCACCGCGCGCGCCCGCTTCGCCGGCCTGTCGTGGGAGGCCGTGCCCGGCGCCGCCGGCTACCGTGCCGAGCTGGTCGACGAGGCGACCGGGCGAGTCGTCGCACACGCCGAAGGCGCGGAGACCAGCCTCGCGTCCGGCTTCGAGCCGCAGAGCGTCGGCCGCTATCGTCTGAGGGTCTGGACCCGTGACCCGTCTGGGATCCCCAACTCGCAACCCCTGGAGACGCCGCTGCGCATCGTCGGGGTCGAGGCACCGGCGGGGGGCTACCGCGACCCTGCCGGTGTTTACCGGCTGGGGCTCGACCAGCGCCTGATCTTGCGCGGCGCCGAAGGGCTGGAGATGAGCTTCGGGAAGGGCGGCTGGATCAGCGCTTCGAAGAGCCTGGTGATGTCGCGCGACGAGCGGCGCACCGTGCTCTTGCGGCTGCCCGGCGCGTCGGACCACGTCTCGCTGCAGATGGCGCCCCACTCGGTCCGTTCGGTGATCGAGATCAGTCCTCGCAACGCGGTCTGGCCCCGAGACCGCATCGAGATCCGGATCCGGCTCGAGGACCCCACGGGGCAGCCCGTGCCCGAGTTCGTGAAGGCCAATCCTCGCGTGCGGCTCAACACGCAGACGCTTCGGGTCCCGTTCGCCCGCGACGGGAAGTGGCTTCGCGGCGTCATCGCGCCCAAACGCGGCGGAGGCCCGTGGGTGCTGCGGGTGGACGTCGAAGACGGATCGCGTCAGTCCCTGGGCTACGACTTCGTCGAAATTGCCTCGCGTCCGTCCGGCACGTCCGATCAAACCGAGGTGACCCCCCGAGCCATTGTCCGACGCACGACCGCGTCGCGTCGCTGACGCGGACTGTACAGAAAGGACGCTGAGATGGAAGAAGCCCAGAACACCGAAGCGACTATCAGGCAGCTCTCGGAGCTTCCGAGCGAGGACAACCGGCGGCGGCATCCCCGTTACGCCGTCGAGCTGAACGTGAGCCTGTCGAGCGAGCACAACTTCTACGCCGGGTTCGTCGAGAACCTGTCGAACGGAGGCGTGTTCGTCGCCACGCACTCGCTGAAGGCCGTCGGGACGGTGTTCGAGATCAGCATATCGCTTCCCGATGGGGACGAGCCGGTTCGCGCGCGCGGCGAGGTCCGTTGGGTGCGCGAGTACGGCGAGCACAGCGACGTGCCCCCGGGGGTGGGCATTCGGTTCCTCGACCTCCGCGCCGACGCGCTTGCGCGGATCGAGGCGTTCTTGGCGCACCGCGAGCCCTTGTTCTTCGACGACGACTGAGGCGCAGCGAATGCGCCCTGAGTCCGGGTGGGGAGTGAGTGCGTTCCCGGCTGGCCCGAGGGCTGCCGAGCGCGTAGAGTCACGGCCGCTCATGTCGAAGGGGTCGCTGCTGCTGCTCTCGGCCGATCCAGCGTACGTGGCGGGCTTTCTGGCGCCGCCGGCCCTGCGTGTGTCGCGGGCGGCAGCCAGCCTGGCAGAGGCCGCCGAGCTCGCCGCGGCGGTCGCGTTCGACGCGGTGCTGGTCGACCTGGACTTGGGGGGCGCGCGCGACCTTTCACTGATCGCGGCGGTGCGCGAGATCTGCCCGATGAGCGCCCTCGTGGCGCTGGTGGCGGGCGACACCGAGCCCGTGGCGTTCGAAGCGATGCGCGCGGGCGCCGAAGACTGCCTGAGCAAGGCAGACGACCGCGCCACCGTCTACCGGGTGGCCACCCGGGCGGTGGACCGCATGTGGTTGCGGGGTCACTTCGAACGGCGTGAGCAACTTCTGGACAGCGCGTTCGCCGCCCTTTCGCCGAACATCGCGGCGGTCGACGAGCACGGGGTGATCGTGCTCACCAACCGCTCGTGGGAGCGACACGCCGGCCCCAGCGCCGGCGCGGCCTACGTGGACGTGCTGGCCAAGCTCGCGACCTCGGAGCCCGAGCGCGGGCAGGCCCACCGCGGGTTCGAGCGTGTGCTGGCGGGCGAGGCCCCGCACTTCAGGTGCGAGTACCGGCAAGAGACCCCGACGGGGCTGCGGTGGTTCATGCAGCAGGTCGACCGAATGACGGGCGCCGAGACAGGCGTGGTGATCACGCACACCGACATCACCGACCGCCGGTCGATCGAAGAGGCGCTACGCCGGTCCGAGGCCGACTTCCGGACGCTGCTCGAGCAATTTCCCCAGGGCCTCGGCATCCACCGCCTGGGCAAGCTGGTGTGGGTCAACGGGGTCGCGCTCGACTCGCTGGGCTACGAGCGCCGCGACGAGGTCCTTGGGCGCCCGGTGCTCGAGTTCGTCCACCCCGACGACCATGCACTGGTCATCGCGCGCATGCAGCGCGCGTTCGCCGGCCTCGACAACCCTCCCATGGAGCAGCGCCTGGTGACCAAGAGCGGCGAGGTGCTGCTGGCCGAGGTCACGGCGGTGCCGATCCACTTCGAGGGCGAGCCGGCGGTGCTGGTGCTGGGCCTCGACGCGGTGCAGCGCCGCGCGTTCACCGCGCAGCTGCTCCAAGTCGACCGCATGCACTCGGTGGGGCTCTTGGCGTTGGGCTTGGGGCACGAGATCAACAACCCCCTCAGCCTGGTCACAGCCAACGTGGACGTGGCCTATCGTCGGGCCGGCGAGCTGCAGCGGGTGGCCGAGGGGCCTTCCGCCGCGAAGATGGACCCGAACGCCCTCGAGGCGGTGTTCGCGCTGCTCGATGGGGTCCGCGAGTTGCGCGAGGCGATTGGTGAAGCACGCCAGGGGGCGCGGCGCGTTCAAGAGATCGTGCGCGATCTGCGAACCTTCTCTCGCCCCGAAGAAGAGCTGATCGGTCCGGTGCGCATCGAGTCGGTGCTCGACGCCGCAATCGGCATGGCGCGCAACGAGATCAAGCACCGCGCCCGTATCGTCACCGATTACGGCGCCGTGCCCGCCGTGATTGGAAACGAGGGTCGGCTTGGTCAGGTGTTCCTGAACTTGCTGGTGAACGCCGCGCACGCCATTCCGCTGGGCGCGGCCGACCGCAACGAAATTCGCATTTCAACGGCGACCTCTGGCGAACGCGTGGTGGTCGAGGTGCGCGACAGCGGTTCGGGGATCGCCGCCGACCACCTCTCGCGGCTGTTCGAGCCCTTCTTCACCACCAAGCCCGTGGGGCAGGGGACGGGGCTTGGCCTGGCCATCTGTCGCGACATCGTGATGAAGCTCGGGGGCACCATCGAGGTCGAGAGCGCGTTGGGCCAGGGCAGCGTGTTCCGTGTGGCGCTGCCGCGCTCGACCGAGGCTGCCGCCGCCCGTGCCGTGACCTCCGACCACATTCAGACCGGTGCGGCGGGCCCACTCAGGGTGCTGGTGGTGGACGACGAAGAGCTCATCGGTCGGGTCGTCCGCCGCTGCTTCGGCAAGACCAACGACGTGCAGTGGATCGGCTCGGGGCGAGAGGCCGCCGAGCGCCTCGCCGGTCCGGAAGACTGGGACGTGGTGTTTCTCGACGTGATGATGCCCGAGATGTCCGGCATGGAAGTGTTCGAGCACGTGCGCCAGCACGCGCCGGAGCAAGTAGAGAAGATCGTCTTCTTGACGGGCGGTGCCTTCGCGCCCGGTGGCGAAGAGTTCTTGGTCAAGACCGGGAGGCCGCGGATCTCCAAGCCCTTCGAGTCGCGTGACCTCTTGGGCCTGGCGCACGAAGTTGCCGGGCGCAAGTCAACGTGAGCCCGGCGCGCTGACCACGGTCTCGTCGCCGGCCTGCGACGGCACGGCCCAGGCGGGCCGGGCGGCGGTCAGCCCCGCGGCGACGCTGGGCAATCCGGGGCTGTGGTCGGCGAGCACGAACGACGCGTCGGTGGACACCTCGGCGCCGTCGGGCCCGAGCCCGACCAGGGTCAGTGCTCCGCGGCGCAGCGACGCGGGGATCCCGCCGAAGGTGACCTTCCCCGCGGGCTCTGCGAAGTGCAGCGACAGCGTGTCGGCGCCGCGCGCGGAGCGAACGCGCCAGCGGCCCGGGGCCACGCGCTCGGCGACCGGCGGCGCAAGGGCCACCGCCGGCGCTTCGGCCGCCAGCGCCTCCGGTCGCCAGCCCACGAAGGCTGGCGCCGGGTCGACGACGCCGGGCGCGAAGCGCGCGGCATCGACCACGGCCCGGGGCACCGGACCGGACGACGCATCGACGAGATAGCGCGCGCGGCCCACGCCTGCGTCCAGGTGGTAAGCCAGGCTGAGCCGCTGGGGCTCGCGCGCCGAGTACGCCGGCATCACGCAACCCACGGCTGCGGCACCCACCGCGGTGGCCAAAGAGAAGCGCAGCGCGAAGCGGCGGGGGCGCGGAGAGAGCGGCACGAACGCCGGGACGAAGCCGCCCAGCCCCAGCGCGGCGGTCGCGGCGAACATGCCGGGCACGGCGAGCCCCAGGGCGTCGTAGGCGAGCGACCCGACCGGCAGCCAGAGGAGCGCGCCCACCACGGCGGGCGCGAGCACCGACAGGGCGCCGCGGGTGACGCCCGCGGTCAGGGCTGCGACCAGCCAGGGCAGCGTGAACAAGAAACCAGCCTCGGGGAGCAACACGACGACCGCCCAGCCCAGCCCGCCGAAGAACGTCCAGGTCGCGAGCCAGAGCTCGTGAACGCTCGCGTCCGAGAGAGTCAGCGCGGCCAGGGCCAGCCCCATCACGCCGGCGCCCAGGGCCAGGAAGAACGGCGCAGAGTGCGCCGGCCAGCCCGAGCCCAGCGCGCCGGCCACCCGCAGCAGAGAGCCGAGCCCGAAGGTTGCCACCGTGGCCACGATCATCGCCAGCGGCCAGGCGCCCAGGGCCCTGAGGTACCGAGTCGCTCGTGCCCCAGCCCAGAACCCGCGCCTGAGCGCCAGCAGCCACGCGCAGCTCGCGAGCGCGTGGAGCCACGGCGCCCAGCGCAACGGCAGCTGCACGACGCTCACCCCGACGAGGTCGAAGAACTGCGCGCGCTCGGCGGCTGGGGGGCGAGCGCCCAGGGTCCTGGCGAGCCCCAGCGCGGCGTCGCCGTGGTGCTGCAGGGTGCGGAGCGAGAGCCGGTCGAGATCGTCGTAAGGCGTGTGATAGTGGCCGATGCCGCCGATGTTCGCGAAGTTGACACCTGCCACGCCGGCCCGGCGAAACACGCTCAGATCGGTGTCGTTCGGCAGGCGCTCGTAGACCGCGGGGAACAGCGAGCTGGTCACGGGGCGGGGGCTGGCGTGGGCGAAGGCGCTCACCAGCCAGTCGTTCGCACCGCTGGTCTCGAACAGCAACGAGGGCCCCGACGTCCCCCGCGCCTCGACGTTGATCACCGCGACCACGGCGACCTTCGGCAGCTCGTCGCGCGCGAACGCCTCGGCGCCGAGCAGCCCCGCCTCTTCGCCGTCGGTCAAGAGCAGCATCACCGGCAGGCGCGTGGTGCCGTGGGAAAGCGCGCGCGCGAGCTCGAGCACGGTCGCAACGCCGATGCCGTCGTCCGAGCCGCCCGGCCCCGCGGGAACCGAGTCGTAGTGGGCGGCGACGAGCACGCGCGGCCCGGGAAAAGAGGCCTGCTCGGCGACGACGTTTTCGACCACGGCACAGGTGCCGAAGCGGCTGCAGGCGGGCGCGCGCTGCACGCGCACCGACCACCCGAGCTCGCGCAGCCGGGCTTCGAGCCGCTCGCGCACGCGACGCTGCTCGGCGCTGCCGGTGGGGTGCGGCGTGTTCGTGGGCAAGATCTGCCGCAGGGTCTGGTAGCCGCGCTCGGCGCTGAACTCGTCGGCCGGCGCGTCGGCGGGCGCCGGCGCGGGCGGCGCGGTGCGCCAGCTCACCACCGCCCAGCACAGAACCAGCAGCGCCAGGGCCAGGGCCGGAAGCGCTCGGTTCATGAGCCGAGCCGCACACCGAGGTCGGCGAGCTCTTGCGTCGCGGCTGCCGCCCACCCTCGGTTCGCCTTGGGGCTGGCCGGGCTGGGGTGAAGCACGCTGGCGATCTGGATCGGAGTGCCCGCGAGCGCGCGTTCGGCGCGCGTGGCTGCGAATGCACCCACGCCAATCACCACTTCGGGCTCGAGCGCCCCGACCAGCTCGACCAGTGCGGCGTCGCAGGCGGCGTAGAGCAGCGCCCGCTCGGGCTCGGGCAGCTTGTCGGGCGTGCGGTTCTTTCCGCTCTCTTCCATGAAGGCCAGGGGGCAATAGTTCGCCACGAAGTGCTGCTGGAAGAAGGCCGCGGGCGAGGCGTAGGCGCTACGGAAGAGGCCCCAGAGCCTGGCCCCACTCACCTCGGAGCGCGCGCACGCAAAGCCCTCGATCGGGCGCCGCGGGTGCAGCGCCGCGGGCTTTTTCACCGGAGCCGAGATCCCGAGCCAGTCGCGCACCAGGGTGATCTCTCCGAATGGAACCCCGGTCTGCACCATGCCGAAGGGCCCCGGGTTCATCCCCAAGAACACCACGCGCTTCTTCCCCTGGCCAAACCGCTCGAGATACTGCTCGTGGGGCGCGCGGGCGTAGCTGAGCGGGTTGTAGACGTGGGTGACCGGGCGCGCGAAGCGCAGTTGATCCACCCGCCGCGAGAGCCGGCGGCTGATCTCGACCAGGCTCACGGCGTCGCCCCCGACAGGTTCTTCAGCAGCTCGCAGCTGCTGCTCTGCCCTCCGCTGCAGGCGCGCTCGAGCAGGGGTTTCGCCCGGGCGTCCTGACCGCTCGCGTGGTGATGCGCACCGAGCACGCCGCAGGCGTCCGCCCGCCCCGACTCGCAGGCGCGTGACAAGAGCGCGGCGGCGCGGGCCTCGTCTTTGGGCAAGCCCCCGCCGATCAGCAGCAGCGCGCCCAGCCCCGAGCACGCCAGCTGGTCGCCGCCCGAGCACCCGCGGTCGTAAGCCCGAGCGGCGCGCACCTCGTCCCGGGGCACGCCCTTGCCCGAGGCCAAGATGGTTCCCAGCAGCGTGCAGCTCTCGAGCAGATTCTTGTCGCAGGTCTGCTCCAAGAGCTCCACGGCGCGGGGCACGTTGCGGGCGACCCCGCTGCCCTCGTACAGCAACGTCGCCAGGTAGGCGCACGCCGCGGGCTGGCCCCCCGAGCAGCCACGCTCGAGGAACGTCGCGCCCTTCTGCGTGTCGGTCCGCGCCAGCATCACGCCCAGGCTGGTGCAGGCGATGGCCACGCCGCCCTCGCAGGCTTTCTCGAAAGCGCTGGCGGCACGGGTGGGATCGGCGGGCAGCCCCTCGTCGCCGCCGAGCAGCGTGCCGAGCAGGCCGCAGCCCACCGGATCGCCGTGATCGCAGCCCTGCTGATAGAGCTGCGCGGCCCGCGCTGCGTTCTTGGCTTCGCCCTCGCCGTGCCGGGCCATGTTTCCGAGCTCGGTGCAGCTGGCGCCGTTGCCGCGCTGGCACCCGCGGCCCAAGAGCGCCCTGGCCCGCGTGAAGTCCGGCGGGCCCGCCCGCCCATTTCGCAGCAGCTCACCCGCCAGCGCGCAATCGGCGTCACGCCCCAGCTCGCACGCCCGCACGAAGGCGGCGGCCGCCGCCGCACGCCGGCGCTCGATGCCCAGCCCCTCGAGCAGCGCAGCGCCGAGCAAGTGACAGCCAGTGGCGTTCTTTGCCTCGCAGCCTGCCTCGAGCTGGGCATGCCCCTTCTTCGCGCTGTCGGGCGCTGCTTCGCCGCGCGAGTACAAGAACAAGAGCGCGTAGCACGCCGCAGGCCGCTCGGTGTCGCAGGCCGCGAGGCAGTCCGCTTCCGAGCGACAGAGCGTCACCTTGTCGGCGGTACCGCCCGGCGCCGCCGGTGCACACGCCAGCGCGAGAAGGGCGAATAGCAGGCCCCAGCGGGTCATGGGGGGAAGCTAGGAGCCTCGCCGGCGATGCGCAAGTCGGCTGGATTGGAGGGGTGGCCCGCGCGCGTCGGCTGCATCCGAGCAGCAGGCATCGACCTCACGCCCGCGTGACCGGGATCATTCGGCCGGTGCCGAACGCCTTTGCGCTGACCTTCAGCACGATCCCCGCCTGCCAGCGCTTGTGCTCGGCGGCCCGGATGCTCGCCTCCAGATCTGGATCGTGGTCGGCCCCGGCAACGATGGCCTCGACCCGCGGAGAGACGCGCTCGTAGTCGAAGGGGTCGACCTGGGCCGGTCGCAGCTCGGCGCTCGGCGGGCGGTCGAACACGAACCCGGGGATCACGCCGCGGCCGGCGTCGTAGTGGCGAGCGAGCCGATACACGTCGGGCTTGCTCACGTCGCCGATCACGCACAGCGTCCCCGCAAGGTCGCCGTAGAGCGTGCCGTAACCCAGTGCGAGCTCGGTCTTGTTGCTGGTGTTGAGCAGCAGGCCGCCCCGGCGGTTCACGTGGGCCATCAGGATCATGGCGCGCAAGCGAGCTTGCAGGTTCTCGGCCACCAGCGAGTCGCGCTCGCCGATCACGGCGGCCAGATCCGACTCCAGCGCTGCGTGCAGCGGCTCGATGGGGTGCACCACCAGCTCGATGCCCAGGGCGTCGCACAGGCTGCGGGCGCACTCGGTGGATCGCGGGTCGCTGTGGCGCGAGGGCATCGCCAGCGCCGTGACCCGGGCCTTGCCCAGGGCTTCTACCGCGATGCAGGCCACCAGGCTCGAATCGATGCCGCCCGACAGCCCCAGGGTCGCATGGCCCAGGCGGTTCTTCTGGGCGAAGCCCCGGACGCCCAAGATCAAGGCTGCGAGCACGTCGTCGATGCCGTCGCTGCTTGCTTCGGCACCTGGTGGGGCGCAGGTGTCGACCACCTGCACGGCCTCGGCGAAACGTGGCAGCCGGGCGACCACGCCCCCGCCCTGGGTGACGAAGCTGCCGCCATCGAAGACCAGCTCGTCGTTGGCGCCGCACGCGTTGGCGTACACCACCGGCAGATCAAGAGCTGGGCCCCGGCCGCTTCGAGCTCGGCGCCCGGCGAGAGCGGGTAGCCTTCGTCCCACAGATCTTCGCAGATCAGCACGCCCACCTTGCGGCCCGCCAGGTCGAGCACCCGAGAGCGCGGGCCAGGCACGAACCAGCGCGTTTCGTGGAACACGTCATACGAGGGCAAGAGGCGCTTGGCGATCACCTGACGCACCTGACCGCCCTCGAGGAGCAGCGCGGCGTCCCACAGCCCCGGGTGCCCGGGCCGCCCGGGGCCCGCCGCGACCACCGAACCGACCAAGACCGGCATCCCGCCCGCGGTCTGGGCGGCGATGGCGTCGACCGTGCTGGCCGCGCTGGCGACGAAGCGTGGGTCGAAGAGCAGATCGCGCGGCGGGTAGCCGGTGACCACCAGCTCGGGCATCACGCACAGCTCGGCGCCCGCCGCGCCGGCGATCTCGGCGGCGCGCACGATGCGCCGCACGTTGCCGGAAAAATCGCCGATCCGCGAGTCGATCTGGGCGATGCCGACCCGCATCAGACCTCGCTGGCGATGGCGTCGATCAGGTTCAGCGCCGCCAGCACCGAGTCCCGTCGCAGGCACACCTCGTCGCCCAGCATCAGCGTTCGGTACCCCAGACCCAGCAAGAAGGCGACGTCGCTCACGTCGCTCGAGCTCGGCACGGTGTGCCGCGCCAGCGACGGCAAGAGGCGGGAGGCAACGATGGCCTGCGGGTCGGCGGCGATGATCGCGCGCAGCGCAGCGATCACCTGATGCGGCTTCGCCACCTCGACGTAGAGATCTCCGCGGGCGGCCATCAGCCGACCGTGCGTGGCCCCGTGCGCCGCCACGTAGTCGAGCCCCCGCTGCGACTCGATCTTGCAGACCAGCTCTGCCGAGGGCAACACCGCGCGCACCTCGGCGGCGTCTCGAGCCTGCTCCACGAACGACAGCATCACCCGCGACGGCCCGACCCGGCCCATCGCTTCCAGGTAAGCGAGATCTGCGGGGGTGAGCGCGCCCTCGATCTCGAGCGATGGGTCGACGATGTTCACGCTCTCGCCCGGGCCCACGTAACGCCGGGGCGAGTCTGCCAGGATCAGGCGATCGCCATCGACCGCGAGCACCCGCGCGTGCTCGCGGCCGTCGTCGAAGTAAGCGTCGCAGGGGGCATTCACGCGGATCCGATGGCTCAGGCGCACCTCGGTGAACGGCGGCACTGCGCCGCCCACCACCCGCAGCTGTCGGCCCTTGAGGTCGACCCAGAGCGGAACGCCCAGGTCCGACAGCCGTGACAAGAGCGGGTCGAGCGCGCGCGACGTGGCCGGGGTGCCGTCGAAGCCGCGGATCGGCATCACCGTGTTCAGTCGCAGCCCGGCCACGCTCGGGTGCCTGGCGACCTCGACGGCGAAGTCTGCGTAGGGTGGCAGAGTGACGATGACGGAGGCGGCCGTCACAGGTCGAGGGTGGCCTTGCAGTACTCGCACACCCAGCGCCCGAAGGCCGTGGGCGGCAGGCCTGCCATGCAGCTGGGGCAGTGCAGCACGCGGGGCTTCACGTCTTCGACGATGCGCCGCGCCAGATCGTCGACCTTCTCCTTCGCGTGGCGCGCCGCCATGTTCTGCTTGAAGTCCTCGAAGCGGCCCCACGACCGCGCCACGATGCCCAGCGCGTAGTCGATGGCGCGCGCCTCGTCGTGCACCCGCGCCACCTGTTGCGGGCCCAGCGCCTGGAACCACTGCTGGTCCACCTCGTCGCCGGCGCTGCCGGTGGGGCGGCGCAAGAACCAGGTGTTGTACCGCTGGGCCACGGCTTGCCAGAGCTGGATGGCGTTCTGGTTTTGCGCCGAGACGCCGCACACCTGCTCGATCTCCTTGCCGTGCACCGTCTCGTGCATCGGGGCGTCCCCGTACACGATCAAGAAGGGCGGCTCGGCAGCGTTGGGGGTCGACACCCGGTTCAGCATGTACCACGCGAACAGCCCATAGCCCTCGGGGCCGTCGCCACCGCCGCCCTCGCCGTACAGCGCCTTCAGCTGCTGTTCGAGGTCGTACCCCTTGGCGAAGCCGGTGACCTGCAGCGGCCACTGGTCGTAGCGGGCGTCACCGATGGCCGCGAAGCAGATCTCGAGATCGGGCCGATACTGGTGCAGCGTCATGTAGAGCAGCGGCAACCGATCGAAGATCTCGAACGGCCAGCGCGCCATCGAGCCCGTCACGTCCACGGCAACGATGATCGGCGTCTTGCTGCTGCACGCGATGGCGCGCTTGGGATCGATCAGCGCCTGAAGCGGGCGCCCTTTTTCTTCGTAGGTGCGCGGCCCCGCGGCGCCGGCGCGGGCGGCCTCGCGCTCGCGAGCCGCCCGGTGCGCCGGGTCGAAGTCGTAAGTTTCCGAGCCGTACCAGTCCGAGGTATCCCCGCTCCATGAGTACATGAAGCGCGAGGATAGACCTCACATCTTCTGAGTGCCACCGCCGTAGTAGCCGGGCGGCGGCGGGGGCGACGGCGGGTAGCCCGGGGTGGGCTTGGCGGCGGGCGCCTCGAGCTTCTGGTTCAGCTTCTTCAGGGCGCCGCACGCCCAGACGTTCTTGATCTTGTCTTTCTCGTCCTTGAATCGCCAGCTGTAGTTGCTGCAAGTCGAGCGGAGCTTCGAGAGCCCGACGGTGGTGTCCTTCTTCTGGTCCGCCGAGCCCCGGTAGATGAAATACCCCATGTTCCCGCACGCCTCGTAGTTGTTGAACGCGCAGGCCCGCTGGAAGAGCTCGGCGACCTTCTTGCCCTCGGCCTTTACGCCCTCGCCCTTGTCGTACATCAGCGCCAACTCGTAGCAATCCGCGTTCGAGCGCATCAGGCAGGCCTTGTCGTGCAGGGTGGCGGCCATCGCGGGGTCCTTCTTGGGCACGCCGATGCCATCCCGATACATCTTTGCCAGGTTGCGGCAGCCGATGGTGTTGCCGCGATCGCAGCTCTCTTTGCGGATCCGCGCCGCCTCGGTGGGGTTCGGGGCAACGCCCTGCCCCGCGGCGTACATGTCGGCCTTGGCGTCGCATGCCGACTCGACGCGACCCCAGCAGGCGCGATCGAAGTACTTCAGCGCTTCGCTGAAGTTGGTCGACACACCGAAGCGGCCCGACCGGTAAAGGTCACCGAGCTGCGAGCACGAGTACTTGTCGCCCTTCACCTCACAGCCGCGACGCAGGTACTGGATGCCCTTCATTGGGTCCTTGTCCACCCCCACGCCGTTGAAATAGCGACTGGCGAGCCGCGCGCACGCGGTGGGGTCACCCTCTGCCGCCTCGCAGGCTTTGCCGAACAGGTCCAGGGCGCGGTCTTGCGAAGGGGCCTTGTGGATCTTGGCCTCGATGTAGCGGCCCAGGTTCTCGCACGACCACCCGTCGCCCCACTCGCAGCCCTTCTCGAACCACTGCGCGGCCTTCACCTTGTCTTGCTTCACGCCGCCCTGCCCCTTGTCGTACAAGAAGCCCACCTCGTTGCAGCTCTTGGCGTAGCCGCCGGTGCAAGCGTTCTCGTAATAGGTGAGCGCCTTGGCGTAGTCGGGCGTGACGCCGACGCCGTTGTACAGGTCCACGGCCACCTGGTGGCACGAGCCCAGGTGGCCGGTTCGACAACCCTTGGCGTAGAAATCGTGCGATCGCTTGTCGTCGCGGGCCACGCCAGCGCCCGCCTCGCCGCGATACAGCTGCGCGATCAGGCGGCAGCCTTCGCCTTCGAACAGGCCGCAGGACTTCTGGTAGTACTCGTAGGCCTTGACCGCGTCGCGCGGCTTGTAGACGCCATACTGGTAAATCTTGCCGAGCTCCGCGCAGGCGTAGCCGCTGCCCTTGGCGCAGCCCTTCTCGATGTTCAAGACGCCATTGTAGGTGTCGCGCTTCACGCCCCAGCCCTTGATCATCAGGTTGCCGAGCCGCGCGCAGCCTTCGGCCCCGCCCCACATCTTGCAGGCCTTTTCGTAGAGCTTGGCCGCCTCGGCGTCGTTCTCGGACTGCTTCTCGCGCTCCATGCCGGCGCCGCCGAAGTACATGTTGCCGAGCTCGGTGCACCCCAGGGCGCTGCCCTTGTCGCACGCGCCCTTGAACAGGCTGATGGCCTTCTGGCGATCGAGCCCCGCGCCGCGCCGTTCGTTGGTGAACAGGCTGCCCTGGTGTGCGCAGCCGTCGGGGTTGTCGGCGCGGCAGGCACGTTCGTAGATCGTCAGCGCCTTCTTGGCGTCGCGCGGGGTGCCCACGCCCTTCTCGTACATCGTGCCGAGCTCGACGCAGCCCTCCGAGAGCCCGCCGTTGCACGCGCGCTTGAACAGGTTGAACGCCTTCTCTGGGGTCGCTTCCGGCGCCGCACCCGAGCGGTGCATGCCCGCCAAGAACGAGCAGCCCAGGCCGTCACCTGCGTTGCACGCCTTCTCGAACGCCTCGAACGCCTTGAACTTGTCGGCGTTCACGTCGATGCCGTTCAAGAGGTGCCAGCCGTGCTCCGCGCAGGCGGCCTCGTCGCCCAAGCCGCAACCCTTCTTGAAGAACTCCACCGCCTGGATCGGATCCTTACCGGCGTTGCGGTAGATGCGGGCGAGCTGCGTGCAGCTCTTGGCGTTGTTCTTGTCGCACTGCGAGCGGCACTGCCCTTCGTCCCGGCCCGAGCAGGCGAAGGCCTTGGCGGTGGCCTTGCTCGCGCACTTCTTACCGTCCCACACGAACCCCGAGTCGCACTCGGGAATGTCGTCGGTCTTGACCACGCTGCCCTTCTCGTCCTTGGTGGCGGCCTTCTTCGGCTCGTCGAAGGGGCGCAGCTCGATCTTCCAGAGCGCACCGCAGCCCTCGGGCGGCTTCAGCGCTTCGGTCGAAGAGGCCTTGCACGAGGCCAGCTCGCCGTCCTTCTTGCCGACCAGCTTGCTGCTGCCGGTCTTGAACGAGCCGCCCGCGCCGAACAGGCTGGCCACGGTGCTGACCTTCGAGCGCTCGCCGGATTGCACCGCAAATGCGCCGATGGTTGCGCCCCGGACGAAGTGGGTGGCGCCCTGGCAGTCGCCCTTGAGCTCCGAGCGCTTCGCCAGGGGACGATCCGCCGTCTTCTTCCCGACGATCACCCAGCCGATGTCGATGGTGGACCCCTTCTGCATTTCGGCACCCAGCTGGGCGCCGCCGGCGGCAAAGATGCCGGGCAGGTTGGCCGCGACCTCGTCCATCGAGTCGTAGCGGATGATGTCTTCCTTGGGGGTGACGCCGACGTAGCCGTACCCGCCCTCGAGCGAGCAATCCTTCAGCATCTTGATCGCGTTCTTCTGGTAGCGAACCACCGCGATCCCGCCCTTGCGGGTCAGCGCCTCGAGATCCGCCCGCTGATCGGATTCCCAGTCGACGATCAGCGGCTCGGCGTAGGTCGAGACCACGTCCGCCCTCAGGCCATTGATCGGCGCCGGCGGGTTCGGCCCGGGCCCGGCCTTGGGTCCGCAGGCGCTCGCGCCCACCATCGACAACGTCACGCCAGCGACCACCGCGAAAGGTACGAACCTCGACATCGCCACTCCTTGCCCAAATGGGCCCCCCAACATAGTCGACCGCCAGCGAGCGTCACAAGGGTCGAAACGTGACCCACATTGTGGGTCGTCACCGCACTGGCATCAGGCTCAGGGTCTCGAGCCCGAACTCGCGGACGAAGCGCTCGACCAGGGCATGGCTCTCCAGGTAGTCGGCCACCGCAGGGGGGATCAGCGCGCGCCAGTCGCCGCCGCGCGCCATGGCCAGGCGAACCATCGTTCCAGAGACCTTCACCCGCTCTGCGGGCTCGAGCAGAGTCACCGGGTGAATCACCGGGTAGTCGTCGCGCATCAGGCCCTGGACCCAGGCGTTGGCGGTGACGAACGCGTCCAGCGGGCCGAGCATCTCGCGGACCATCAGCCGCCAGCGCGGCGGGTCCCCCAGATCGGGCACGTCCAGGACGGTGCACCGCGCGCGATCGTCGCTCAGCACCCGATCCAGCATCTCGCGGGTTTCCGCGGCGGTGAACGGGTTGTGGACGTCGCGCTTGTTGGAGCTGCCGATGCCCAGGACCACGTGGTCGGCTGAACGGAGCAGGGCGCGGAGGACGGCGGCGTGCCCCAGGTGCACCGGCTTCCAGCGCGCGATCATCGCGATCTTCCGCACGAACGGGACTCTGCCCTGGCGGTGACGGGGCTTCTAGTCTACGGATCTGCCGTCGCTCGGGGCGCGGTCCCAATTCGGGGCAGCTGAGAAGAACCCGCAAGACCTGATCTGGTTCGGACCAGCGGAGGAATGCGACGACCGGAGATCCCGGCGTCTCACTCCCTTCGAGCGACGGGAAGGATCGCGAACATGCCTGTCTGGACCCTGCCGCTTCGCGGCGCCGGAAACCCCTCGACTGAACGCTCTGGGACGACCCCGGGGTCGTTCGCCGACCGCGCCGACGTCGGCGGCCCGCTCGCCTTCTCGTCGCCGGACACGCCAGGCATGCCCCCGCCGAGCGAGAAGACCGCGTGGGATTTCTTGCCCGAGGGCTGGTCGCGTGCGGCGGATGGTTTCGCCAGAGCGCCGGACGGGTTCGTCCCCGTCACCCAGCTCGAGCATGCGCGGCTCGGCACCGTCACGCCCGAGATGCGGCGCGTGGCCGAGCGCGAGAAGCACCTGACGCCCGAGCAAGTGCGCGACGAGGTCGCGGCGGGTCGGATGATCATCCCGGCCAACCGCATTCACCTGGGCTTCGGCCTGGACGCCATGGCCATTGGCCGCGCGAGCCGGACCAAGGTCAACGCCAACCTGGGCGCGTCGCCGGTGTCCAGCGGCACCGACGAAGAGGTCGAGAAGATGCGCTGGTCGGTGCGCTGGGGCGCCGACACCGTGATGGACCTGTCGACCGGTGGCGATCTGGATGCGTGTCGTGAGGCGATCATCCGCGCTTCGAGCGTGCCGATCGGCACGGTGCCGATCTATTCGATGATCCTCGGCCGCAAGCTCGAAGATCTGACCGAAGACGTGATCCTGGAAACCCTGGAGCACCAGGCTCGGCAGGGGGTCGACTATTTCACCATCCACGCGGGCGTGCTGCGCGAGCACCTGCCACTGGTGCAGAAGCGAGTGATCGGCATCGTGAGCCGCGGGGGCTCGCTCTTGGCCAAGTGGATGCTGGTCCACGCTCGACAGAACCCGATGTACACCGCCTTCGAGCGCATCTGCGACTGCATGCGGCGGTACGACGTGGCGTTCTCGCTGGGCGACGGGCTTCGGCCGGGCGGGCTGGCCGACGCCAGCGACGAAGCGCAGCTTGCGGAGCTCGCGGCACTGGGTGAGCTCACCGAACGCGCCTGGCGGAAGGGGGTGCAGGTGATGATCGAGGGCCCCGGGCACGTGCCCTTCGACCAGATCGAGTTCAACATGAAGCTCGAGCGGCGCCTGTGTCACGGCGCCCCGTTCTACGTCCTGGGCCCGATCGTCACCGACGTCTTCCCCGGTTACGATCACATCACCAGCTGCATCGGCGCCACCGCCGCCGCGTATCACGGGGCGTCGATGCTTTGTTACGTGACCCCGAAAGAGCACGTGGGGCTGCCCAAGCGCGACGACGTGAAGCAGGGCTGCATTGCCTACAAGATCGCTGCCCATGCCGCCGACGTGGCCCTGGGCATCCCCGGCAGCCGCGACTGGGACGACGACCTGACGCGGGCCCGCGCCGCGCTCAACTGGGAAAAGCACTTCGAGCTCGCCTTCGACGGTGACTATGCCCGGGCGCTGCACGACGAGGACCTGGACGTGGACACCGATTTTTGCGCGATGTGCGGCCACGACTGGTGCTCGGTGCGCATCTCGAAAGAGATCACCGAGTTCGCCAGCGGCAAGGCCGAGGGCTTCGCGCGCGAGCGGGTGCTGAAGAGCCCCGCGCTCTCGGCCGAGCAGCGTGCGCAGCTCGAGAAGCGCGGCGTCTTGCCGCCGGAAGAGCTGCACCGTCTGGCGACCAAGACCCAGAGCGCGGTGGGCGCCGACAAGGGCACCAAGGCCAGCTGTCACAGCGACTACGTCGACCCGGACGCGGCCGAGCGCATTCAGCTGGTGAGCCTGAGGAAGAAGGACCTGCCGGCCAGCCCCTGAGCGAATGACTCAGCCGGCGTCGGGCGGGCAGCTGCTGGCCGGGGCCTCGCAGCCATTGAGTGCGTTGTTGTCGCAGTTCGCCAGGCCGGGCTGGCACTGGTTGGTGCACGTGGCCCCCTGACACGCGGTGCCCGGGCAGACCACCCCGCACCCGCCGCAGTGGTTCGGGTCGCTCTTCTTGTCCACGCAGCTCGTGTCGCAGCACACCCAGCCCGGCGCGCACGCGCCGCACGCCGAGTCCGAGCCGGCGTCCGAGAGCACTTCGCACTGATTCTGTGCGTTGCACTGGTACCCCGCCGCGCACTCGCCGTTCGGCCCGCACGCGCCCTGCGCCAGCGCGCCCTCGAGGTCGTCTTCGGCGCAGGCGGCAAGCGCCCACGCAACCAGCAGCGCGAAGCGCCGATCATCCACACTTCCCACCGGGAAGGCACCGCTGCCCGGGCAGGCACTCGATGGCGCCGCAGATGCAGGCCCCCGCGGGGCACTTGCCCCCGCCGCCATAGTCGCAGTCCTTGTCCTGATCGCAGCGGCAGGTGCCCTTGTCGCAGGCGAAGCCGTCCGGACACACGCGCCCGCACGCGCCGCAGTTGTTCGGGTCGGTGGACAAATACTGGCAGCCGCTCTGACAGCAGGTGGCCAGCGGGCCACAGCTGGGACCGCCGTTGCAGCTGCACGCGTCGCTCTGGCAGATCTCGCCCGGCTGGCAGGGGCCGCTTCCGCAGCTGCACACCCCGGGCGCACCCGAGACGATGGTGCCGCAGGTGCCGCCCGACCCGCAGTCGCTGTTCTGCGCGCACCCGCACAGACCGCCCACGCAGGCGGTGAGCTTGCCGCACGAGTTCGAGCAACTCCCGCAGTCCGTGGGTACCTTGGTCACCACGGTCTCGCAGCCGTCGTCCGCGTCCGGCTGCTTGCAGTTGTCCCAGCCCAGCGCGCAATACGGGGTGCACGCCCCGTTGGTGCAGTCCCGCGAGAGCACGTTGGTGGTGCTGCACACGCGGCTGCAGCTGCCGCAATGCAGCGGGTCGAGCGCCACGTTGACCTCGCAACCGTCTGCCTTCTCGAGGTTGCAGTCGGCGCGCCCCGGGTTGCAGACGAAGCTGCACCCGCCCTGGTTGCACACCGGCACCGCATTCGGGGCCGCCGGGCAGGCGACGCCGCACCCGCCGCAGTGCTGCGGGTTGGTCTGGGTGTTCACGCACTGCCCCGAGCAGTTCACCTGCGGCTGCGTGCACACCGCCGTGCACTGCCCCGACTGGCACACCTTGCCCGACCCACAGGCCACGCCGCAGCCGCCGCAGTGGGAGTTGTCCGAGAGGGTGTTGACGCAGGCGTTGCCACACTTGGTGTAGCCCGCGTTGCAGCCGAAGCTGCACGACCCCGAGGCGCAGGCGGCATAGCCGTTGACCGGAGTGGGCAGGCAGGTGTTCCCGCAGCCCCCGCAATTGGGCAGCTTGGTCGGATCGACGCAGCTCTGCCCGCACTTGATGAAGCCCCCGATGCACCCGAACGTGCACTGCCCGCCCGAGCAGAACGCGAAGCCGCCGGGGGGGGCATTGCAGGCGTTGCCGCACGCGCCGCAGTTGAGCAAGTCGGACCCGGTCGCGACGCACTGGCCATTGCAGTTGGTGGTGCCGGTGGGGCAAGTGTTGGTGCACGTACCGTTGGAGCAGACCTTGCCCGAGCTGCAGGCGTTTCCACAGGCGCCGCAGTGGTTGTTGTCGGTCTGCTTGTTGACGCAGGTGGCGCCGCACGCCGAGAGCCCCGCGTTGCAGCTGGGGGTGCAGCTGCCGGCGACGCAGGCCATGCTGCCGCCCACTGGCGCCGGGGGGCACGCATTGCCGCAGTCGCCGCAGCTCTTCGGGTCGCTGCTGGTGTTGACGCACGCGCCGTTGCACGCCGAAAACCCCTCGCTGCACGAGTACGCACACTTGCCGGCCACGCACGCGGGCGCACCGTTCGGCACGCCCGGGCAGGCCACGCCGCAGGCGCCGCAGTGCGCCGGGCTGGTGGTGGTGTCCACGCACTCGGTGCCGCACTTGGTGGTGCCCGTCGGACACCCCGTGG
Source organism: Polyangiaceae bacterium (assembly GCA_023150915.1). Taxonomy (GTDB): domain Bacteria; phylum Myxococcota_A; class Polyangia; order Polyangiales; family Polyangiaceae; genus JADJKB01. The sequence goes on from JAKLKA010000014.1 coordinate 99,407, forward strand.
CGCACTTGCCCAGCGCGCACACCTCACCGGCCGGGCAGGCGGTGGTGCAGCCGCCGCAATGATTCGGATCACTGGTGGTGTCGATGCACTTGTCCCCGCACTTGGCGAAGCCGGCGTCGCACACGAAGCCGCAGCCGCCGGCCGAACAGGTGGCCGTCGCGTTGGCTGGCGCGGTGCACACCTTGCCGCAGGCCCCGCAATGGTTGGCGTCGGTTCCCACGTCCACGCATGCCGCGCCGCACGCGGTGAACCCGGTGTCGCAGCTCTTGCCACACTTGCCGCTGGTGCACGCGGGCTTTCCGTTGGTGGGCGCCGGGCAGGCGTTACCGCAGGCGCCGCAGTGCGCCACGTCGGACTGTGGATCCACACACGACGCGCCGCACTGCGTGAGCTCGTTGCAGCTGCCGCCGCAGGCGCCCTTGTAACAGACGCTGCCGGTGTCGCAGACGGTGCCGCAGGCGCCGCAGTTCGCCGGCTCGGTCTTGGTGTTCACGCAGCCGTCGGCCGCGCACGCGGTGAAGCCCGGGTCGCAGGTGGCGCCGCACTTGCCGCCGCTGCAGGTGCGCGCGCCGTTGGTGACCGCCGGGCACTCGTTGGCGCAATCGCCGCAGTTCTCGGGGTCGGTGGCGACGGTGATGCAGGTCACGTCGCACAGCTTGCCGCCGGGGTTGCACTCGAGCGCGCACACCCCCTCGGCGCACGCCGCCTTGCCACCCACCGGCGTGCTGCACTCGGCCTTGCACGCGCCGCAGTTCTTCGGGTCTTTCGCGGCATCCACCTCGCAGCCGTTCACCGCGTTGTTGTCGCAGTCCAGGCTGCCCAGCTTGCAGGTGTTGGTGCACTCGGACGAGACACAGGTCGTGCCCGGGCAGGGCTTGCCGCAGCCGCCGCAGTGGCTCGAGCTCTTCGCTGTGTCCACGCACGCGCCGTCGCAGCACGTCTCGTCGGCGCTGCAGCTCGCGCACGGGTCTGCGTCGCTTCCGGCGTCGTTACCCGAGCCGCCCGTTCCGTCTCGAACGTCGTCGATCGACACGAAGCAGCTGGCCAGCCCCCAGGCCACCGCGACCGCGAGCAGGTGGCGCCAGGCTTTCCGAGTCACGAATCACGAAGCTATCACGAGCTTCGGCGCCGTCTCAATCGAACCTCATGAGTGTCCCGGATCGGATCACCTGCAGCCGACGCCCGGGAAGCACCGCTGCCCTTCCTGACACGGGGTCGTGCCGCACATACATCGACCGTTGCTCGAGTTGCAGGTCGGGCTTGCGCCGCCCATGTCGCAGGCGGCGCCCCCGCACAGGCACTGCCCCCCGGCGCACATGAAGCCCGGCGGGCACGCCCGCCCGCACGCTCCGCAGTTCTGGGCGTCGGCCTCGAGGTCTTTGCAGCCGGACCCGGGGCAGCACGCGTACTCGCCCCACAGGCTGGTGGGGCAGGCCGTGCCGCCGTTGCACGAGCACTGGTAGACCGTCTCGCCGGAGCCAGCCGTGCCCCCCGTTCCGGCGGTGGCTCCCATCCCGCCGCTCGCCCCCATCCCACCGCTGCCGCCGGAGCCGCCGGTGCCTCCCGACCCGCCGCCGTCGATGCCGCCGTCGACCCCACCGTCGGTGCCTCCCGTGCCGCCGGTCCCGCTTCCCGTGGGCGTGCACGCTTCGCCCGGGCGACAGATCGCGCCGCCGCACTTGCAGACCCCGCTCACGCAGTCCTCGGTGCCCGACTTCGCTGGGGCGCACTGCTCGGCCTGCGTGCACCCGCACGCGGTGATCGCCGGAAGGCCCGGGTCGCAGACGAAGTCGCTCGCCCCGCTGCCCTGGGTGGTGCAGTCCGCGCCGCACCCGCCGCAGGTCGTCAGCGTGGGATTGGTTTCGCAGCCGTTGTCGGCGCCGCTGGGCCAGCTGCAGTTGCTGTACCCCTGGTTGCAGAACGACGTGCACTGCCCAGCGGTGCACTCTACGGACATCACGTTGGTGGTCGCGCACTGTCGGTTGCAGGCGCCGCAGTGCAGTGCGTTGCTCGACGGGTTCACCTCGCAGCCGGTGGTGGCATTGGCGTCGCAGTTGAGCCAGGGGGCCGCGCACTTCAGGCCGCAGGTGCCGGCCAGGCAGGTGGCGCTGCTGTTCGGGCCGAACGGGCAGGCGTTGTTGCACGCGCCGCAGTGCTGCGGGTTCTTCTCGGTGTCGACGCACTGCCCCCCGCAGTTGGAAAACGGCGTGCTGCACACCGTAGTGCAGGTCCCCGACTGGCAGACCTTTCCCCCGGTGCAGGCGTTGCCGCACCCGCCGCAGTTCAGGTTGTCGGTCTGGGTGTTCACGCAGGCCGCGCCGCACTGGGTGAAGTTGGCGTTGCAGTCGAAGCCGCAGCTCCCGGCGTCGCACGTGGGGAAGCCATTCGCGGGTGCAGGGCTGCACGTGACGCCGCAGCCGCCGCAGTTGGGGATCGCAGTCGGGTCCACACAGGCGTTGCCGCACTTGAGCAGCCCGCCGGTGCAGGTGAAGCCGCAATTGCCGCTCGAGCAGGTTGCCTGGCCGCCGAGCGGCGGTTGGCAGGCGTTGCCGCAGGCCCCGCAGTGCTGCGCGTCGGAGGCCGTGGCCACGCACTGCCCGCCGCAGTTGGTGGTGCCGTTCGGGCAGTTCAACTTACAGCTGCCGTTCGAGCAGACCTGGCCCGAGGTGCAGACCTTGCCGCAGCTGCCGCAGTTGTTGTTGTCGGTCTGCTTGTTGACGCACGTGCCGCTGCACAGCGAAAGCGCGGGTCCACAGCTCGGGGCGCAGGCGCCGCTCACGCACGCCATGCTTCCGCCGGGCGGCGCCGGCGGACAGGCGTTCCCGCAAGCGCCGCAGTGCTTCTTGTCACTGGAGGTGTTGACGCACTTCCCGTCGCACTTGGCGAACCCGGCATTGCAGTCGAAGTCGCAATTGCCGTTGCTGCAGGCGGGGCTGCCGTCCTGCGTGCCGGGGCAGCCCGTGCCGCAGCCGCCGCAGTTCGCTGGGTCGGTCTGGGTGTCCACGCACTGATTGCCGCACTGGGTCGCGCCTGGCGGGCAGCTGGCCTTGCACTCGCCGGCCGCGCACACCGTCCCGGACTTGCAGGCGTTGTCGCAGCCTCCGCAGTGGGTGCTGTCGGTTTGAATGTCGACGCACTGGTCGCCGCACTTGACGAAGCCCGAGTCGCAGACGAAGCCGCAGGCCCCGCCCGAGCAGGTTGCCGTGGAGTTGGACGGCGCCGTGCAGCTCTTGCCACACGCTCCGCAGTGGTTCTCGTCCGTCTGCACGTCCACGCACAGCGTGCCGCACAGGGAAAATCCGCTGTCGCAGCTGGCGCCGCACTTGCCGGCGGCGCAGGCCGCCTTGCCGTTGGTCGGTGCCGGGCAGGCGTTGCCGCACGCCCCGCAATTGCCCACGTTGGTCTGTGGATCCACGCACGCGGCGCCGCACTGGGTGAGGTCGTTGCAGCTGGCGCCGCAGGCGCCCTTGTAGCAGACCTTGCCCGTGTCACAGACCGTGCCGCAGCCGCCGCAGTGCGCGGGCTCGGTCTGCGTGTTCACGCAGCCCGCGTCGCCGCAGCCGGTAAAGCCCGTGTCGCAGGTGCCGCCGCACTTGCCGGCGCCGCATGTGCGCGATCCGTTGTCCACCGGTGGGCAGGCAGCGGCGCAGCCCCCGCAGTTGTCCGGGTCGGTGCCGGTGTCGGTGCAGGTGACGTCGCACAGCGTGGTGCCCGCCCCGCAGGCCGACCCGCACGTCCCTTGCTCACAGCTGGCGGTGCCCTTCACCGGCGCGCTGCACTCGGTCTTGCAGGCTCCGCAGTTCTTCGGGTCCTTGGCCGCGTCGACCTCGCAGCCGTTCACCACGTTGCCGTCGCAGTCCAGGCTGCCCAGCTTGCAGTTGTTCGTGCACTCGGACGACACGCAGGTGGTGCCGGGACACGCCTTGCCGCAGCCGCCGCAGTGGGCCGAGCTGGTCTTGGTGTCGACGCACGCTCCGTCGCAGCAAATCTCGCCGGCGGCACAGCTTGCGCAGGGGCCGGCATCACCGCCGTCCAGCCCAGCGACGCACAGCCCCTTCGGGAACTTGGGCTGGGTCTTGTCACAGACGTAGCCCGGCGCGCACTTGCCGTCGTCGCACTCCCCGGCGGCCAGGTACTCGGAGAGGTCGTCTGCCGCGCAGCCGGCTTGAACGACCAGGGGCGAGCCCGCCACCGCCAGCGCCGCCGCGAAGAGCTTTCGGAGTGCGTTCATCGTTCCCTCCTCACCGACAGACGTTACCCGGGAAGCAGCGCTGGCCCTCGGCGCAGGTCACCCCACCGCACGAGCACAGCCCGGTCACCATGCCGCACGCGCCCGTACCGCCGGCGTTGCACGACGCGCCGGCGCAGCTGCACTTGCCCCCGGTGCAACCGAACCCGGGCGGGCAGGTGCGGCCGCACGCTCCACAATTGAGTGCGTCGAAATCCAGGCTCTTGCAGCCCGCGCCGGGGCAGCAGGTGTGCGTGTTGCTGAGGCATGCTGCCCCGCCGTTGCACGAGCACTCGTAGATGGTCGTGGGGCCGCCCGCGGCCGAGTTCACCTTGCACACCTCGCCGGGCTTGCAGACCGTGCTCGCACACATGCACAGCCCGGCCGCGCACCCCTCCGTCGTGCTGGTCGAGTCCGAGCACTGTGCAGCGTTGTTACAGCCGCACGCCACCGGTGCGGTCGGCTCGGGATCGCACACCAGCTTGGCGTTGGCGAACCCCTGCGTCGAGCAGTTCGTGTTGCAGCTGCCGCAGGTTCCGCTCGTCAGATCGGTCTCGCACCCGTCGTCCGGGGTCGGGGCCTTGGGCTGGAAGCAGTTGCTGCGCTTGAGCACGCAGGTCGAGTTGCACTGCCCGTTCGCGCACGAAAGGCTCATCACCTTCTCGGTGCCGCAAGCGCGCGAGCAGTCGCCGCAGTGGTCGACGTCTGCGCCGATGTTCCTCTCGCAGCCGTCACCCGGGCTTCCGTTGCAGTCGGCGAACTGGCTATTGCACACGATGCCGCAGTTGCCCGAGAGGCACTTCGGTGTGCTGTTCGGTCGGCCCGGGCACACCACGCCGCAGCCACCGCAGTGCAGGGTGTTGGTCTGCGTGTTCACGCATTGGCCGTTGCAGTTCACCAGCGGCGGTGAGCACACGGTGGTGCAGGTGCCGGCCTGGCACACCTTGCCCGTCCCGCACTTGACGCCGCACGCGCCGCAGTTCGCGTTGTCGGTCTGGGTATTGGTGCAGACGTTGGTGCACTTGGTGTAGCCGCCGTTGCAGCCGAAGCTGCAGCTCCCGCTCGCGCACAGCGGGAAGCCGTTGGTGGGGGGCGGGGAGCAGTCTTCACCGCAGGCGCCGCAGTTCGGCAACGCACTCGGGTCGACGCACTGGCCGTTGCACTTGATGGTGCCGCCCGTGCAGTTGAACCCGCACTGCCCGCTCGAGCAGAACGCTTGGCCGTTGGGCGGGGACGCACACCCGTTGCCGCAAGCGCCACAATTGAGCACGTCAGAGCCCGTGTCGACGCACTGCCCGCCGCAGTTGGTGGTCCCGCCCGGGCAATTGGTGGTGCACGAGCCGTTCGAGCACACCTTCAGCGCGCCGCAGGCGTTGCCGCACGCGCCGCAGTGGTCGTTGTCCGTCTGGGTGTTCACGCACTCGTTGCCGCACGAGAGCAGCCCGGTGCCGCAACTGGGCGTGCAGGCGCCGCCGACGCACGCCATGCTGCCGCCGGTGGGCGCTGGGGGGCATGCGTTGCCGCACGCGCCGCAATGCGCCTTGTCGCTCGAGGTGTTGACGCAGGCGCCGTTGCACTTGGTGTACCCGCTGTTGCAGGCGTAATCGCACTTGCCCGCGGCGCAGCTCGGGCTGCCGTTGTCGACGCCCGCGCAGGCCGTGCCGCAGGTGCCGCAGTTCGCGGGGTCGGTCTGGGGGTCGACGCAAATCGCGCCGCATTGGGTGGAGCCACCCGGGCAGCTGGTCACGCACTTGCCGGTGGCGCACAGCTCGCCCGACTTGCAGGCGCTGCCGCAGCCGCCGCAGTTGGCAGTGTCGTTCTGGGTGTCGATGCACTTGTCGCCGCACTTCACGAAGCCCGTGTCGCAGACGAAGCCGCAGCCCGAGGCGGTGCAGGTGGCGGTGGCATTCGACGGGGCGGTGCACGCCTGGTCACAGGCTCCGCAGTTCGCGGGGTCGGTCGCCGTGTCCACGCAGGCGGCACCGCACTGGGTGAAGCCCGGGTCGCACGCGCTGCCGCACTTCCCCGCCGCGCACACCGCCTTGCCGTTGGCCGGTGCGGGGCAGGCGTTCTCGCAGCCGCCGCAGTGCTCGATGTCGGTCTGCGGATCCACGCACGACGCGCCGCACGTGGTCAGCTCGTTGCAGCTCGCGCCGCAGCCGCCCTTGTAACAGACCTGACCCGTGTCGCAGACGCTGCCGCAGCCACCGCAGTGCGCGGCAGAGGTCTTGACGTTCACGCAGCCGTCGGCGCCGCAGGCGGTGAAACCGCTGTCGCAGGCGGCGCCACACTTCCCGCCGGCGCAGGTGCGAGCCCCGTTCTCGACGGTGGGGCACTCCTCGGCGCAGCCGCCGCAGTTGTCCGGATCCCCCGAGGTGTCGATGCACGTCACGTCGCACAAGGTGCTGGTCGAGGCACAGGTGAAGTCGCACGCGCCCTGGGCACAAGTCGCGGTGCCGGCCACCGGGGCGCTGCACTCGGCCTGGCACGCGCCGCAGTTCTTCGGGTCTTTTGCGGCGTCGACCTCGCAGCCGTTCACGACGTTTCCGTCGCAGTCCAGGCTGCCGAGCTTGCAGGTGTTGGTGCAGGTTCCGCCCTGGCAGGTGGTGCCGGGGCAGGCCTGGCCGCAGCCGCCGCAGTGCGCCGAGCTGGTCTTGATGTCCACGCAGGCGTCGTCGCAGCAGATCTCGCCGGCCGCGCACGAGGCGCAGGGGCCCGCATCGGCGCCGCTGCCCTCGGGTTTGCAGACCCCATCGGGAAGCTCGGCGCTCTTCACGCAGACGTACCCCGGAGCGCACTTTCCGTCGTCGCACTCGCCGCCGGCCAGGTACTCGGCAAGGTCGTCGGCGGCGCACCCGGCCGGACCGAGCAAGACCGCGACCAACAGCGAGACGACCCCCGCGAAGAGCCGCGGCCAGGTGCTCGTTCGGGTCCGCATGCGGCGCTCCTTCAGAACCGCCCGGCGAACGCCGCGCTGCAGCTCCCGGGGAGGCAGCCCACCGACACCGCGGGCGGCCCTTCCTTCTTTCCGCCGCCCTTCGACAGATCGAGCGCCAAGAGCACGCCGCCAGCCACCACCGCCACGGCGCCCACCCCGGCGAAGATGCGCGCTGTCTTCTGCTGGCTCTCCATCCGGTCGAAGGCGTCGTGCCGCGCGAGCTGCGTCCGCTCGGTCTTCACGTCCTCTTCCGAGCTGGCGCGCATCAGCTCGAATACGCCGGCGCCGCCCAGGGCCGCGGCGCCCACACCGAAGGCCGTCCAGGTCATCCAGCTGATGCGGGCGCTGCCTTCGCCGCCGGAAGCATCGGGCTTCACGGTCACGGCGGCGGGGCCCGCTTCGGGTTTGGGCTCGGCGGGTGCGGCGGCCTTGGCCCGCAGCGAGAGGGTCACGTCCAGGGCGCGATGCGCCAAGAGCTCGAACGACTGCTCGCTGTCCTCGTAGCCGTCCAGGGTGAGCTTCACCTTGTGCGTCCCCGGCAAGATCTCGCCGGTCCAAGGGGCCACGCCCACGGGTTGATCGTCGATGCGGACCGTGGCCCCCTCGACGTTGGACAAGACCGTGACCTGCTGCCGCCCCCGCTCTTGCTGCAGCTTGGTCTCGAGCTCGCCCACGCGCGTCTCCACGCTGGCGCGATCCGTGGCTTCGGGGGTCTGCCGCAGATACTCGCGGTAGAAGCGAAGCGCACCGGCCGTGTCCAGCAACTTGTCGTAGGCGCGGGCGGCGTTGAAGCTGAGCGAGGGGCTGGGGTATTCCCGGTGCGCGTCCAAGAAAGCGTCCACCGCGTCCTTGAATCTGCTCTCTTTGTAGGCCGCCACGCCCCGCTCGAAGTGCTTCTGCGCCCGCGCCTTCGCGTCGGCGTCGCGCTTCGGCTGCGCGGCGGCGGCCTTGGCAGCCGGCTGGGCTGCTGCGGGGCTCACGACCGAGCCCAGTGCAAAGCACACCAGAACAGTCTTCAGGCAAGCGCGGACGGTCATGCAAAGCTCACAGCGGTTTCAAGTCGTTCTCGGGCGGCTTCGGCGGCTTCTCGACCGGCTTGGCCACGTTCTCGCCCGGCTTGCCAGCGGGCTTGCTCACCGGCGGCTTGCCCACCGGCTTCTTCCCGCCCGCAGGCGCCGCCACGGCGCTGGGCGCGGGCTCGGCGCTGGGCGCAGGCTCGGCGCTGGGCGTGATCGCCGGCTCGACCTTGGGCTCGTGGGGGCGAGCGCTGAGCTCGGGCGCAGCGGTCGGCTGCGCGGTCGCGGCCTTGCCCGGTTCGGGGCTCACGTCGGGCTGGCCCATGGCGCGAAGCAGCAGCGCGAAGCCGATGCCCAGCACCACCACCGCCGCCGCGCTCAAGATGATCCAGGTCGAGCGCGACCGCGCGGGCGACGCGCCCGAGACCGTGGCCGAGAGCTGGGTCGCGCCGTGGCCCGCGCTGGCCGCCAGCGGCGGCGCGGGCACGGTCAGCGCGGGCGCGCCCATCGGCATCGAGTCCGGGGGGCGTTCGATCCACGAGGTCTGCAGGTTCGAGCCCGTGATGTCGTCGGCCACGCTGTGCGCCATGGCCCAACGTGCCAGGGCGGCGCCCAGCTCGCGCATGCTCTGCCAGCGGTTCTCGGGGGCCTTCTCCAGGCCCTTGGCGATGATGCTCCAGAGCTCGGCGTCGCCGATGCCGAGCTCGGTGATGGGCTTGGGCTTCGCTTCCAAGATGGCCACCACCAGCGCCGTGTAGACGTTGCCGTTGAACGGCAGCTGCCCGGTCAACACCTCGTAGAGCACCACGCACAGCGCCCAGATGTCGGTGCGCGCGTCCACGTCGAGCCCGCGGGCCTGCTCGGGCGACATGTACGCGGGGCTGCCCATGGCCGCCCCCATTTGCGTGATGCGCTGCGAGTCTTCCACCTCGAGCTTGGCGATGCCGAAGTCCACGACCTTCGGCTGCGTCTTGCCGTTCTCTTCTTGGGTGATGAAGATGTTCTCGGGCTTCAGATCGCGGTGGACGATCTTCTTGCCGTGAGCCACCGCCAGCGCGTCGGCGATGGGAAGCAGCGTGCGCACCGCCTTCAGCGGGGGCATCGGCCCTTTGCGCTTCAGCACGGCGCCCAGATCTTCGCCGTTCAGCAGCTCCATCACGATGTACGGGCCACCCCGCGGGGTCTTGCCGAAGTCCGCCACGCGCACGATGGCCGGGTGCCCCAGCCGGGCCGCGGCCCGCGCCTCTTGCAGCAGGCGATTGCCGAGGTCCGCGTGCTCCAGCTCGGCGCGGATGAACTTGATCGCCACGTGGATGTCCAGGGCCTCGTTGTGGGCCACCCACACGCTGGCCATGCCGCCCTCGCCCAGGCGGCGCATCAGGCGATACTTGTCGCCGATCAGATCCCCCTCGGCGTACCGCTCGGCGGCGGTCGAGCGGGCGACTGCCTGCGTCTCGACCGACACCGTTTCGGCCGAGTCGAGCAGATCCTCGGGTGTCTTCGGCCCCGTCATCTTCAGCCGATCAAGCTAGCATGCGGCCCCAAAGCCAGCGAGATTGCAGCCGAGTTCCGCAGGTCATGAGCGGTATTTTCCCTACCTGTACGGGTGCGCTCCGGTCACCTGGGGCAGCGGACCGGCCGCGGGCCCGGCAGCCGCACTCGGGGCTTCTTCGGATCGAACACGGTCGGGGCTTCGCCGCCCAGGCTTCCGCCGCGTTTCCTCAGCTCCCGAGCCAGCGCGTCGCGGACCGTCTCGGGTGAGGTTTCGGCCGGGGGTGCGGGGCGCCCGGCACCCGCGAACAGCTCGTCGCCGCCGGTCGCCAGGTAGTCGCTGGTGACGATCGTGACCGACTCGGTGTCGGCGATCGGCTGCGCGTTCGGTCGCCGCAAGACGACCTCGAGCACCGAGCCCACGCAGCGCGCCTCGAGCCGAGCGCCGCCCAGCGAGATGATGCCGTGGCGTCCGCGCTCGAGGTGGAGCCCGATCACGCGCTTGAGCTCCGCACCCGTCAGGCGCAGGCGGGCCACCCGGTTGTCGAACGGCTGACTCTCGTAGAGTTGACCGTAGGTGAGCGAGCCCGCGGGCAGCGCCGCCCGAAGCCCCCCGCCGTTCAGGATCGCGACATCGGAGCCCGGCGACGCCGCCAGCAGCAGGTCGGCCAGCAGATTGCCGAGCGGTGACTCGACGCCATACTCGCGCCGCACTTCGGCCAGCACCTGCACCCCCAGCTTCTCGGCGCGGCGCTCCGCGGCTCTGGTCTGCCACGTCTCCACCGCGGCTCGAATCCGGGGGTCGCTTCGAACCGCGCCACCTTCGTAGTCGCCGGCGGTGCAGCGCGACGCCTTGTCGTCCGAACAGATGTGCTGCGGTGGGAACACCCGCGCCTCGACCCTTTGGCTCGGGTCCCCGAAGACGGTCAGGTCGATGCGCGAGAATGCTCGGCCCAGGGCGAACGCCTCGGCCACGGCCGTGCCCGAGAAGTAGTGGGCCACGCCCTGGTGGGTGTGCCCGCCGATCATCGCGTCGACCGTTCCTGCGGGCAGGGCCCGGGCCACCTGGTTGAGCTCTTCGTCGGCGTTGCACGCCGATGCGCTCTTCGGGTCGTCGTGGCGGCTGCACACCCCCCCCGCGTGCGCCAACGCGACCACTGCCCGCGCGCCGCGCCGCCGCAGCGCCGCAGCCTCCCGCGCGATGGCCGGGGCGAGCGGGGTCACGTCGAGCCCGGCGAAATGCGCCGGCATGACGATCTGCGGGGTCTCGCGGGTGATGACTCCGACGATGCCCAGCTTCACGCCGCCCACTTCCACCAGCGTCGACGGGTGCAGGTTGCCCCAGCTCGGTGCGCGGCCGGTGCTCTTCTCGATCAGGTTGGCCGAGAGCATCGGGAACCTTGCCTCGGCCAGCCGCGCGCGCAGGGCTCCGCGCGGGTCGCCGCCCGGCGCGTCGCGCTCACCCACCGGGCCATAGTCGAAGTCGTGGTTCCCCAGGGCGGCGGCGGTGTATCCCAGGGCGTTGAACGCGCTGATCACCGCCTGCCCCTCGCCCAGGTTCGACTCGAGGGTGCCCTGGAACATGTCGCCGGCGTCCACCAGAGCCACGCCCCCGTCGTGGCGCCTGAGCTCGCGCAGCCGCGCGACGTAGCCCGCGAACACTTCGAGGTGCTCGACGTGACCGTGCAGATCGTTGGTGCCCACGATCGAGATCACGCGGTCGCGCGCCGGAGCCGTGGCGCTCGGCGCGGCCGGAAGCGCGGGGGGCGCGGGCGGCGGCGGTGGCGGCTGGGCGCAGGCCACGAGCAGCGCGACGGCGGCGAACACGGGGCGCATCGGCTCACGGCTCAGCTGGCGCCGAGCAGCCCTCGCAGCTTGGCCGGCGCGATGCGGTACTCCTTCTTGCAGTAGTCGCAGGTGATCTCCAGCGTCTCGCCGCTCGAGATCAGGTCCTCGACCTCTGCGCGGTCGAGCGTGGCCAAGACCGACAGCAGCCTGAGCTCGTCGCACCAGCAATCGAAGCCGATCGCGTTCTCGTCGAGGCGCGTGTATTCCATGCCATACAGCAGCTGGTCGAGCAGCCAGCTGGGGCTGAAGGCCGCGTCGGCCAGCTGCGGCGCGATGTCTTCGAATTCCCGCAGCCGCTCGGTCATGATCATCAGCGGCCCACGCCCCACCTCGGGCAAGAGCTGCACCAGATAGCCGCCGGCGGCCGTGATGTCGTCCTCGCCGAGCAGCGTTCCCACGGCGATCATGCTCACCACCTGCTCCGAGGTCTGCATGTACGCCATCAGAGCCCGAGACACGTCGCCGCCCGGCGGCATCTCGACCACACCCTGGTTGATCCGCCCGCCCGGCAGCGTGCGCATCAGCTGCAGCAGCGCACCCGCGTCGGTATCGACCGACTGCTCGCCCTCGGCCAGCTGGATCAGTCCGCGCGTCATGCCCGAGGGGTGCGAATCGGCAACCAGGCTGCCGCGCCCGCCGACGCCCTTGAGCACGCTCTGCACGCGCAGGTTGGGGGCCATGGTCTCTCGGAACAGAACCGACCCCGTGATCAGGTCCCCGAACGGCCGGGCCGTGGCCCGGCTGGCGTGCTGCGCGCCCAGCACGCCGCGCACCGTGCGCGTGGTCTTGGCCACGACGACTCGAAAGGCGCCGTCGTTGGTGATGGCGCGGAGCACGCTGTCGCCGCGGTCCGACATGGGCGCCATGGGAGTTTAGCGCGCCCCGCCACGATTGCGAAAGTGCCGCAAATTTCCCTCAGTTCGGCTTTCGCCGCTCCCCCTCGCCGTCCTCCAGAGCGTCGATCGGCTCGGAGAAGCGGTAGCTCTCGTTCAGCCAGTTCCCCAGGTCGACCCACTTGCACTGCGCCGAGCAGAACGGGCGGGGCGCGAAGTCGGCCGGCGCGTCGTCGATGACCTTCTGGCAGGTGGGGCAGACGATCTTCATCTCAGTTCGACGCCCCGGGTGAGCGCGCGCCGAGCTTGAAGTCGGCGGCGTTGACGTTGGTGTCCTTGCCGTTGGGTGAGCGGGCCGCCGACTGGGGCGTGGCGGGCGCCGCGATCACGGTCGTTTCGAGGAACGGATGGTTGGCGGCCGCCGTGCCCCAGGCCACGCCGTCTTTCTTGGTGGTGCCGTCGAACAGGGCCACGCCGCCCCCGGCTTGAGCCAGGCCGCCGCTGCTGATGGTTCCGTTCTTGGTGCCGGTGAACGCCGCGCCGCCAATCGTGAAGTACCCGCCGGCCGGAATGGAGTCGGTGGCTGCGGCCGCCCACAGGTTCTGCATCGAGACTCCGGTCGCCGACGAGTACTTCAGTGTCCAGCCGGAGAGCGACTGCGCGCACGTCCCGCCATTGAACAGCTCGACGAACTCGTCCGTCGCCCCGGCCGGACCCTCGGTCGCCACTTCGTTCACCACCACGCTCGAGCACGTGACGCCGCCGGTTCCGCCCCCGCCGCCGGCTCCGCCCGCGCCGCCGGCTCCGCCCGCGCCGCCGGT